>CAYSZH010000076.1:0-20516 GCA_964435305.1 uncultured Granulosicoccaceae bacterium
TCAGCAACCTCAGCAACCTCAGCAACCTCAGCAGATTCAGTTTCTACAGCCGGTTCAAGCACCTCTACTACGTCAACCATTTCAGCAACATTCGCGGCCTCCCGCAAACGCAGTACAAACTGATTAAACTGAAAACCATCGTCACGCGCTGCAAATTGAATACTGTGCATGCCGTTGCTTGGAATATCTAGTGATGCGTTTGTTTCAGATTCACATGCGCTCCAGGTCCATACATTGCGAACATCGCAAAGCGAAATGTCCATTCCCTGATCCTGCCAAATACCATCAAAGCCTACATGGATCGTATCGTCAAATTGGCCAGTAGAATATGCCCGTACAAAAACGTCATAAATACCGGCGAGCGGAATATCAATATTAAAATGAACCTGCGGCCCGTCACCTGCAATTGGCCATACATTGTCTGATGTGGCCAGATCGGAATTGCTTACTTTTGTATCCGGTAATAGCTCAAGGTAGCTATCGTTAACCATGATCCAGCGATCATCTTTCGTTGTAAAATTTTCTACGTGTACGATTAAATCGTCAGCTCCGACATTTAACTTATTGGGCGTGTCCGCAACAGGCTCAGGCGCTGCAAAATACAATTCCAAATTCCAGGTTGGTCCGAATACCTGGCAGCCGTCTTTTCCAATATCCACGCGTCCGGGGCACAACACCTCATCAATCGCACTATTGGGTGGTCCGTTACCGCACTGCAGATCGTTATAAATGGGATTGTCAGCAACTCCAGGGCCTGGGCCAATGGTGTTACAGATTTCACTGGTTGTTTTTGGGCCTGCTGGCGTTTCAACGATGATATCGCCTGCATCATGGTCAAAGGTGGTGTCGCAATAGCACTGGCCGTTGACAGAATAGCTGTCTTTCCATGAAGGCGCCGGCGTTACGGCGTGTGCATAGGCTACCGGAAGTAGCAATAACAGCAGTGTAAGTTGGATGTTCGGCAGCTGCATGTGATAGACGAATTTGCATGAACTTAAGCTGCACCGAGCAATACTCAAGCCATTTGCATAATCGCTATGTCATTGGTTCAGTTGCAAATTCTGCAACTTGTGACGCACGTACAAAAAACAATTGTGGCTTATATTGCTCAAGCCCTGTTACAGCCCTTCCGATATAGAGATCAGGAGCGGATGTAAAGGCACGTAAGCATTGAAATTCTGGATCCACAATCACGAAGCGCTGAGTAGTGTGGTACTGGCAAATGAAACAAGCTTTCTTGTAGGTCAGTGCCAGAGCGCGGATGTTGGTCGAGTGGGCAAAGCGCTAGCCTCTCTGGAGAAACCGGTAGAGGTGCTTGGCGCAGAAAACGTTGAAGTCATTCCCTACATTGCAGTTGATAAAGTCGTGCTATGTGAATCTGATTGTACCGTTGAAGTGAGCTACACCAAGAACCAAGAGTCCTTCAACGTCACAACAAATTTTAATGATGCCGATTACGCGCGTGAGTTCGTTGATTACATAACAGCGTTTTTGCCTAACGATTTGGCCCAAAAACACGATCAACAATCACTGTTCTCAGCGACTGCGCTGCCACTTTTTATTGCAGTGCTTACGGCTATCTCCTCCTTCCTGCTGTGGGACAAGTACCGCCTCGGTGTTCAGATCCTGATTCCTTTTGCAGGGTTGGCTTGCGCTGCTTTACTTTACCGGCAGCTTAAAAATCGGCCAGAGCTGATTAGCTGGTCTACAAAAGGCAAGCAGCAAGACAAACAATGGATTAACTACACGCCATTTAAACTTGGATTGGTGGTTTTTACCGCGCTCGTGCTTGTTAGTGTGATCAGTCCAAAACGCTATGGTGAATCCACTTTGCACAATTTAGTTGCGACTGGAAAAGCAACGCAAGCCGGTGTGCAGTCGGCGCTTGAGCGTGGAGCCGATATTCAATATGCGGACGATAATGGCATCACCACACTGCAACTTGCGCTGGACAATCAAAGCCATGATGCTGCCGTTGCTATAGTTGTTGCTGGCGCAAATGTGCAACTGTCCATGACACACAGGCCATCGGGTCGCGCGCTATCATCGCTGGAATACGCGATAAAAGCGGGTACGACCGATGAAGTATTAAAAGTCTTGCTTGAGCGGGGCGCATTGCTTGCTGCTGAAAACAGCGGGTTTCACGCGGCAGAGTACGCCATTGAAAATCAGAACGATACTCTGCTCGCGCTTATACACGCGCAATTTAACTAACGTCTTAAGCGGCCAGCATGGTCGCTTTGAGTTTTTTCATTGCCGCTTTTTCTATCTGGCGAATACGCTCGGCTGAGACGTCGTACTCTTCTGCCAACTCGTGCAGAGTTGATTTATCGTCTGACAACCAACGACGTTCAAGAACAGTTCTGCTTCGCTCGTCCAGCGCTTCCATGCTAGCCGCCAAGCCAGCCAGGTCGCGTTGTTTTTGATCGCTACGCTCGACAACACTGGATGGATCCATGTCTTCTGTATGCAGCACATCAGAAGGTGAGAGTAAACGATCCTCCCCACTTGACGACGCCGGAGCATCAAAAGCGCTGTCATGCCCATGCATGCGTGATTCCATTTCCATGACAACCGATGGTTCTACACCGAGATCTTCCGCAACCGCATGAACCTCATCTTGGCTGAACCAGTTGAGCTTCTTTTTAGCGCTACGTAACTTAAAAAACAGTTTACGTTGCGACTTGGTGGTAGCGACTTTTACGATGCGCCAATTTCGGATGACATATTCATGAATCTCGGCACGAATCCAATGCACAGCGAATGAAATCAGCCGCACGCCCTTGTCAGGGTCGAATCGTTTTACCGCCTTCATCAGGCCGATATTGCCTTCCTGAACCAAATCGGCCAGGGGCAGGCCATAACCTTTATAGGTGCGCGCAATGTGCACCACAAAACGCAGCTGCGACAGTACGAGCTGACGCGCAGCATCCAGGTCTTCGTTATCGCGCAGTTCGCGAGCGAGCGTTTGCTCCTCATCGGCGCTGAGCAAGGTGATCGATGAGAGTTTTGCCAGATAGCCATTGAGGTCATCGGCTACAACGGGCAATGTCATCGAAGATTGTTGTTTTGTAGTAAGGGCGTTACTCATATTGGTATCTCCCAGGTGTGTCTCACACCAATTTTAGCACTCACACCTATAGAGTGCTAATAATCGGCAGAGTTCCCAATAAATTTAGCCATGGAGGTTAGTTTATAGTTCAATAAAACATAACAAAAACAGTATCTTATGTAAACTATACGCCAGGTCTACGCTTTGGTAACAATTGTGTAGACGGCCTGTACAAGGTACTTAGCGCCCCCAAAAGCCCCAATGCGGTGGCAGTCGCAAGAACAACACCAATATTTGGCAGAGTTGGCATTTCCAAGGTGAACGAGGAGGCGTATAGCTGGGTGAGCTGCCCGCTGCTGGCTCGTATCCAGTTCAGGCACAGCAGCGAAATAATGCAGGCCAGAACGCCACCCAGAAAGCCGAAAAGCGCACCTGAGTAAATCATGGGGCGTTGCAAAAAGCTGCGCTTGGCGCCCAGCAGGTGGGCAACCTCCAGTTCATCGCGCCGCCGAAGTAGTTCCAGCCGCACCGTATTGCCAATGACTAAAAGTGCCGTGAGCGTCAGGAACCCTGTCAGCAGCCATCCGATGCTTCGCCCCAAATTAAGCAAAGCCTGCAAACGCTTAACCCATTCCAGATCGTACTGCACCCGATCGGATTCGGGCAACAAATCAAGATTACTTGCCAACTGGCTAACGGCGTTTTCACTTAGCGCCTGCCGCTGGGGATAAACCACGATGGCACCCGGTAGCGGGTTCTCACCCAACACATTCAACGCATCTTCAATATTGGCTTGCTGCTGAAACACTGCCAGCGCCTCATCACGAGAAATATATTGGGTGTCGCGAATGGCGGGCTGCTGCTGTAGCGATTGAGCCAGTGCGGCACCATCGAGGTCGCTGATGCCGGTCTTCAGATATACCGTCAGGCTCTCTTCACTGACCGTTTTTGAGCCAAGGGCAGCAAGCGAACTTGCAGTAAAAAAAATCAGCGCTGGCAGCGCCATAGTGATACCGAAAACCAGCAATGTGCTGAGGCTGGAAAATTTGCGTTTACCAAACTGCCCAATACTTTGTGCAAGCGCATAGCCTCGTGGCGTGTAAGCCCATCTGCTCATCGTTATGGCATTTCCGCTTCAGGTGCTGGAGCTCTATGGTTGCGCATACGAGTTATTCCGGTTTGAGCTTGTAGGCGCCCCTGCTTAAGAGAGAGCCTTGGAAAATTAAAATTATCCAGTAAGCCACTGTCGTGAGTTGCCACCAGTACGGTGACCCCGGATGCACTGAATTGCATTAGTAATCGCATGATCTCTGCACTGATATCTGCATCCAGGTTGCCCGTTGGCTCATCTGCAATTAGCACCTTGGGATGGGCCACCACTGCCCGTGCGATCCCCACACGTTGTTGCTCACCACCGGAAAGATGGATTGGGTCTTCGCTGGCGCGGTGTGCAAGAGCCACTCGATCCAGGGCCGCACCGACGCGTTTTTCAATATCCTTAAAGCGATACCCTCCGATGATTAATGGCAGGGCAACATTGTCAAATACAGAGCGATCGTACAGCAGTTGATTGTCCTGAAATACGATGCCCATTTGCCTGCGTAGCGCCGGTTCCTGACGAGCTTTGAGTTCGCTGTACACAATATCGCCAACAAAAATCTCGCCTTCGCTTGGTCGTTCAAGCCTGGCAAGAAGCTTAAGCAAGGAGCTCTTACCGGCACCAGAATGCCCGGTTAAAAACGTGAACGAACCGGCAGGCAAGGTAAAGCTGATATCGCTTAAGGCGAAGCGGCCCGGGGTGTACTCAAGACTGACTTGCTCAAATCGAATCAAGCGACACCATCACTTATCAGCGCGTTGACGAATCGTTCCGCCTCAAACACTTCAAGATCGGCGACCTGCTCACCCACGCCGATAAAGCGGATCGGCAAGCCGGTTTTTTCGGCGATGGCAAACACCACCCCACCTTTTGCTGTGCCATCCAGCTTGGTAATGATCATGCCGTTGAGTTCCATTGCATCGTTAAAGTGTTCGGCCTGACTCAAGGCGTTTTGACCGGTTCCACCATCGAGAACAATCAGTGTTTCATGCGGGGCAGTGTCATCCACTTTACCCAGCACTCGCTTCACTTTGCGCAGCTCGTCCATCAAGCCGGCTTGTGTATGTAGCCTGCCGGCTGTGTCGGCGATTAACACATCAATATTTCGGGCGGTGGCCGATTGTAAGGCATCAAAAATGACTGACGCGGAATCTGATCCCATTTCCTGGGCAACCACAGGCACATTATTTCGATCTCCCCAGGTTTGTAATTGTTCGATTGCGGCTGCCCGAAAGGTATCTCCCGCAGCGAGCATGACACTCAGGCCCCCGTCCTGGAGTTGCTTTGCAAGTTTGCCAATGGTTGTGGTTTTGCCTGCGCCATTCACCCCAACCACGAGAATAACGAACGGGCTGTTTTGTTGCGGTATCTCCAGCGGCTGTTCGGCGGGCTTTAATATTGCGACAAGTTCCTCACGCAGCGCAGCTCTCACTTGGTCAGCATCAGTGAGTTTATTCTTGCGGCTCTTTTCTTCGAGCGCATCCATAACACGTGCGGTGGCATGCACGCCAAGATCAGCCATAATCAGTTGGCTTTCCAGTTCTTCCAGTAGCTCGGCATCGACTTTTTTACCGCCGGTTAAAAAGCCAAACAGGTTGTCACGGAAGCGTGATCGAGTCCGGTCAAGCTTTTTATCCAGCGCAGGGCTATGCTCGCTGCGCTCAGATTTCTGTTTTTTTAGGAAGCTGAAAATGCCCATCAAATGCTATTGTCTTTTGTTACTGGTTAATTTCACTGGTTTATGGCTCAACATTCTAAACGTAGTTCATCCCGGGCTGCGCGTCAGCCCGCTGGACAAGTCCGTGTCATCGGCGGGCGCTGGGGCGGGCGAAAACTGTCCGTGGCTGATGCTAAGGGGCTGCGCCCAACTGGTGACAGAGTACGTGAAACACTGTTCAACTGGTTGCAAATGTCAATACCAGACGCAGATTGTCTGGACCTTTTTGCTGGCAGCGGCGCTTTAGGGCTAGAGGCAGCCTCGCGTGACGCCCGTTTTGTCACCTTGGTGGAATCCAACCAGGATGTGATAAACACCTTGAAACACAGCCTCGAGCTGCTTGGCTGCAAAGATGAGGTGCAGTTGCAGCCGACCACAGCCGCTCATTTCTTAAGGTCGAACAAGCAACAATATGACATCGTCTTCATTGACCCACCTTTTGACCAGAGGCTGCAATTGCCTATATTGCAGGAATTGTCGAAAGGGCATCTGCGACCCGAGGCCATGGTTTACGTTGAGCTGCAGCATGGCCAGTTTCAGGAGAGTGAATTGCCCGATGGTTTTATTGTAAGCAAGCAGAAACGTTTCGGTGATGTCACGGTATTTTTATTGCGATTTGAATGAAATGTGAAAGCGATCTTGCATATGTTGGTGGGAGATTGCAACGCGACGGTTTTTCGCTCACACTTCGAAACTTGTGACAAGAGTGCGTGAAAATGCGAGTAACGGCGATTTACCCTGGCACATTCGACCCACTGACTCTGGGACATATTGATGTGGCTCAACGTGCCAGCAGAATGTTTGATGATTTAATCATTGGTGTTGCGGGCGATCCAAGTGCAAAGAAAACACCTTTTTTCGATCTGAACGAACGCGTAGCGATTGCAAGCGAGATCCTCAAAGATCTGCCGAATGTCACCGTTTCGCCATTTTCCGGGTTGCTGGTTAACTTTGCTGCCGAGGTTAAGGCAGGGGTTATCGTGCGTGGCCTGCGCGCTATTTCAGATTTTGAATACGAAGTGCAAATTGCCGGTGTTAATCGTCACTTGTCGCCAAAGATCGAAACCGTATTTATTGCGGCCACGCAGGACTACACATTTCTGTCATCCAGCATAGTGAAAGAAATTGCGCTACTGGGTGGTGACTACAGTGATTTTGTGCACCCTCTGGTCATTCAGGAATTCGAGCGTAAGTTAAACTCATAATATTTTCGAAAAGAGATTCTGTGGCCCTTTTAATCACTGATGAATGTATCAATTGCGATGTGTGCGAGCCTGAGTGCCCGAACGATGCGATTTATATGGGTGAAGAGATTTATGAAATTCACTTTCATCTGTGCACCGAATGTGTCGGACATTTCGATGAATCACAATGTGTCGTTGTATGTCCGGTTGAGTG
Source organism: uncultured Granulosicoccaceae bacterium (assembly GCA_964435305.1). Taxonomy (GTDB): domain Bacteria; phylum Pseudomonadota; class Gammaproteobacteria; order Granulosicoccales; family Granulosicoccaceae; genus Granulosicoccus. Next base: position 7,267 of record CAYSZH010000076.1, read on the forward strand.
TATCGTTGTCGATACCGATCAACCAGAATCAAAAGATCAACTTCAGCTGAAGTACGAAGGCTTAATGAAGCAGGCTTGATTAACCAACATTCTTAAGGTGTCAGCGTAATTCTGAAATCCAAATCAGAGTTAGCCTTTACGAGCCTGACCCATACTAAAGTCTCACCATCGTTATCATCATTGCCGATGTTTACAATAAACGGAGCGCTTGTACTTGTACCGACGGTGGATTCCAGTTCAGCAAGCACTTTACTTGCGCCGGAATCTTCGGCTACATTCGTCAACAGATGCATCTCATAGCTCACATCTCCCACCGTTCCATCGATACGTGTCGTATTAACATCTATTCTGAATTCGTACGATGATTCAGCATTGGCCGGAACAGTGTGTAAGTACCAGACTTCATCACCTGCCAGGCCATCACTCAATAAGGTACCGCCATAAGTTGTGTTGGCAGCCAATACGTTCACTACCGGGCAGTCGCTGAAGTAAGGTGTTGGCACATTGTCAACCGCTTCCAGCACACCTATTTGATAGCCCTGCACATTTGAAGGTAGCGTGAGTTTTAGTGTCACGACCAGGTCTGTGTTCTCTGGGTTGGCATTGAAAAAAAAGTTGTGATGGCGGGTTTTCCTTGATTCCAGCGCAATGTCGGCATCTTCCAAAAAAATACTGACGGGATTTTCGATGCCTTCAAAAAGCGCTATGGTTGCTGTGCTAACCGTGGTTAATTCAAGCGGGTTAGAATCTATGTCGAGTATGAGCTGGGTTTCACTACCAGAAGGTAGAAGCCAATAATGTGTGGTACTTGCTTCCAGTGTTGGTTCGACTGGAACATCCAATACGAGACCAAGGCCAACTGGGGTTGGATTTGCGCTATCCAGGCTGGGTATTGTGTTCGTTAGCGTTGTAGAGCCACAGTCGGCAAAGCGGGTGGAGTCAATGAAATTAACCAGCGGCACAACCAGTTCACCGCTATCATCGTCAGGCGTAGTATTACTACTACCTCCACAGGCAGTCAGTATCATCGAGAAAATTGCGGTAGCTATAATCTGCTTGATCATGGTCACAGGCTAACACAAGCCTAAACAACATATTGGCATAGGCTCACAGTTGGCACTGTGAACAGTAAAAAGTCGAACGTTGTCCCATGGTTTTTTGCTTTATTGCACTGCCGCATTCTCGGCAGGGCTCGCCAGTGCGACCATAAACTAGAAGCGATTGTTGAAAGTAACCTGGTTGTCCATCGCTGTTCACGAAATCGCGCAGTGTGGTACCGCCCTTGTCAATCGAACGCTGTAGAATTTTCTTGATAGCGGTGACGAGTTTTTCAGTTTCAGATCGTGTGACTCTTTGTGCAGCCTTACCGGGACGAATGCCCGACATAAAAAGTGCCTCGCTTGCATAAATATTTCCGACACCAACCACCACCTGGCTGTTCATGATAAGCAGCTTAATTGCAACTCGTCTTTTGCGAGTCGCTGCGAAGAGCGTCTCGGCTGAAAAATCATCTGATAAGGGTTCTGGTCCCAGTTTTGCCAGCAAGGCGTGCTGCGAAGCGCCGGCCGCGCGCCAAAGAAAGCAGCCAAAGCGACGTGGGTCGTGAAAGCGGAGCCGATGCCCATTTTCGATGAGTAATTCCACATGATCATGTTTACGAAGCGGTTCGTTTTCAGAGCAAATACGTAAACTGCCTGACATGCCGAGATGGATGATGGCTGTGCCTTGTTTGATATGCACAAGCAGGTATTTGCCGCGACGGGTAATGTCCAATACTCTTGCACCTTCCAGAGCGCGAACATCATCAGGTATTGGCCATCGCAAACTGTGCTGATAGATTGATAACTTTTCTATACGATAACTTATCAGGAACGGCGCGATTCCTCGCTTGGTTGTTTCAACTTCAGGTAACTCAGGCATGTCGCTTATTGTTGCACAAACGCAGCGACACCACCGTTAAGCAAAGAGTTGACCCACTCGGGCACAAAACTGACAACGTCATTGTGCTGTGCATAGCGGCGCTCTTCGCTGTAGTCAGGGCCGCCAATTAGAATTTTATGAATGTCAAAATAGACAGTAAAAGCAGGTTCAGTAAGGCCTGCCGCCGCCAAATCAATTTCGGAAGTTGAATATCCAGTCTTGAACGCCGTACTAATACTCAACAACGGTTCAACTCGCTGCGCATTTGCAGTGCCGGTTATCGGCTCAACAAAATCCCAACCCCGTACGTCATTCCGCTGCAAAACAATAGCATCACTGCCATTTCGTTCTATGCGAACCTGAGTAATATCTTGAATAGGAACAATCGAACCAGACGAATCACGCTTATTGAACAACAATAAATAAGCAATAGCACCCACAAGCAATGTCAGCAATAAATAAAGCCCAAGTACAAGCCTTTGACGTTTCTGGCTAAGGCTTGCCACTAGTGCCGCTTGCGCCAGGCTATAACGCCAGCAAACAGTAGCAACACTAACGGGATCAGTATCAATACAACGGCGCTGAGAATAATAATGGCGCGTTTGCTCAGAATCAGTTGTGTATCAGGCGCAGCCTCAGTAACAAATTCGAGTGCGGCGGTTTCACCACTTAGCCATAACATCAGGCTTTCGATAAAACGTTGGTTCGCACCATTGCCTACAAACTGATTAGCGGCAAAATCGGCATCGCCTATAACGGCAATGCGTTGCTGTTGCCCGTTAATCAACCGTTCAATGGTAACGCCCAATATAAGCGGCCCACTGACTTCATCAGTGCCCTCGTCAAATCCGACGGCGCCTTCAAGTTTGCCCAACTCTGTCCAGCTTTGCTCCGCTGTTTGAAGCAGAGGTAATATGGTTTGCCCTGCAAGAGCCGTGACTGATAATGCTGTTGCATCAGGCAGTAATACAGGTGCGTTAAGGCCTGCGTTGATCGGGTGTTTCGGAAATCGATTAACGATAACAAGTGATGGTGCGTTAGTGTTTGCAGTAAGACTCGCTTTATCGATCACAGTGCCGGGTAAAGTGTCTATTCCAAGTTCTAGAGCCAATGCGTTTAATCCTGAACCGGCCTTGTTATCTAGCTGTGTTTCTGTGAGCCACAGTAAGTTACCGCCGCGATTAACGTGTTCCAACACACTCGCGATTTCACCTGGAAAGTAGCGTCGTCGAGCATCCGCAATAACTAACACATCCACATCATTTTCAATACGAGGATCAGTAACCAGGCTCCTTTCAACGCTGTTAAGACCAATGCTTGCAAGCCTTTGTGTCGTATTTTGCCAGCCTATAGCGTCTTCTGAAGCAGGGCTTCTCTCTTCATGACCAATGACAAACGCAAGCGTTCGCTCGCCGTCACGATTAAGTTGACGAAGTGCCCCGGTCAGTAATCGTTCGGACACGCTCGTCAATCGTTGTTCTCTTCCCATACCATTGATAATAAGCTCACCACCTACTGCAGCATTCAGTTCCCTTGCACGCCCAGGGTCAGTATCAGGATTAATAAACTGCAGTTCGATTTGCGCATTGTGCGCTTGATAACGTGACACCAATTCTGAAAGGCTTGCACGCGTCTGTGGCTCAGGTCCCATCACCGCTTGAATCGTAACGGCCCCTTGTAGTGCTTGCACCGCAGCGATAGTTCCTTTAGTAAGCTGATGGCGCTTGTTGGCTGTGACATCAAATGCTGCGGATACGGCCGTTGAAAGCCAAATCAATGCGATCGCTATGGAAACAGCCAGAGCCGCAATAAACGCATTTTGAGATGCGCGAGCAAGACGCATGGAATCAAGCCTTAATATTGTCAGAGACAAAAACAATCCAGTGAGGATCACGAAGTAGAGAGAATCGCTGACGCTAATGAAGCCCTGAAAGAAACCATTAAGATGTGGGGTCAGCGCAAAAATTTGCAGCAATTCGCCCGGGATGCCTGCCAATTGTGTGCTGCCGATTAGCCACAGCATGGCTAAAAACAATACGGTGGCAGCGACCGCCAGCAGGGCGTTTTTAGTGAGTGAAGAAAAATAAAGGCCCGCGGCTGCAAACAAACCTATTGTCAACAACATGCCCAATGCCGAAGCTGCTATTACGCCAAAATCCAACGGGATGAACAAACGCAGGCTAAGCACCAGGCTCACAGCCAACATCAACAATAAGCACAACGGCCACAGCACACCGAGGTATTTACCCATTACAAGTGATGTGTGGGAGACAGGCGACGACTGCCACAAAGCCATTGTGTGTGAGCGAAATTCATCGCTAAAGCTGCGCATCGCAAATAGCGGCGCAACCAACGCAAATACCATAACGAGTGCCGCAAGATAACGCACGGCCATGAAACCACTTAGCCCCATTGGATGATCTTCTAATGCCAGCGTGGGCTGAATCTCCAAATAGGCTTCAAGCATTTGTAAAAACAAAAACCCGAACAGTGCGGCTATGACAGCGGCCACGATCCATGTCTGTGGTGAGCGCAGTATCGCGCGGCTTTCGAATCGCGCTATCGTGCTAATCATGCGACTGCGCCTCAGCCGGTGCCGTATCCAGAAGCCCCGTAAACAGTGTTTCCAACGCTGCGTTGTCGTCCGACACTTCCGCTTCGTGCACAATGCGGCCTGTGTTCACCAGCGCAATACGGTTACAGACCGCCTGTGCTTCATTTAGAAGGTGTGTCGAAAACACAACACATTGTTTATGCTGAACATTCTTCAGTATTTCTCGCATTCCCTGCATTTGCTGTGGGTCGAGCCCACTACTGGGCTCATCCAGCAAGAGCACATCCGGCTCATGGATTAGAGCCTGTGCCAGGCCCACACGCTGCTTATATCCCTTAGACAGCGTAGCAATGCGCTGCCGGCTGACGCTGCCAAGATCACACTGTTCAACCACCGCTGTGACACTCTGCGAGACAGCCTTTTTGTCCACACGTCTCACCAGCGCACACAATTTGAGATACTCAGCCACGCGCATGTCGTTGTAGAGCGGAGGCTGATCGGGTAAGTAGCCTAGCCGCGCCCGTGCCTCGAGCGGTTCTTCCTGTATGGAATAGCCAGCGATGCGCACATCACCGCTATCGGGGGTTAGCAGGCCGCTGAGCAGGCGTAGGGTTGAGGATTTGCCCGCGCCGTTGAGCCCTAGCAGGCCCACAATTTCGCCCCGCTTGATGGTCAGCGACAAGTCAAACACCCCGGCGTCCGTCCCGAGCGTGCGGGTCAGGCTACTTGCCTCTAGCAGTACATCATTTGAATCTGGCATGACTGGCTTGCTTGCGGGGATATTAAAGGGTTGTTTTACGATGCAAGAGTATAGTTTAGGCCAGAGTCCTGTGAAAAACCCGTTTATGGTTGATTAGTTGCAGGTAATTCGCTACTATTCGCGGGCTAAGCAATAGCTAATTCAGTTTTGGAGTATTTCGATGTCCAGAGTGTGCCAGGTGACCGGAAAGGCGCCGATGTCAGGCAATAATGTCTCACATGCAAAAAACCGAACCCGTCGTCGTTTTTTGCCTAATTTGCACACCCATCGTTTTTGGGTTGCCAGCGAAAACCGATTCGTCACCTTAAAGGTGTCTTCCAAAGGCTTGCGTATCATCGACAAGCGGGGAATCGATACAGTGCTTGCTGAAATCCGCTCGCGCGCCTGATCAATTCTCGTAAACTTGCGGGCATAGGAGAAAATAAATCATGAGAGATAAAATCAAACTCGTTTCCAGTGCTGGCACTGGTCACTTCTACACAACAACCAAAAACAAGCGCACCATGACCGGTAAGCTTGAGATTAAAAAGTTTGACCCAAAAGTGCGAAAGCATGTGATGTATAAGGAATCTAAAATCAAGTAGGGCACTGGTTCAGGTCTGCTCTGACAGACCGCTCGAAGCCCTTCTTAATAGCCCGACGACGTCGGGCTTTTTTGTGCTTCTTTTTTGTGCTTAAAGTTTAAGTGATTTGCTCGCTATGGATAAGGTATTCATTAATAACCTTGAAACTGATGCGGTTATCGGTATATACGATTGGGAACGCAAAATTCGCCAGCGTATTCGCATCGATCTTGAAATGTCGACCGATGTTACCGCCGCCGCGCGCAGTGAAAATATCGAAGACGCACTAAATTACAAAACGCTTTCTGATGAGCTCTTGGCTTACATAGAGGCGAGTGAATTCCTGTTGATTGAAACTCTGGCTGAAAACATCACCGAAATCATTCGAGAAAAATACGCTGTGGCCTGGGTGAAACTGACCTTGCATAAACCTGATGCCCTGGATAGTGACACCGATGTGGGTGTCATCATCGAACGCGGTTAGCATGAAGAGGAATTAAATAGATGGGTGAGACGGCGCTGCCAACGCCCGATGCGTTAGCATTAGCCACCAGTGAGGCGCTCATCAGCCAAATCAAGCAGCGCATCGGCGAGTCTGGTGGGAGCATCAGCTTTGCCGATTATATGCACATGGTTCTGTATCAGCCGGGTCTAGGTTATTACATGGCCGGCGCTCAAAAATTCGGCGCATCAGGCGACTTTATAACCTCACCAGAGGTATCGACGCTTTTTGGATTCTGCATCGCCAATCAATGTGCGCAAATATTTGAGCAGACCAGCCCGCGCATTGTGGAGCTTGGTGCCGGGTCGGGCAAACTCGCTGCGAGTATCATTGGCAAGCTGGGCTCGATACCTGAATTTCAATACGACATTCTTGAGCCAGGAGCTGAGCTGCAACAGCGTCAGCAAGCGTATTTGCAATCTGTTTTAAGCCCTGAGAGCTTTGTAAAAGTACGCTGGCATAGTGTTATGCCGCAAAATATAGACGGCATCATTCTCGCCAATGAAGTAATGGATGCATTGCCAGTAGAGCAATTCCGAATACATGATAGTTCGGTAATGCAACTCATGGTTAGTGTGCAGGGTAACGACTTTTATCAGAACCTGGTACCAGCCCCGACCGAAATCGCCCAGCAAGTGCGAACAATCGAAAATGACATAGCCTATGAACTCCCGCATGGTTATCAGTCTGAGCTTTCGATGCAGCTACCGGCCTGGATAGGCACTTTGGCCGATAGTCTAAAACGCGGTGTGGTGCTGCTATGTGACTATGGTTACCCCCGCCGCGAATATTACTTTCCAGAGCGAAGCGCTGGTACCTTGTCATGCTTTTATCAACACCACACTCATCGGGATGTATTTTTTCATCCTGGCGTACAGGACATCACTGCCCACGTTGATTTTACGCGTGTTGTGGAGTCGGGCTGCGGTGCTGGCATGGAGTTACTCGGATACACCACACAGGCATCGTTCCTGCTTGACAATGATTTACTCAACATCGCTGAGCCGCTACTCCAGACCTGTCAAACTGATGCCCAGCGCTTGACGCTTGCAGCTCAAATCAAAACCCTGAGCTTGCCAGGTGAGATGGGCGAGCGATTTCAATTTATGGCATTCGGAAAAGCCTACGGAATTGAGGGGGCTGCCAACCGAGCCGAACCGCTCGTACTGGCAGGATTCAGGTCACAAGATTTGTCGCACAGATTGTAGTTTTGTTCTTTCAATACCAAACAGTCAATTAATACACTATGGAAACTGCTCACATCATATGGCTGGCACTGGTTCAGGGTTTAACTGAATTTTTACCGGTTTCCAGCTCTGCGCATTTGATACTTGTACCGAGCCTGCTCGGATGGCCCGATCAGGGCCTGGCGTTTGATGTTGCGGTGCACCTGGGCACATTGATTGCCGTGGTAACGTATTTCAGGCGAGATATTCTTAACCTTTTTATTGCCTGGCTGGGTTCAATAACAGGCAAGGGCATGAGCCCGGAAGCCCGCCTTGCCTGGGGTGTTATCGTGGGAACGATTCCAGCTGGCATCGTTGGATTGTTGTTCAAGGACCTCATTGAGATTTATTTGCGATCACCCCTGGTAATTGCAGCCACCACTATTATCTTTGGATTGCTTCTTTGGTTTGCAGATAAGCGTGCAAAGTTGCAGCGCGACGAACTCTCGTTAGGCTGGCAGGATTTTCTCGTTATCGGCGGCGCACAGGCAATGGCATTAGTGCCAGGAACGTCACGCTCGGGTATTACGATTACCGCTGGCCTGTTGCTGGGATTGCCCCGAGAAGCCGCCGCCCGCTATTCATTTCTGTTGTCGGTACCCATTATCGTTTTGTCGGGTCTAAGCGTCACCAGCGATTTAGTCGGCAGTTCTGAAGCAGTAGATTGGACTGCGCTGTTGCTCGGAACGATCATCGCTGCAATCAGCGCATTTGCCTGTATTCACTTTTTTCTGGCCTGGATTAATCGAATCGGCATGCTGCCCTTCGTGATCTATCGCTTGTTGCTTGGCGTATTATTATTAGTCGTCTTTTTATAGGTTAATGCGGCACCGTTGCAGATACTGTTGCCCCACCCAGCTCGTGTACTGAGTCGTTTGCGCGCACCGTGATCGTCTTGATTGAAGGGTCTATTGTGAGCGTAAGTGAACGTGTAAAAGGCTGCTCTCCAACATGTGGGTGTGCAAGTTCACGAACGCCAATGACATTGCCTTGTTCATCGAGTACATCCCAGCGATCAGCGTAATGATCCCAGCCGGTATCGGCGTGTTTGACCGTGGTGTTAATTCGAAACTTTCCATTGCCAAGTGCTTGTATACTCACTTCTGTGACGTCCGCCTCTCCGGCAAAGGCTTTGCCACTGCCAGTGACCAGCGCGGTGACCAGCGCGGCCATAAAAACAAGGGCTACTAGGGTGGTTGCCACAAATTGACTAGATTTCATATGTTTCATCCTGCGTGTTTTAAGCGTGTTGCGGGTTTATATAAACAGTATACGGTGGTGTAGCCATGATGCAGCAAAATTCCAATAATCCTGTATCGCCAGTAACCCAGTTCGCGCTATTGCTTTCACCTATAGTAATCACTTGCTTTTATCTCGTCTACGCGCTTACCGGATGGATACTGGATGGCCGTGACAAGCTTAATTGGGCAATTGAAGCACCAGAAGTGGGCCTTTGGGTTTGCGCCGGCACAATTGCGTTTTCGCTGCTTGTAATGGCATACACGTGGTTTAAGGGTGCAAAGCGAACCCATCCGCTGAATATCTCCAGTATTGCTCACATTGTTATAGCCGTATTGCTTACAGCTTCGATATTCGTCACAGTACGCTTGTAAAGCTTGCGCGCTTCAGCTTAATCTGGGTTCTTACGCAACCGATACCTTAAGAACCAACAATAATATAACGAGTCACATCGACTATGAGAACTCGCTCACACAAGTGGGCGCGTGTAAGCCGGGGAGCTGCACGTGCCATTTGATTTTAAACGAACCGGACTGTTCGCAATGCAGCACCTTAGGTTTAGCCAGCTTTGGCTAATGCTGGGTCTGTGCCTGCTTGCCGGTGTGACCTATGCATCTGTAACGGATGTGCCAGCTGTTGTTAAAACTGCGGTTTTTAATGACAAGCTTACTCATGTCGTTGTTTATGCCGGTTTGATGGGTTGGTTTACCCAGATTTTTCGCCACGATTTAACTCGGCTTATGTTTGTATTTTTATTGGTTGGCTTTGGTATAGGCATTGAGTTTTTACAAGCGTTGACGCCCACACGGCAGTTTGAGGTGTTGGATATGATCGCCAACTCCTGCGGTGTAATTCTCGCCTGGGCATTGGCCTATACTTGGGTAGGCAATGTTTTATGGTGGTTTGAATCATTGTTTGATAGTCCTAAAAATGTGATTGAATGAGGTTTTAGTAGTATATTTGTGTAAATCACGTTAACCGGTAACAAGGTAATTGCGCTATGCCGAACTGGCAGCTTGCACAATTGAATATTGCTCAACCACTAGCGTCGCTGGATTCGCCAGTATTATCTGAATTCGTCGAAAATTTGGATCGTATCAATGCGATGGCAGAAGCAGCCCCCGGCTTTATCTGGCGTCTGGTTGATATGAGCGATGATGATTTTGTTATTTTTGGTGATGACTTCATTGTCAATTTATCCGTTTGGGATTCGATAGAATCGCTACATCAATTTGTATATAAAAGCGGCCATGTTGAAATTATGCGGCGCAAGAAGGAATGGTTTGAGCGCATGCCGCGTGCACACATGGTTCTGTGGTGGATCCCTGCTGGCCAATTTCCAACAGTCGATGGTGCAAACGAAAAGCTTCTGCATCTTCAGAAAGAAGGTCCAACGCAAAAGGCGTTTACCTTTCGACAAGCCTTTGTCAACCCAGGCGAACTTGTTAAATTATCGAATTGATTCAAAGTTAGTCCTGCGCCTTATCCATAGGGGTTGAATCTACTATAGCGAATCGTTCTGTCTTCTGCTGTAACGCCCGTTGCAGAAAATACTGTAAAAAATACCAGCTACTCGCTTGTGCATTGATATCAATACGGATACATTATTTGTTCAGCAATCGATAGCACTTACGTTGCAAAATTTATCTGGGCAGCCCATGTAAAACAAATCAAGCAAGCGCACCTGGTAATTGGCGATTTTTAAATTAAAGAGTAAAGGTGAATTCATGGACGAATGCTTCAGCCCTCAAGATCACACTGTTTACCATACAACTAAGTGTGATAGCACTGACCAGCGGGTTCCTTTTCGCTTTGGTATGGATTCGTTCAATAAGCAGGATCGAAAAGACCTTGGTGAACGTCTCAGGCTTGCCATGGCATTGATCGATTCAGATACCAGGCCAAAACGTCATTCCAGTGATACCTGCGTTAAACGCAAAATAGATCCTCCAGTCGAATCTTATAAGTGTGAGAATGAGCCCGATCCCACTAACCCGGAATACGTAGCGCTGTACATAAAGTCGCTAAACGGGGGTATTGCAAGCAACCAATGCGCACAAATAGAATGGCTGGTGCACTTCGATGATCTTGAAGGCTGGAGGACATCGGGCTGTCGTCATTGCTGTGCTTGGATTAATAATGAGCTTGGCATATCACTTCCTTTGGCATGGGAATACCTTAGGGTTGGCCGAAAGCTAAAAGTATTGCCGATTATGCGGGCCCTATTTCGTAGTGGCCGACTTACATGGTCAAAAGTGCGCATTTTAAGTAGAGTGGCAACCGAGGGCAATGAATCCTCGTTATGCCGGGTCGCGGTAGATGCCTCCGCAACAGATGTAGAGCGTCTTTGTAATGAGTATCGATGGAGTGAGGACGAAAAATCGGAGTTGGCTGAAGAGCAATATCAGGCAATGTTGCAATACAACGCCAGGTCGTTAACGTGGAGTAAGGCTGGTAATGGAAACACAATCATAAAAATTTCCTTACCGCCTGACCTTGCGCAGGCTGTATTAAATAGTGTGGAATCCGCTCTAGAGCAAACTAACAAGTCAAATAGGTCTGAACTACAGCAACCCGTAAACCTATCCATGTCGCAGAGGCGGGCGGATGCCGCGGTCATTATGGCAGAGCAGAGCTTACAATTCGCCGGCAAAGATATAGCTGCTGCAGATCGCTATCAAGTGATCGTTTCTGTTGATGCAGAAGAGCTCATTTCCGATTCGCGAACTTCAATTTCGCAAACTTCAATTCACAAAAAACGAGCGAGCATAGCTGGGCAGGGCGCTGTAGCAAGAGAAGCTGCACGTCGGATCGCTTGCGATTGCAGTATTTCTACGATTGAGCAAAGTGACGGTGAGCCCATCAATATTGGGCGCAAATCTCGGCTTTGGCCGAGTGCGATGGCGCGTGCCATTAAGGCTAGGGATCAGCACTGTCAGTTTCCAGGTTGCACGCAGCATCAGCATTTACACATCCATCATATTCAGCATTGGGCAGATGGTGGCTCTACGAGTGTAGAGAATGGGGTATGTTTGTGTTCTCATCACCATCGTCTTGTGCATGAAGGTGGCTACGTGATCACGAAAAGCCCGCTTAAAGACAAGCTAAAATTCGATCTGTTACCTACACGCAACCGATTTTTATTCAGAAGCGATACAACTGAACATCATCAACGCTGCGATGCTAGTTTCTAGCTTGAGTAATGGCTGCGGCTCGCGCGGCTAATAACTTGGCAGGTATGTCAGACTTAACGTCACAGGTGCTTGCGATTGCTCCGGCGTCCACTGAAGTGAAAGCGGTCGCTGCAGATTGCAACTCCGACAGTGACCTGTTGCCGAGAACAGAGCACACATCCAAAAATTGCTCAAAGCGATTGGGCTTGCGCAAAACATCTAACTGCTGGAGCAATTGTGCCAGCGACGTTGCACCTTCGTTCGGCGCATTTAACGCCACGTTTGCATGCCGCATTGTCAATACTGCAAGATCTCGGAACGCACTTGGGGCATGTAACTCTCCGCACATAGTCTCAACCGCCCCAGCGTTTGCCATCGGATCAGAACCACCAAATACGCCAAAGCAAAAACAGCTGAATCGACCCTGTGCATCAAGCGCAGATGCGCTTTGTAGAAGCTGTAGACCGGCGTCCTGCGTGGACTTCGATGTATTAGCCAGGCTGGGTACAACCACTGGCAGCGCATTGCATTCTTGTAGCGTTTTAAAAAAAGCAAGTGGAGCGCTTGCATTGAGTGCGCGTTCTACTTCTTGCCAAATACGTTCGGCGACCAGATTATTTGCCTCACCGTTAGCCACCATATTACGCATCAAGGTCATGGTGTTATCAGCGATTGTAAAACCCCTTGGGGCAAGCCGTGCCATAAATCGGGCTACGCGCAGAATCCTTACAGGGTCTTCATCAAAGGCGGATGACACATGTCGAATCTGTCGACTGACTATGTCTTTCTGGCCATTAAATGGATCGATCAGTGAACCATCGCGATCTTCAGCAATCGCATTAATTGTAAGATCGCGACGAGCAAGATCCTGCTCCAGCGTAACGTCGATGCTAGTGTTGAATTTGAATCCGTGGTATCCAGGGCCGGTTTTACGCTCAGTTCTGGCCAAAGCGTATTCTTCATGGGTCTCAGGATGCAGAAAAACCGGGAAGTCTTTGCCAACCGGCCTGAATCCTGCGTTCTCCATTTCAGCAGGCGTAGCGCCGACGACTACCCAGTCGCGATCAACGACAGGTAAGCCCATGAGTTTGTCTCTAACAGCTCCGCCTACAAGATAAGTCTTCATAATTGCGATGGTACACTGCAGCACATGAATCTACAGCGAAAAATTATTTTTCCGATTTTATTGTTGGTATTGCTGATGCTTTCCGGGTGCAGTACGGTGGGTTATTACTCGCAAGCGGTCAGAGGTCATCTTAAGCTAATGGCGGCAAAAGAGCCTATCGATGCCTTACTTAAAAGTGAAGATACCG
>CAYSZH010000077.1:0-6638 GCA_964435305.1 uncultured Granulosicoccaceae bacterium
CATCATCCACCACTAATACAAGCGGTGCTGATACCCCATTGGAAGGGCATGCATCTGTTGCTGATTTTTCACTCATGCGGCTTTTCCAGGCAACTCCAAAGCCAGTGCCTCTTCGAGCAATTTGAATTCAAGCTCAAGCATTTTTAAGATGATTGGGAATCTTTCCAGCTCGCCTTTTGCACCCATGTTTTCTATAACACGACAGCAAGCTGCGACGCGGGCAGCACCTATAGTAGCGCTACTGCCTTTCAATGAATGGGCGATTTTTTTTAATGCGTCAGCGTCATCGGTGGCATCTTCAGCACGCAGTTCATGCAGCGATTTCTCGGCCGTGCCAAGATACAGTGTGATCATTTCCTGAAGAAGAAATGGATCATCCTCATCTTGCATGTCCCGAATAGAATCCAGGATCGATTTATCGATAACTGCCGCTTGGCTTAAATCACCCACAGAAAATTCGGATTGGTCGTTGTTTGAAGTATTCACCGACAATTCAATAAACGGTCCGTTCGCTATATAAACGCACCGCTCGCCTCTCCACGATCTTTCCCCTATTTCTGTTTATCGGTTACTTACTGTCAATCTGAAGATGGTGAAGGTGGGTTTGTCGATACGTAGGTGGCATGCGCCTTCCTTGGCTAAAAATCACTCCATTCAATACCAATAATAGACCAATAAAAGGCCAAAACAGGGGTTTACTCCAGCTCTACCCCTTGCACGTTTTGATTGCCCCGAGGCAGCTTACGGCCACGCTGACCACGGGTCCCGGCATAGTGTTCAAGGTCGATATAACGCAGCGTAGTATGGCGTTTTCCACTTAAGATGCGCAGCTTGCCTTTAGGTGGAACAACACCTAATGCCACCATTTTCTCCTCACCTTCTTTAAACTTTTTAGCCGGAATGTTGAATATCTTGTTGCCCTTACCCTTGGCCATCTCGGGCAGTTCACCTACCGGGAATGAGAGCATACTGCCGCCGTCACTAATAGCGGCCACAAGATCGTCCGTTAATGATTGAACCCACACAGCTGGCAACACGGCAGCGCCTGCTGGTACTGAAATAACGGCTTTACCCGCCTTGTTGCGGCTGATGAGGTCGCCTAGCTTTGCAACAAAGCCATACCCTGCCGAGGTCGAAAACAGATAGCGATCATCATCATTACCCATCAATACACTGACAAACTTTGCCCCATCGGGTGGCTTAAGCCGCCCGCTAATAGGTTCACCAAGCCCGCGTGCCGACGGAAAGCTGTGCGCAGGCACACAGTAAACTCGCCCGGTGGAATCAAGAAACATCGCCATGCCGTTAGTACGACCTTGCGCAGCACTTTGAAAAGCATCACCTGCTTTGTAGGTTAAGGCTTTGGCATCAACCTCAAGCCCTTTAGCCGCTCGCACCCATCCGCGCTCGGATAACACCACAGTAATGGGTTCGCTTGGAATGAGCTCAGCTTCGGAGATGGCTTGAGCCGCCTCACGTTGCACAATAGGGCAACGACGTTCGTCACCGTAGGTTTCAATATCTTCCTGGAGTTCTTTTTTAATTAAGGTTTTCATGCGGCGATCGGAACCGAGTGTGGCCTGCAAGTGATCACGCTCTTTGGCAAGTTCGTCCTGTTCACCTTTAATTTTCATCTCTTCAAGTTGCGCAAGGTTACGCAACTTTAGTTCGAGTATGGCTTCTGCCTGTACATCGGATATTTTGAACGTCTTCATCAACACAGGCTTCGGCTCTTCGTATTGTCGAATAATACGAATCACTTCATCAATGTTGAGATAGGCTATTAGCAAGCCTTCTAATATATGCAGTCTTTTTTCAACTTTATCCAGCCGCCACTGCAAGCGACGACGAACCGTTTCTAAGCGGTATTTCAGCCACTCTTTTAATATACTTACTAAGTTCTTTACCTGCGGCCGCCCATCCAGCCCAATCATGTTCATGTTCACACGGTAGGTGCGTTCAAGATCGGTAGTGGCAAACAGGTGCTGCATCAGGCTGTTGATATCCACGCGATTGCTGCGTGGTGTTATAACCAACCGAGTGGGGTTTTCATGATCCGATTCATCGCGTAAATCTTCGACCATCGGTAATTTTTTGGCTTGCATTTGCGCAGCGATTTGTTCCAGCACTTTTGAACCAGATACCTGATAGGGCAAGGCGGTGACGATGATATCGCCATTCTCTTTCTCATAAATCGCACGCTGACGCAGCCCGCCAGAACCCGATTCATAAATTGCAAGAATGTCCTCCTCAGATGAAATAATTTCAGCAGAGGTGGGATAGTCGGGCCCTTTAATATACGTAAGCAAATCGTTCAAGGTGGCCTTGGGCTTATCCAGTAGGTGGATACAAGCTTTACCCACTTCCACCAGATTGTGAGGTGGAATGTCCGTTGCCATACCCACCGCGATGCCCGTGGTGTTGTTGAGCAATATATGTGGCAAGCGGGACGGCAGTAACTTTGGCTCTTGCAATGAGCCATCAAAGTTTGGAATCCAGTCAGCTGTACCCTGCGCCAGCTCTTGTAGCAGCGATTTGGAAAAACGCGTCAGCTTACTTTCGGTATAGCGCATGGCCGCAAACGATTTCGGATCGTCCTGCGAACCCCAGTTTCCTTGCCCATCCACCAGCGGGTATCGGTATGTAAAGGGCTGCGCCATGAGAACCATTGCCTCATAACACGCGCTATCACCATGCGGATGATACTTACCCAATACATCACCAACCGTACGTGCTGATTTTTTATGCTTGGAAGCGGCGGACAAGCCCAGTTCAGACATTGCATAAATTATGCGTCGCTGAACAGGTTTTAGACCGTCACCAATATGCGGCAGTGCGCGATCCAAAATGACATACATCGAATAATCGAGATAGGCTTTTTCGGAGTACTGGCTTAGTGATAGCTCTTCGACATTCATATCACGGAACAGGTCCATTTCCTGACCAGCACCTGCCAGGCTTTTCTTGCGGCGCGATCGCGACGCCGCTTTTGTCGAGCCAGCCTTGCTCTTCTTTTTAGCTGCACTCTTTTTACTAACAGCCGGTTTTTTCTTTTGAGCCATGAAAGTTCAATAGTGTTGTTGATATAACGGTATATCTGATACCTGGATATCAGCTTATCAAGCGTGCAAATTACGCAGTTTAATCGCCCGGTTTATTAAGCCATTGGTAGAGCTATCATGCGAGGTTGCCGTGGTCCGTGCAGACATTTCACTCTGAATTGATTTAGCCAGTTGCTTACCCAGCTCAACGCCCCACTGATCAAACGGGTTAATGTCCCAGATAGCCGCTTCTACGAACACCTTATGTTCATATAAGGCGATAAGTGCGCCTAGCGCTTTGGGATCAAGACGCTGCATCATGATTGTGTTGCTAGGCCGGTTACCCGCAAATGTGCGATGCCCGCTCAGTCGCTCTATTTCATCAACAGGTGCTCCCGCAAGTTGCATTTCGATCACAAGTTCTTCTTTCGTTTTGCCCATCATCAGCGCTTCTGATTGCGCAAAACAATTTGCCATTAAGAGCTCATGATGATCGCCAATCGGGTTAAGGCTCTCTACGGGGATGATGAAGTCCGCCGGGATGATATGAGTGCCTTGATGCAGCAATTGAAAATACGCATGTTGACCATTTGTACCAGGCTCTCCCCACACCACAGGGCCAGTAGCGCTTTTTACCTCTTGGCCATCAATATGCGCAGACTTGCCATTACTTTCCATCGTTAACTGTTGTAAATAGGCAGGAAAACGATGCAGGTATTGATCATAAGGTGCAATAAGATGGCTATGAGCTCCAAAAAAATTGTTATACCAAACGGTGAGTAAAGCCAACGTGACCGGTAAATTGTTTTCAAGCTTTTCGGTTTTAAAGTGTTGATCCATTTCATGTGCACCTGTTAAGAACTGCACAAAGCGTTCATAACCAATGCATAACACAATCGGCATTCCGATCGCTGACCACAGAGAGTAACGCCCGCCTACCCAATCCCAAAACTCAAACATGTTTTTGGCGCTAATGCCAAATTCTGTGACCTTTTCGGTGTTCGTGGACAGGGCAATAAAATGTTTGGCAATATCCGCCTCTTTCGCGTCTGATTCTAAAAACCAGCGTCTGGCTGAATGGGCATTGGTTAGCGTTTCTTGTGTCGTGAATGTTTTAGAGGCAATGATAAACAGCGTGGTTTCAGGTCGCAGTTTTTCCAGTGTAGATGCCAGATGAGATCCATCGACGTTGGATACAAAGTGAAAGCGTAGGTTTTCATGTGAAAACGCATCCAGTGCTTCTGTCACCATCAGTGGCCCCAGATCGGAACCGCCAATCCCGATGTTCACCACATCGGTAATCGCATCGCCCTCATAGCCGCGCCAATCACCATCTCTGACTCGATCAGAAAAGATGCGTATGCGATCCAGCACTTTTTCTATATCAGCCATCACATCTTGACCGTCGACTTTGAGCTTTTTTCCGGAGCGATTACGCAGGGCCGTGTGTAATGCTGGACGGTTTTCGGTTGGATTAACAATTTCGCCAGCAAACATCGACGCGATTTTATCTTCAAGCTGGCGCTCCTTTGCCAGTGCCAGCAATAAATCGAGCGTTTCATCGACAATGTGGTTTTTCGAAAAATCCACAAACAATCCGGCAGCAGATTGCTGATAGCGTTCGAACCGCCCTGTGTCCTGGGAAAAGAGTTGGCGCAAACTGGTGCCCTGAATGCGCTTATGGTGTGTGTCCAAGGCACGCCAGCTTTGCAAATCTACCGGTTCAGTCATTTTTCAGCTCTGAAAGTGAAATCGAGTGGAACGCCGCATCATCGAAACGCACCAAAGACACGACGAAGACATCCAGAATTGTAGCTGTTTCAGAGCAAAATGGGATTGCCCAAGGTGTTGTGAGATTGCCCTGATATCCACACAAAGGCTCGGATGCGCAAGGATTGTCCAAACATTAGACAATAACACTTCGGACTCACGGGTAAATTCCCGCCGATAGCACAGCTTAAAATGCATTTTCGAGCAAGATGTCTCCAGTCAATCTCTCATCCTTAGAAATTGCACGTTTCGTCCATTCCTAGCCGCTCAAACACGTTCATGCTGACCTCTGCCAGCCAACTCGGTGTCGTTGTATAATTGGACGGCCTTAGATCGTGCATGCGACACTGCAATCGACTAATACCCGTAGAGCCTCTTCCGTGCCCATTATTGATGAGTTAAATTAAGTGAGTAACGGCATTGAAATCCCCCTCTGGGCGTTCGTTGCATTGCTCCTGTTAGCAAACCTGTGGTTACTACAGCACTTTGTTTTGCCTTCAGCGCGTTGGTGGTTTCGACGCCGCGCCAATAGGCTTATAGATGATGTCAATAACAAGCTCGCTTTACGGATCCCCTCTTTTAAACTCACGCGCCGCGAAGTGCTGATTGATCGGCTGACCTATCACGATCGTGTCATGGAGCTGGTGGACGAGCTGGCAGCAGAACGTGCTCTGCCAAGAGAAGCCTTGATGCGGGATGTTGGTGTTTATGCGCGCGAAATTGTGCCAGCGTTTAACGCCTTACTGTATTTTAAGGCGGCCTATTGGTTGGCACGACGTCTGGTTCACGCGCTGTATAGAGTGCGTCTGGGTTTTGCTGACGATGCAGCGCTTGCAAATTTGGACGAATCCAGCAGCGTGGTGTTCGTCATGAATCATCGAAGCAATATGGATTATATCCTTGCCACCTATCTGGCAGCCGAGCGCACCGCACTGTCTTATGCCGTGGGTGAATGGGCGCGGATCTGGCCTTTGCAACAGCTGATCAGGGCCATGGGTGGCTACTTTGTACGACGCGATTCGGGTGACCCTCTATACCGACGTGTGCTGGAGGTGTATGTACAAATGGCGGCCGAAGGTGGTGTACCACAAGCCATTTTTCCAGAAGGAAAACTTAGCCGAGACGGCACACTTGGCCCTGCAAAACTAGGCCTGCTTGGTTATTTGGTACGTGGCTTCGAGCCGCAGTGCGGGCGCGATATTGTTTTCATCCCCGTGGGCATCAACTACGACAGGGTTCTGGAAGATCGCAGCTTGCTGCGCTATGTCGAGAAGTTACCCCGTAAAGGGTTTGGCTACACTATGAGAACGTCCATCTCATTCTTTTTTAAAAACACCTGGCAAGCTGCAATAGGAAAACGTTTTCGTTACGGCTATGCTTGCGTTAATTTTGGCGAGCCGGTGTCGCTTATGGATTGGCTACACGAACACAATCAACTTAATGGAAAACCCCAGGCATTGGAGGATGTATCCGAGCTTGCAAACGATTTGATGCAACGCATTGGCAATATCACACCCATTTTACCAGTCGCGTTAGTGGCCAGTGTGTTTGTGCAACACCCACAAAAATCCTTCAGCGAACTTGAATTAAAAAGTGATGTTTTTGCGCTGCTTCAAGCTCTTAGTGTGAAAGGTTTTAGAGCCTACATACCGCGTGCGGACAGAGATTATGCCGTGACTGTGGGTGTGCGCATGCTGACACTACGTAAGATATTGATCGAACACGACGGAGATTTCAGCATTAACCCGGATGAAACCGCGTTGATGCACTACTACGCGAATTCGATTGCACACTTAAGAAAAGACCACTAAGAAAAGACCACTAAGA
>CAYSZH010000077.1:6738-20492 GCA_964435305.1 uncultured Granulosicoccaceae bacterium
TTAAACACTTAAGAGCAGCCTGCTAGAAACGATCATTGCCCTCGACATTTAGATTATTGATTCGCGTTTTTCTTAGCAATTTAAGCAACACGGCTCTACCTGCCCGCAGCACTGGATAAAAAACACGCGACAATCGTTTGGATTTAAACACCCAATAGTTAACGCGGTTAAAAATCCCCGAACGGCTGCTGACTAACGATAAGGCATGCACAGCATCAGAACCGTAGTACAACTGATCGCCCATCTTTAACACCATGCCGTTATCGATATCTAAGCCGGCCTCGGTTATCTCTTGCATAATTGGCGATGTTTCACGCGCATCCACTAAGGTGAGTTGCCCAACAGATTCACGAATACGCACCATCTGGCAATAGTTATTGCAAGCGGGGCATTCTTTATCATAAACCAGCAGCAAAGGCTTATTTTTGAGTAGTTCGCTGTTATTTTTTGTCATGGGTTAATGCCTGGAGTTGCGCTTCACTCATCGAGCGCATTAGCGCTTCGTTACGTTTCGGTATCTCACTGGTATCCGGATAGTAATTGATCGCCTGCTGTACCGCGTCTTCTTGTAATAGATGCAACATAGGATACGGAGAGCGATTCGTGTAGTTAGCCGGGTCATCAAAGTCCAAGCCCTCAAATTGATAATGGGGGTGAAAGCTGGCAATTTGCAAGACCCCTTCGAAGCCCAAATCGACGAGTAAGGCTTGTGCAAGCTCTAAAAGTGCCAGGTAATCATCAAACGACTCACCAAGCTCAGTGAGCACCATAAGGATCGTTGCGGAAGGCTCAGGCTGTTGGCAAAGGCTATTCATCTGAAACGCGAAATCGGCCAAGATCGCATCGACGGCCACCTCGCTTGAAACGTGGATTTTCAGCTGATTCACCTTGAGTGGCCATTTGGCAAACGGACACAGATCCAGGCCCACCACGACCCGCTCCACCCAGTCCAGCGTCGCTTGTAACTGTCGATTTTGCTCTGCCGTCTGCCCCAATGGAGTCGGTTTCCGTATACTGCGCGTTCGGTATGCTTAATTTGACACAATGAACCCCGATTTACACCTGCTCCAACCCTATCCGTTCGAAAAAATTCGACACTTACTGGACGGCCTGATGACGCCGGCTAATAAATCTCGAATAGCGCTCTCAGTGGGTGAACCCAAACACAGTGCGCCTGAGTTTGTACTTGAGGCGCTACGCAGCAACTTAAAAATGTTGGAGACCTACCCGAGCACGCGTGGCACCGATGAGCTGCGCGATTCGATTGCGCAATGGCTTTGCCAACGATTTTCATTAAACGATGCGAACACTTTGTCCGCATTACACATTTTACCGGTTAACGGTACACGAGAGGCACTGTTTGCTATAGCGCAATGTGTTCTGGATCGCACGGTATCCGGGCGCGATGTATTAATGCCCAACCCCTTCTATCAAATATACGAAGGAGCTGCTTTGCTGGCAGGATGCCAGCCTCGTTTTTATTCCGTGAGTGCATCGGCTGATGAAGATCTAGACGCAATAGATCCAAAAACCCTGCCCAGCTGCCAGCTATTTTATCTGTGTAATCCGGGCAACCCGGCTGGCGGTGTGCTGTCGCAAAAGCAGTTGTGCACATTGATCAACTGGGCACAGGAATACGATTTCACGATTGTCAGTGATGAGTGTTATAGCGAAATCTACCGTCAACAAAGCGCGCCACCGGTGGGCTTACTACAGGCAGCGGAAGCCATGGGCAACAGTACCTACAAGCATTGCCTGGCTTTTCATAGTTTGTCCAAACGTTCAAACTTACCTGGGTTACGCTCAGGCTTTGTTGCAGGGGATGCCAGCATCATCGAACAATTTTTACTGTATCGCACATACCATGGTTGTTCGATGGCGCCACCGGTACAACATGCCAGTGCGCTTGCCTGGGCAGATGAACAGCATGTAAAAGCCAATCGCGCCGCCTACGATGAAAAATATGCAGCGGTCTTACCCATTTTGCAGCCACATATGCAGATCAGCCAGCCTCCAGCCGGGTTTTATTTATGGCCTGAACTCGGAATGGATGATGAGCAATTCACGCAAAAAGTGTACAGTGAACAGAATATCGCGGTTGTGCCCGGTAGCTATCTTGGGCGCGAAAGCAATGGGGTAAACCCGGCCTCCGGGCACACCCGACTTGCATTGGTTGCACCTCTGGATGAGTGCGTTGAAGCAGCCAATCGCATGGTAGAAACACTGAGCGCTGGCTAAACGGCCAAGCCACAAACATATTCGATAAAACTTGCCAATTTCACTACGGAGAATCAACACAGCATGAGTGATTTAGAAGCCACCATTAATGCAGCATGGGATGCTCGTAACGATATATCACCTGGTAGCGCCAGCGATGATGTCAAACAGGCGGTCAATACCGCAATAGCCATGCTCGATTCAGGAGAGGCGCGTGTTGCAGAACCTCACGGTGTTGGCAATTGGCAAGTTAATGAATGGCTAAAAAAGGCGGTGCTGTTATCATTTCGATTACGTGAAAACGAAATTATGCCTGCTGGTGGCTTCACCCAGTTTTACGACAAGGTGCCCTCAAAGTTTGCCTCCATGACAAACGAAGAATTCAGTGCATCCGGGGTGCGAGTTGTTCCACCGGCTGTTGCACGAAAAGGCAGCTTTGTTGCCGCCAATACCGTATTGATGCCCTCTTATGTAAATATCGGTGCTTACGTTGATTCCGGCACCATGGTCGATACCTGGGCAACCGTTGGATCGTGTGCGCAAATCGGCAAGAACGTTCACTTATCAGGTGGTGTTGGCATAGGAGGAGTACTCGAACCACTACAAGCCTCCCCCACCATCATCGAAGACAACTGCTTTATTGGTGCCCGATCGGAAGTCGTTGAAGGTGTCATCGTCGAAGCTGGTTCTGTCATTTCAATGGGTGTTTATATCGGCCAAAGCACACGCATTTATGATCGCAGTACAGGGGAAGTCAGTTACGGTCGCATACCCGCAGGTTCGGTTGTGGTGTCAGGCAACCTGCCATCTGACGATGGTAAATACAGCCTGTATTGCGCGGTGATCGTAAAGCGCGTCGATGAAAAAACCCGTAGCAAAGTGGGCATCAATGAATTGCTCCGGGTAGTAGATTAATGAGCGCCACAGTGTACGGTATTCCTAATTGCGATACCGTCAAGAAAACACGCCGTTGGCTTGAAGCCAACGGTATTGAATACACCTTCCATGACTATAAAAAGTCTGGCATTGATGCGAAGTCGCTAAAACGTTGGTGCCAAGAGCACGGCTGGGAGACGCTCTTAAACAAACGCGGCACGACTTGGCGCAGGCTGGATACGTCGCAAAAAGAAGGCCTAACTGAAGCTAAAGCGATAAAATTGATGCAGGAAAATACAAGCCTGATAAAGCGGCCGGTATTAGAATATGAAACTACGTGTTTGGTTGGCTTTGATGAGCCGCAGTATGCCGAGGTACTGGAGCGAGCCTAGACTTTAGCGACGCTGTTACCAACAACACATCACATAATTAGTACCGGCGGCTAACAAACGAGCTATACATCCTGCAAGTAACGCACAGCCACTGGCTCACCCCATAGCTGTGATATCACTGATGCAACACTGCCTATAGGGCCTGTGCAATAGAAGGTGACATCAGCCTCTGCACGGCTGTGCTTTGTTGTCCTGGGATCACAGTCAGACCCATCAAGAGCCTCGCCGGCAAATCGATCTTCACCTGTACTTTTGTTGTACAACTGAATATCACTGCCGCCAATTGCCCTTGAACTGTGTAGTTCAGCGCTAATGCTTGCGACATCTTTTACTTCATCGTCATTATCAGCCAGACGCCGCTGCAGCTGACGAGCCACCGCATCACCGGGCTCTATTACAGTGACACTGTTGCCCACAATTTCCTGGATGGAGCTTCTTATAAACGGATAGTGTGTGCAACCAAGCACAATGGTATCGGCTCCTTGTTCAATTAAGAGTGTTAGATATTTCAAAAGTAGCGCTTTCGTGGCCGCTGAATTTAACTCAGCGTTTTCAATATGCTCAACCAAACCCGGGCATGGCTGCAAGATAATGTTTACGTTGTCTCCATACAACTCGCACAACCTTTTTACACCAATACTTTCGACCGTCCGACTGGTTGCAAGCACCCCAACAGTTCCGGAGCGCGTATAACTTGCTGCAGGTTTAATCGCAGGTTCAATACCGACGATCGGGATAGAATATTTTGCGCGTAAGTTTTCTATTGCCAAAACCGAAGCTGTATTACACGCCACAACCAGGGCAGATACGTTTTGCTCGATTAAAAATCCCGCTATTTTCTCGCAACGGGCATTGATAAATTCAGGCGTTCGATCACCATAGGGTGCGTTGCCGGAATCGGCTACATATAAAAGCTGCGCAGCTGGCAGTTTCTGTCTTATCGCGTGTAGCAAACTAAGCCCACCGACACCAGAATCAAAAATGCCTATGGCAGGCGCGTAGAGCGAATTCATCTGAATCTCTCAAGGATGAGAAGCACCGATTGAGTTTAACGCATGTCCTGCGATTCGGCGACCGGCGCAAAACCAGTCTGATTCAGACTAATCCAATTTGAGTTTTTCGTGGCTCTGAGTTTCGTTACCACCACCTGTTGTGAGGTTACCTGAAACCACGTGCAGGTCATTACCTAGTATGCCCGCTCCACCACCGTGCCTGCCGTTGTTCAGTGACTTTAAGGTTCGCCAGGAATTACTTTGCGTATTATAAGCTTCAACAACACCCAAGGCCGCGCTGCCAGAATCGGTCTCACCCGCAATTACAATGACCTCATTGCCGTATTTAACCACCATCGCACCTGCACGCCTGGTTGGGATCGCAGCACCATTTCCCCAGGTATTCGTATCAAAATTATAGACATCAACCGCGCTAATCAAGCCTTGGAATGTGGCTGGGTGATCGGTTTGACGACCGCCTGCTGCAATGAGTTTGTTACCCACCACCACTGCACTAAAATGATCGCGCGCCGTTGGCGCATTGGGCAAGCTCGTCCACTGCCCTGTTGCAGGATTGTATTCGTCAAACCAGTTCACCATGCCACCATCGTGACCATTGGTTGTTCCGCCAACGATATAAAACCGATTGTTATAAACGACCGTGCCAGCGGATCCGCGTCGCCGGTTTGCAGGGATTGAATCGCCGTTAGACCATTGCCCGCTTGCGATATCAAATATGCGAATGGTTGGAACGACAGATTCAACCGGGAAGCTGCCTTCTAAGGCACCAACAACATAGATCTTGCCATTGTAAGCCACAGGCTGATAGTGACTCTCACCCACAGTGGCTTCACCAATGCTCTCCCACCTGTTGGTGGCTGGATCATAACGATCAACTCGACGCGTTCCTCGCCCACCCAAAAGATAGAATTTACCCTGGTAGCTAACGCCACCAGCCTCATGACGTGCCTGTGCGGTACTTCCATTATTCGTTGAGACATGACTCCACTGTGCATTGGCATTGGCATTGCCACTGTTATCTATAGTGAAATTAACCTCGACGCTTAAAGTATCTGTCGAGACAAGTTCTGAATCGCTGGCTTCAAGCTCGATAACGTAATTACCAGCTGCGCTGAAAGTGGCTGTTGTAGATTCGCTGCTTGTCTCACCAAATGTCACCGTGCCCGGGCCCGATACCATTCGCCAGTTAATTAGCAAGCTGCCGTTTGGCAAATCGTCGTCTGCAACATTGCCAGAGAGTGCAAGCACATCGTCAATTTCAATCGTTGTATCGTTACCCGCATTCACACTGGGCGCCATGTTGGTTTGAGGATCAGTGATTGTAACGGTGACAGTATCACTGGCGCTGCTGGACCCGTTGGATGCACTAATTTCCAGAACGTAGTTACCTGCGATACCGAACTGCGCGCTTGTTGTGGCTGCATCGACTGGGTTAAATAGCGCATCGTCCGGCCCAGAGAGTGTTGACCAACTGATTTGCAGCTCTGTTGCAGGAGCATCCGGCTGTTCAATTTGCGCTTCAAGCGTAACGGTTTCGTTTGTAAGAGCCGACTCATTTTCTGGTGCAAGGACAACCGGGTCTAACAGGGTCGGGGTCTCAGAACCGCCATCATCGTTACCACCATCATCGTTACCACCATCGGTACCGGTTCCATCGCTTGAGCCATCAGCAGTACCACCATCGGTATCATCGCCTGCGCCAGCGTCCGAGGAGTCTCCCATGCCACCATCTGTATCATCGCTTGCACCATTGTCCGAACCGTCGCCAGTACCTGCATCAGTTCCATCGCTAGAACCACCATCTGCATCGTCGCTCACGCCAGCATCTGATTCTTCGCTCGAACCATCATCTGTACCGTCGCTCGAACCACCATCGGTATCGTCGCTCAAGCCATCGTCCGAACCACCAGTCGACCCGTCATCAGTCGCGCCACTTATTCCGTCATCTGACCCGTCACCCAGGCCATCGTCGCCACCCGCCGAGCCATCAGTCGTATCGACTGTCGGCACATCGTCGCCAGCATCAGAGCCATCAATCACCACTTCCTGAGTATTGCTGCTCTCGGAGTTTCCGCCACTACAGGCAGACAAGCCTGCAACCAGCAGAGCGCATACGCCTAAGCGCAGCAGCCAATGTATATTTTTTTCGGAAAACAAAGGGGCCGACTCCTAAGGAATGTTTAAACAACTCCAAACACGGTTATCGTCCAATTAGACGGTCAACCAGCATCGGCTTAGCGTAATTATGTGATACAGCTATCAAAACAGCACAAGTTTGTTTTTTAACGGCGAACAAGCACGAGAAACAAGATTGATTTACGGTTTCGGATTGGCCTTTTGCCGCTCACTCTCGGTCAAGGCAACCTGGTCACGCAAATACACGGGTGTGGCATATTCCGCCGACTGTGTTAGTCCTTGATCGATCTGCACACGCGCCAGCCTTATCGCATCTTGTGCCTGCGGCGAATGCGTTTTATCAACAATGACACCCTGGTTTGAGCCTGTGGATGCCCTGAATACCGGCAACAACTCAGCGCCCGAGCCGGCAAGACACCATGATTGTGCAGCATCAGGAAGTGCTAAGGTGTCAGGTGCACAGACTCGTTCGGCATCGAGCGGCACCATCAAAGCTGTGCGATCTGTCGCAATATCATCAGCCACAAAGCTGCCGTAATACACTTCATCCATGCGAGCATCAAGCACCGCCATGACGTGTGTATGGCCTGCTGTACGATAAACACCTTGTGCCAACATGTGCAAAGTCGACACAGGAACAACGCCAATATCATGCGCTAAGGCAATGCCTTGTGCAGCTGCAGCGGCAATACGCAGACCAGTAAAACTACCTGGCCCACGGCCAAATACAACAGCATCAAGCATAGATGGCGACAAATTGGCCTGCGAAAATAAGGCATCAATCATCGGAAGCAACAACTTGGCGTGTTGTTGCGGCGCTAATCGATGATCAACCAATAAATCGTTTTTTACCGCTAGTGCAACGGAACAGGTATCCGTGGCGGTATCAATGGCCAGTATGTTCATGCTCAAGCACTGTCTTCGTCTACGGTGTTCACGAAATCATCACGCAGTTGCTCTCGTTCTCTTTTAAAGAACTGGTCAATCTCCTGAATATCGCGCGTAATAGGCATGGGAGGTAAGCTGTTAATAAAAACCTCTCCATAGTGTTTGGTTCGAACCCTTGGATCACACAACACCAAAACCCCCGTATCAGTGACATCGCGTATCAAGCGACCGACCCCTTGTTTGAGTGTTATGGCAGCTTGCGGAAGCTGGTATTCAAAAAAAGGATTACCTCCTGCCTGACGCATGTGTTCGATTCTTGCGCCCATGACAGGATCACCTGGCGAACCAAACGGCAGCTTATCAATGACGACACAGGACAAGGCCTCACCACGCACATCGACACCTTCCCAAAAACTGGCCGTTCCTAACAACACGGCATTGCCCATAGACTGAAATGCTTCAATTAATTCGCGCTTAGGCATTTGGCCTTGTATAAGTTTAGGGTAATCCAGCTCAGATTCGATTAGCTTTGCAGCTTCGTGCATCGCTCGATAACTTGTGAACAATAAAAATGCACGACCTGCACTGGCTTTCAGCACCGGTAAAATAGTTTGCATGGCAGAAGCGGTGTAGCCGGGGTGCGATGGTTCGGGCAAGCCTTCTGGTAAAAACAACATGGCATTGTGCTGATAGTCGAATGGGCTGTCCACCAGCAGTTCCTCAGCATCCATAACACCCAGATTACTTTTAAAGTGGCTGAAGTCACCACCTACTGCCAAGGTCGCTGACGTGAATATCCAGCTTGCGGGAATCGCCTGCATGGCTCGTTGAAAGGGTTCGGCCACGGTCATCGGCGTCATGTTCAAACTGAAGCCTGAGCGGTAGGTTTCGAACCAGTGAACATATTGTCCGTCATCAACACTTTGACAAAATCTGGCAAGGGATTGCGCATGCAGCACGGCGCGTCGATAACAGCTTTCCAAACCCTTACCGCGTTCGGCGACTTGTTCCAGCGTATCGCGAACATTGCCCAGTAATAACGTCAATCGTTCAAGCTCGCGCTCGATCGCAGGTGTATCTTTTATGCTTGCCCAGGCATCCCGAGTGGGCTCAATCGCAAAAGCCAGCCTAAAATGCCGCACGCCGGTTTCAAGCTGGCCTGCCATGTCACGCAGCTCAGCCATATCAGGCGCTTCATGCAACTGTTCGCCAACGGTGTCGCGCGCTAAATCCAATAGTTGACGGCTACTGAGTTTGCGACCAAAAAATTGCGCTGCAATATCAGGCAACTGGTGCGCTTCGTCAATGATAAACGCATTGGCGCTGGGTAATAGCTCACCAAAACCCTCATCTTTAAGCGCAAGATCAGCACACAGCAGATGATGATTGACGACGACAATGTCGGCTTCCTGAGCTTTTTTTCTGGCGCCATGAATAAAGCAGTCGGCCAGGTCATCAAATTCGTGCTCAGAACAAAACTCATCGTTGGAGGTGATAAAACCCCACACCATGGAATCCTCAGGTACGTTCATCACCTCTGCAATATCGCCTGTATCAGTGCTACGCGACCAATCACTTATGATGCGCAAATGCGTCTGATGGATTTCGTCTCTAAGCGCCGGGTGGCGCATCGCTCTTGCAAGACGGTGTCGACAAAGGTAGTTCGCGCGCCCTTTGAGTAAACTGACTTTTGCAGAAACGCCCAGTGCTTTGCGAACCAAAGGAAGATCGGTATAAAAGAGCTGATCTTGAAGGTGCCGCGTACCGGTCGAGATGATGACACGCTTGCCACAGAACAACGCTGGTACCAGATACGCAAAGGTTTTTCCTGTGCCTGTGCCCGCCTCGCCAACTAATGCCGTTTGATTTTCGAGCGCAGAAAATATGGCTTCGGCCAGATGCTGTTGTTCTATACGCGGGGCAAAGCCTGGCAGCAGATCAGCCACAGGGCCATCGTCACCCAAAAGGGCCGTTATTGAATCAGTGTTGTTGATCATTTTGATTACCGGTGCCTCCTTGCTCCGGAATAAAATCGCTCAGTTTTCAAGTAACTCGAGCGCCTATGCACAGGCCTTGTGCAAGCTAAACAAATGCACCCACACGTTTCGTGCGCGCATCTACTACCGATATTTGAGTTCCTGTACTTTTTTATGTGCACTTCTAACACCGAGTAAATCGCCACGTATGCTTCGGGCGTGCTCGATGATAAGCCAGTTTCGATGTAAAAGCGCCCTGTTATCACCCGCATAGGCATTTGATTTCACCGCGTAGCTCTCAGCAAGCGCTGCCTGCTGCTTATCCAGCTGGACTTCAGCCGCTCGACTCCAGATCACACCATTTCGCGGGCTGATTTCGAGCGCACCGAGCAAATGCTCTAGTGCCGAGTCATAGTTTTCTTCCAGCCGCGATTGCTCAGCCGCGGACCACAATTGCGCGACACGCGCATCCGTGGTGTCGGTGCGAATGGCATCAACTGTGAGCGCCTCCTGTACGACAGCTGGCGTAGGCGCAGGCTTAGCCGGCTGAACCGAAGCGCAGCCACTCACTAAAAGCGACAGGCT
The DNA here is from genome assembly GCA_964435305.1 of uncultured Granulosicoccaceae bacterium. Lineage (GTDB taxonomy): Bacteria > Pseudomonadota > Gammaproteobacteria > Granulosicoccales > Granulosicoccaceae > Granulosicoccus. The sequence goes on from CAYSZH010000077.1 coordinate 16,822, forward strand.
AATGATTACTAGGCTGAAGTATGGCTTTATCAAATTAGACATAACTTTACTATTTTCCTTGATACAACATTGTGCCTACAGACCCGTTACGCAGCAAGCGAACGCCGACCCAAAAGGCGGCTCTTTGGGTTACGGAGTGAACACACTCATTTCTATACGCCGATTTTTCATACGCCCTTCTTCAGTCACATTACTAAAAGACGGCCGGCTCTCACCATATCCGATCGGTCGTAGACGCTCAGGTTCAATACCGTTTGATACAAGATATTTAACTACTGACATAACGCGTTGTTTCGACAACTCCAGATTTTCAGCCGCGCGGCCCCGGTTGTCTGTATGCCCAGCGAGCGCCAACACAACAGTCGGGTTGGCTTTTAAGTCCTGAACCAAACCAGCCAGTGCGTCGCGAGAACCCCCTTCCAGTTGGTGCGTTCCTGCTGCAAACACCACACCTTCGATTGCACCACGAAACAAGCTGCATCCCTGTTGATCTACAATGTCTTCTTGCGGTGTTCCAGGACAAGCATCAACGTTGTTGGCAACAGCATCACTATCGTCATCTAGCAGCTGCGGTGGCTTATTGATCGTGGCGCAGCCAACCATCGAAAAACAAAAGCATGCCAGTATGACGTTAAGTCGGCATTTTCTTAACAACAACATCACAACGCGCTCTCCGCTACACAGGCAGTTTCTTCATGCGACGCAAAGTATACCGCCAACCAATTACAGCAATGGATAGAACAGACATTAATAGCAACATCAAATCTATCCCAGTGGAATGAATAGAACACCCCCCTGTCAGACCTGTTCGAACGATGCCCAGGGATGGATCATCTTCAGCAATGAACTGAGACGGCTCTCCGAGCTGGGGTCTTGGAGCGGGCTCCCGCCCAGCTTCAACCTCTTCATTCTGAGGTTCGGCGGCACCAAGGCTTGGCTCATCGTCCTGAATTTCGCTATTTTCATCACTGTTATTAGTAGCCGCTTCGCTTTCACCTTCAGGCTCAGCATCACTATTGTCATCTTCTGTTTCTGAGCCCGCCGCATCTTCAGGTTCACCCTCGTCCGTATCATCACCTTCATCTACAATGTCATCAGAGTCAGTAGCATCTGGCACATTCGTGTCTGGTTCAGTAGGCCCTGCGTTGCCAGCTTGAACGAATTCATCAAGATGATCGGCGACACCATTGCCGTTTTCATCCCCCGGCCACAGTGGAACACTTAACAATGCGTCGTCCATTCCATCCAGCACGGGAGCATCAAAGAAGTTATCAACCATGCCATCTCGATCGTAATCAGAACCACCGGCTTCGATAATGTCACTGACCCCATCGTTATCACTGTCGTGGTCTTGATAGTCCGGAAAATCTCCACCGTCCGTATTCAGTGGTACAGAATCGTCACGACCATCACCTGTAACATCGCAACAACTGGCATCGTTAATCGTCTGCAACGCATCCAGAATGCCATCATTACCTACACTGCCAGGAGGTGCATCAATGCGCGCATCTCCATCTTGGTCAAATTGCTGATCTACACCAGCTTCAATTAAATCTGGCAAACCGTCATTGTCTGAATCCAGATCCAAAAAGTCTGGACGGTCATCGTCATCTTTATCCGTGTTTCTAAGCTTGTAAACGATTTGCCCGGTATCCAATGGCGATTCGAGATTATCGTTCATGCCGTTTTCCCCAACCTGACCGACAAATCGTCCGGCGACAACACGTAAGTTGGTGAAATCCAGTGAGATCAAGGCACCAGACTCTTTCCAGTCAAGAATGCCATCGTTATCACTATCAAGATCGAGCCTATCTGGCATACCGTCACCATCGCTGTCACGGTCTTTTCCATTCTCTTCTATTTCGAGCACATCAGGAATGCCATCGTTATCGTCATCTACATCGACGGTATCAACAATGCGATCGCCATCACTGTCGTTATTGGTTACCGTGAGTACGGTGACTTCCTGTGCGTATAAACCGGCAGAGAACAGCGCACAACTGAGTAAAATGATGGGTTTTTTCATGGTGCCCTGGATCTCGGGCGCAACAGCCCGTTAATAGTCGTCTAAAGAGACTAGCAGAGGAATGATTAGCTTCAATGTCATTGGCGTCGATAAACCGCCACCAATGGTTACACGCCAGTCGGTGGGAACGGAATGATGCGCTCACTTACTCCCATTCTATGGTGGCTGGAGGCTTACTGGAGATGTCATATGTGACGCGAGAGATGTTGGGGATACTGTTACAAATAGATCGTGACACTTCGTCAAGAAATTCGTACGGCAGATGCGCAGCGCGCGCGGTCATAAAATCAATGGTCTCTACCGCACGCAAGGATACAACGTAGTCATAGCGCCTGCCGTCACCCGTAACCCCAACCGATTTTATCGGTAGAAACACCGAAAACGCCTGCGACACCGTATCGTATAGTTCGTGCTTTACTAAAGCCTTAATAAATATCGCATCGGCTTCGCGCAAAATATCGGCATAGGATTTTTTAACCTCGCCGAGTATACGCACCCCTAGACCAGGGCCTGGAAACGGATGACGATAGACCATGGCATGCGCCAATCCCAAATCAACACCAATGCGACGCACCTCGTCTTTAAATAATTCACGCAGCGGCTCGATTAATTTTAAACGCATAGTGGCAGGCAGACCGCCGACATTGTGATGCGACTTAATCAAATGTGCAGAGCCGGTACTGGAGGCAGCCGATTCGATAACATCGGGGTAGATTGTCCCCTGTGCAAGCCACAACACGTTATCTAGCCGAGCTGCTTCCTCTTCAAAAATATCGATAAAGAGGTTACCAATTATTTTGCGTTTGTTCTCAGGGTCTGTTACGCCTGCCAGTTTGTCTAAAAAGCGATCTTCAGCGTTAACACGGATGACACGCACACCCATGTTTTCGTTGAATGTACGCATTACCTGATCGCCTTCATTCAGCCGAAGTAAACCATTATCTACAAACACACAAGTCAGTTGATCGCCAATAGCGCGATGCAACAGAGCCGCCACAACAGAAGAATCTACACCACCAGACAAGGCTAATAACACATCATCTGAGCCCACTTTTTCACGAATGGCATCGACAGCGTTTTCAATGATGTTATCGGGCGTCCAAAGTTTTTCGCAGCCACAAACCTTACGTACAAAACGATCGATTATTGCGGCACCTTGTAAGGTATGGGTCACTTCAGGATGAAACTGAATGCCATAGCATCGTTTGTTTTCGTTGGCCATTACAGCGAAAGGTGCGTTGTCGCTTGTGCCAACCACAGAAAAACCAGCAGGCAAAGCCTCTACGCGATCACCATGACTCATCCATACATCTAGCTCAGCTTGCTCATCGTTGTTACGCACGTTGTCACGATCGGACAAACCATTGAGCAAAGCACAGGATTCAACAAGAGACACCGAGGCATACCCAAACTCACTGTGCGCTTTTTGTGCCTTAACCTGCCCACCCAATTGATGCACCAGCGCCTGCATGCCATAGCAAATACCTAATATCGGCACATTTAAAGACAAGATCGATTCGGGGATGGTGGGCGCATCAGTTGCAATAACAGATTCGGGACCACCAGAGAGAATAATCCCGGTGGCATTAAACTCAGCAATGGTACTTTCGCTGGCATCCCAGGGATGAATTTCACAATACACACC
>CAYSZH010000078.1:0-20112 GCA_964435305.1 uncultured Granulosicoccaceae bacterium
AACAAACTTGACCGCATGTTTGTATCCATACGCCCAGCGCACCAAACAACACACCCCAAAACGGTGCCCCGGTAATAAATTCAAACAAAGACCAACCCAAGGCAACGCCAGACGTGATCAGCCTGACCGCAAGAGGTTTAAAAAACTCATGATCCAAATCAAACATGACTTAGAGTGACTACCTTGGCAGTTTTAACAGACTCTAACGCCGCATCGGCTAATTCAAGCGCACGCAAGCCATCCTGACCGGTAACTGATGGCATACGCTTAGAGTTCAAGGCGTCAATAAACTCAGCAATTTCTGCCTCATACGCAGCCGTGTAGCGCGTCATAAAAAAATCCTGTAACGGCGGCTGTGTGTAGCCATCACCATTAGCAACCGTGACGCGTGATACATGATGATTGCCAGCGCTGGCCACACCTTTAGAGCCATGCACTTCAATACGTTGATCGTAGCCGTATGTGGCGCGTCGTGAGTTATTGATGGTGCACTGCTTACCTGTGGCGGTTGTTAGAATCAGATTGACGCTATCAAAGTCCCCGGCTTCACCAATTTCTTTATTCACCAGCACAGAGGCTGAAGCTTGCACACTGTGCACTTCCTCTTCCAGCAACCATCTGGCAACATCCAGATCGTGTATCGTCATATCACGAAAAATACCGCCTGAGCGTTTGATGTAAGCCATAGGGGGCGGTGCCGGATCTCGGCTGGTGAGCGTGATCATCTCTACATCACCAATTGCGCCCTCGGAGATTCGCTCTTTTAGTGCAAGGAAATCGGGATCGAAGCGGCGCTGAAAGCCAACCATCAATATACCTTGATTCTGCTTAACAAACTCAAGGCATTTTTGAACTCGCTGTGAATCAAGATCGATTGGCTTTTCGCAAAATACCGCTTTACCCGCGCCAACAAACTTTTCTATTAGATCGGCGTGGGTGTCAGTCGGAGTACAAATAATAACAGCGTCTATATCAGACGAACTTTCAATCTCTTCTATGCTGCGTATTTCAGCCTCGTGTTGCTTGCTAACTCGTTCGGCGTTTTCCTTTAAGGGTTCTGCCACAGCTACTAAGGTTGCATTTGGAACGACTGCAATAGCATCGGCATGTACCTGTCCAATGCGGCCCGCGCCTAATAATCCAATTCTAATGCTCATGACGAGGCTTTCCAAATAACACTATTGATATTATATTATTGAAATCACACTAGGCTTTTTCAGTAAATTCATCACCCGTTTTAGCACCAGTGATATAGGCCACCACATCCTGGCCATCGGTTTCATCGCGCTTTAAATTGGCCACTATCTGCCCACGTCTAAACACGATTATGCGATCGACAAGATCCATAACCTGACGCATATTATGGCTTATCAGAATGAGTGGCTCACCAGCTTCTTTAAGCTGCCTAACAATATTTTCAACCTGCTCAGTCTCTTGAACCCCTAATGCTGCAGTGGGCTCATCCATAATCGTTAAGCGAGAATGAAACGTTGCGGTTCTGGCGATGGCCACGCACTGACGCTGACCACCAGACATATTGCGTATTGTATTGCGTATGTTGGGTATTTTAACCGCTGTTTTTTCAAGCCCGGCCATAGTGGCTGCACGCATACCTTTATAATCCAGCAAACGAAACGGACCCAACCAGTTAAGAAAGGTTTTTTCTCGACCTAAAAAAAGGTTATCGGGCACATCCAGATCATCTGCCAATGCCAATGTTTGAAACACGGTTTCAATGCCAGCTTCGCGCGCATCCAGAGGCCCGCCAAAATTGACCTCATCGCCATAGAGCCAAATTTTGCCTCTTGTGCGTTGCTCTACACCGGTTATTTGCCTGACAAAGGTGGATTTACCTGCGCCATTGTCACCCATAATGGCAACATGCTCACCTTTCTTTAGCTCAAAGTTAGCACCTTCAAGCGCATGTACACCGCCGTAGTATTTGGTTAAATCTTCGGTTTTTAATACGACTTGATCGCTCATGACTTGTTCACTCACGGTTTGCTTAAGTGCGTCTTGTTCGCTCATGATTCGCCCCTTATCACGCTTCAGCTGCCGCTTTCTTTTGTCGCCACTGATCAAGTACAACAGCGCCAACAATGATGGCACCTTTTACCATTTCTTGATAGAAGGCATCGAGCTTAAGGTAGGTGAAACCCGAAATAATGACTCCAAAGATCAACATGCCAAATGTGGTGCCTATGATGGACCCACGCCCTCCAGAGAGGGACACACCGCCGATAACCGCCATGGCAATCGCATCCAATTCGTAAATAATGCCCATGCCTGATTGTGCTGTGAGATTTTTTGCGCTTAGGATAATAGCCGCGAACGAGGCGAGCATACCGGCAATGATATACACCAGCACTTTATGGCGCGCCACATTAATACCTGACATGCGAGCTGCATCTTCATTGGAGCCAATGGCGTAGGTATGTTTTCCATACACTGTATTACGCAATATAAAGTGAAAGAGTACCGCCAGAATGACAAACCAGATTACCGGCATCATGCCTGACCCTATCCAGGCATAATCTTCGGTTGGGAAACTGATGGGATTACCACGCGACCACCATTTTGCGACACCGCGAGCGCTTACCATCATGCCAAGGGTTGCGATAAAAGGAGGGATGCGTGTGTAGGCTATGAGTACCCCATTGATCATGCCGGCTATAAGACCGCATATCAGCCCCACAATCACCGGTATCAACACCGGTAAATCCATGGCCCAGGCACCAAATATGGCTTTTGGGTTTGGGTTCCCGTTAACCAACTCTGTTTGTGCAAAGCTCATAGCAACCATGGCAGTAGCACCGACAATAGAACCAGAACTTAAATCGATACCACCTGAAATAATAACCTGGGTTACACCCAGTGCAATGATGCCAATAATCGACACCTGCAAAATAATAATCTTTATTCGAGCTTCGTTGAATACGGAATCGAAGCGGCCTTTGCTATCAAAGAGGAAACTCTGGCCGTTCATATAAGGAAGCATTTGACCAAGTGCTTCAAACACACAGATGATCAAGATAAGCGCAATAAAAATATTGGCCTCATTTGGCCACGATCTTCTTGACTTATCGAATACGAGGCCACCAGTACCGTGTTTTGATTCAGCCATTAGTAGTGCTTCTCTTATAGTTTGTTAGAGACGGTTAATGCACTACTTGATACTTAAGTGCACTAGCACCCCGAGCGGCGATTGCCACTCGGGAGCATCTTGTCGACTTAGTTCTTATCCAGAAATTCGTCTACGTTTTCAGGTGTTACCAGCTTAAAAGGAATATAGACTTTGCTATCCACTTTCTCGCCTTTTGAAATCGCTATAGCTGTGTCTACAGAGCCACTACCTTGACCAAAAGCATCTTGAAACACAGTCACGTCTAATTCACCCGCTTGCATTGCAACCAATGCATCTTGAGTTGCATCAACGCCACCAACTTGTACAGCATCCATAGAGACGCCTGCAGCTTTCATCGCCTGGATAGCGCCAATTGCCATTTCGTCGTTGTTAGCAATAACAAAATCAAAATCTTCTGCAGCTGACAACCAGTTCGTCATGAGAGATTGCGCTTCGTCACGGCTCCAGTTTGCAGTTTGCTCATCGATCAATGTCATGAAATTACACATGTCCATGCCAATAACATCATGAACGTCTTTTGAGCGCTGTACTGCAGCCTGGTTAGAAAGCTGGCCATTCATCAAATAGCCTTTTGCACCACCCGCTTTACCGGCAGCACGCAAGTTACGACAAACTTGAAATGCTTCTAAAGTGCCTGATTCAATTTCGTTTGATGCTACAAACGCCTGTGTAGCTGGCAAATCATTCACGTTATCTGGCTCACGATTAACATATACCAAAGGCGTGCTTCCAGCGGCAGCTGAAACAGCAGCACCTGCAGATGTATCAACGATATTTACAATGATGGCATCTACGCCGGCTGCAACGAAGTTTTTTACCTGGTCAATCTGACGACCAATATCATCATTGGCATCTTCTACCTGCATGCTGACGCCGTCGAGAGACTCTGCATGCTCAACCATGCCGTTACGCATAACGGTTAGAAAGTTATCGTCAAAACGGGCTATTGAAGCACCAATTTCCTGTGCCATAGACGCTGTGGACATCATGGCTGTTACTGCAAATACTGCTAAAGTCTTCTTCATGTCTTCCTCCAAAATAACTCATTTAAAAATGTGATGGTCGCGTGACGCAACCTGGTGTCCGGTTCACCTGAAAATTTTCCGGAAAATCTAATAAGGGCTTTACAAACTAACCACCACCCAAACCAGACCGTAAACAACCACCCATATACTCAGCTGATTTTTTCAGCTCAGCAATCGGATCTTTAGAATCATGTACTAATGGTGAAAACGCCTCGTACGATATTGGCCCTGTATAACTACCTATTATCAGTGAGGCCAGTTGATCGATATTACCGATACGATCTTGCCCATCTACCAGCACGCGATGCTGGTCTTGCATTTCTCCCGCCTTGATCGTGTTGTCGATTACACCCGACACATGCACGATGGCAGTATGCTCCGGGTAGACTTCATCCTCGCCAGCCAGATAATGGTGAAAGGTATCGTGTATCAGCTTAAACGTATCCGCCATATCAAGCTCTTCAATTACAGACACCGCATCACGCTTAAACCTCAACGTGCTGCTGACAAAGCCAAGCGGCTCGATAAAGCCAAGTAATTGTGCTTTTGTAAGCATCGGATAGAGCGACTCAAGTGCGATACGTAAATTTTGACGTTGATTTTCAGCATCTTGAATGGAGCTGTCGTTTGCCGGTATTAAGCTAATGCCATTTGCACCACATGCTGAGGCACTATCAATAAGAGACTGCACCTCTGCGGCTTTGGCCTGACTCCATACATTAAAACCTGGCACTTCAGCCACCGCATAGATGCTTAAACCTCGTTCCTGCACGCTAGCCTTAACATCCGCGGGCGATCTTCCTGAGAATAACGGACTATCAAGATCATTTCGCAGCTCAACACCCTCACAATTAGCCGCAGACGCAATATCGAGTAACTCGACAAAGTCTGCGTTGGCAACTGTCATATGGTTGAGAGAAAAGTGCACACTTACACCTTGTTAATTGAAAAAATCATTTATAGGGACAACCATTTGCCATTGGCTTTGGCAGATTTCGCAGCCGTTTGCACAACCTTCACCATTTCCACGCCACTATCCGCCATGGGCAGTCGATCGACTGCACTTTCATCTCCGTCAATAGCGGCGCGCAAGTCGCGATAAATGTTGGCAAATGCCGGCATCATACCTTCGGGATGACCTATCGCAATGCGTGATGACATCACCGCATCTTTGTGCAAACCACGGCTACCGCGTTCGATGATTTGTGTTGGCTTATTTAGTGGTGTGTAGTAGAGCTGATTAGGGTGTTCTTGATGCCAGCGTAAGCCACCCTTCTCCCCAAACACTTCAATAGCCAAGCCATGCATATGGCCTAGTGCAACAGCAGATGTCCACAGCCTGCAAGTTGTGCCACCATTAAAATCAAGAGTCAGAGACGCATCGTCTTCAAGTTCTCGACCTTCCACCGCCGATAGAAAATGCGCCTGCAATCTTTCAATGTGTTGATCGGAAATATACGTCGCCATCTGCAAGGCATGAATGCCACAATCAGCCAACACAGATGAGACACCAGCCTGCGCAGGATCGTAGCGCCAGCGCACTCTGGGATTATCCATATCGGCCGCATCAGAATGATGGCCATGGGCGAACTGCGCTGAGATTAACCTGATTTTCCCAAGTTTGCCGCTTCTCGCCATTGCACGGGCTTGACGCACCATTGGGTAGCCTGTGTAACCAAAGTTGACCGCAAGCAGGCAATTCTTTTTCGCAGCCAGGGCCTTTAGTGAGTTGGCTTCTTTAACCGTCATAGTGAGCGGTTTTTCGCAAAGCACATGAATGCCTTTTTGTAAAAACGCCTTAGTGATTTCGTAATGTGTAGCATTGGGTGTGGCAACGGTGACAAGCGTAACGCCATCGTCTCGCGAGGTTTCACCTTCGAGCAGGCTTTGCCAATCGGGGTAGGCTCTTTCAGTATCGATTCCAAGCTCAGATGCATACTTGCGACCACGATTCGGATCGATATCAAGAGCTCCGGCGGCAAGCTCAAAGCAGTTATCCATGGCAGCACCAATTCGATGCGCATCACCAATCTGGCTGCCTTTACCGCCGCCTATCATTCCCCAATTCAGCTTCTTAATTTTATTTGGCATTGCTGTAATTAACTTTCTTTATTTATTAAACTATTGCCAGACCAACAGACTTTAAAAAATCGTAGTTAGCTTTAGCATCATCCAGAACAGGGTTACCAGCTGTTGGATCACAGTCTTGCTCTACCGTGGCCCAGCCACTAAAACCATGTTTTCCCAGAACAGATTTGAAGCCGTCGAAATCCACCATTCCATCGCCAAGATTACAAAAAAGACCCTGACCACATGCGTCATAAAATCCAATTCGATTTTCGACCACATGCCGACGGACTTTATCGTCTACATCTTTAAAATGGACATAAGGGGCACGTGCATGATATTGATCGAATAAAGCAACTGGATCGGTTTGCGCATAAACACAATGGCCAGTGTCGACACATAGCCCTAATAGAGAGTCTGGAATTGCGTCCATAGTGCGGTGAATCTCATCTTCAAACTCAATAAAACCAGCCGCATGTGCATGTAGAGAGGTGACCATGCCGTATTCTTCTTTGGCAATTTTACAAACCGTTGTTATACGATCCATCATCCCGCTCCAGTCAGCATCGCTAAGCCGCTGCGCTTCTTCGGGCCGGCCAGCTGTTGCAACCCGTAGCTCTGAGATACTGTCTATTAATACAAACTGATTTGCACCCAAGGTTTTCAAACTGCGGCAAGTTCTGTGTGTCACATCCTGAACTTCATCCCACTTGGCAGGGTCATGTAACGGTCGAAACATCACTGCTGCCGTCAAGGTGAGCCCACGGCTTTGCATCGCGTCCGTTAATTCAACAGGATCTTCGGGCAAAAAACCTAGCGGGCCAAGCTCCATCCCGTTATAACCGGCATCTCTTGCATCATCCAACACACTTGTCCATGTGGGGTTGCGAGGATCATCGCCAAATTCAACTCCCCAGGAGCAGGGAGCATTACCAATTCTGTAACTCATGCGGATAACTCTGTTTTCGCCGCACCCAATAACACGATATTGCGCGCAGCCTCTTGTTGGACAACAGGAATTACGTCACTAAAAATAGTGAGTCGATCAAATTCTTCTGGTTTGTTATTAAGCGTGCGGCGCAATGAATCGCCGAAGGCCATGCGCAGGCGCGTACCGATATTGAATTTACACACCGATGTTTTCGACATCTTTTGCAGATCCACATCAGGGATTCCGCTGGTACCGTGAATCACCAAAGGTTGCTTTACAAGCGCCGCGATACGCTGAAGCCTGTCATGATCGACCGTACTTGAGGTACTCTCTAGCCGGTGCACATTTCCAATTGAGATCGCGACAGCATCTACGTTTGTTTCATCAGCAAACATTTTAGCCTCTTCTGGCTCAGTTAATTTGTGGCGTATATGGTCACGCCCCTTGCTATAGGACACCGAACCGACTTCGCCTTCGACGCTAACACCATGCCCACTGGCAAATTCGACTAAGGCACGCGTGCGTTGAATATTTTCATCCAGCGGCAGCTGCGAACCGTCAAACATAACTGAATTGTACCCCGCAGCAATCGCCATTTTAGCAAGCTCTTCATCGTAACAATGATCAAGATGTACACAGACTTCAGTATCTGCATCGTCGGCGAGCAATCCGAGCATGCTGGCGCTTTGCACAGGCCCCATAAATTCCAGCATTTCTTTATTTACCGCCAGCACGACCGGTGCTTTCAAAGACACAGCCGCGTTAACCACTGCTACCGCATCTTCGTAACCAAATACATTGAAGCAAGGCACCGCATAGCTTTGATTCATTGCATCCGCTACCAATTGTTTGAGTGTGCAACGCATTGGCTTATTTAAATTTTGCGACCATATCTTTTATACCAGGAATAGTTTCTACCTGGTATTCGTGAGTGGGCTCAAAGAATTGTATGAGCGACTTGGAATGCTCACCAACAATGATGGTGAAGTAGTACATCTCATAGCCAGGTGCCGCCACACAAGGGTGATAACCTTTGTCGATCATGTAGGTACTACCATTTTTAATATGGTGCGGTTCGCCCATGCCACCATCTTCGAGATAGTCAAACTGACAACCAAAACCGTTGTCAGGATTGAAACGAAACTGGTAAACCTCTTCGTAACGTGTTTCAACTGGCGGACGCTCAGTATCATGCTTATGTGGGGGGAATCCAGACCAGCCACCAGCACCCACTGTAAAGAGTTCGCTAACCAGCAGCCGACCGCGCTTATCAGCATTGGACTGGCCGAGTATATGTTTGATTTTCCGGTGAGTTTTAGTGTCATCTGAACCGTACTGCACTTTGTCTACATCGTCAGTTCTAATGGCAAACGCGCTCAGCTTTTCTTCATAAACACCACCTGCAATAAAGAGCTCCATAGCAGCATCACCGCAGGTAATAGTGCATTGCGCATCAACCGGTACGTAAACACCGTTCGGCATTCCTTCCCATAGACTACCGCGCTCACCAATGCCATCGAATTGTTCTCCATCGACGTTCACTGAACAACTACCGGCAACGGGTACAACACAGGACTCATGCTGCTTTAATTGATAGGAGTGTGTTTCCCCTGGGTTTAGAACCACACGATTAAAGTACATCAAGGGCACAACATCATTACCTTCGGCAACAATGGGCTGATTCTTATTATCAAATGGTGCTATGTGCCTTGTCATGCTTTGATTCCTGATCTATGTGCAACACTCGGTTGCAAGCTAGTGTCGTAATCAGCTATCGCTAATATCGATTGCTGAATGTTCACTCATGAATTTTTCCAGCGCCTGGGTATCGGGAGATGCAGCTGAGCAGGAATAGCCTGCAACCACTATCGCAGCTGCTGCCGATCCACGGGCAACGCACTCCTGCAATGACAAGCCCTGAATAAGGCCTGCACATATTGCAGCAGCATAAGCATCTCCTGCCCCAAAGGGTTTGACCACATCTACGTTATAACGCCCTTGTGTAAAACACGTACCGTCAGCACTAAAGATTGAAGAGCCAGCCTCCCCGGCTTTTATGAGTACGGTATGAGTCCGACCTTGTAGGCAACTTTGCGCAGTTCGCTCGGGGTCCGACCCCGCAGGCACACCCATCACTTCAAACTCTTCATTGTTGCCGATGAGCACATGAGCAGATGCAGCAGCACGTTGATAAACCTCAGCCGCCTCGGCCAGAGAGGTCCATGTATAAGCACGATAATCCAGATCAAGCACAACCAGATTATTGTTGGCAGTGGCCACATCAATCGCGGCAAACACCGCATCGCGTGATGGCGATGTGCTCAATGCCGTACCAGAAACAACAAGCATGCGAGCACTGGCAATGTAATCGCTACTGACATCTTGAGGCGTTAATGCAAGATCGGCTGCGTTGTTTCGATAAATCACAACCGCACAGTTATCTGCACGCATTTCAGTTATTGCAAGGCTAGTGCGAGTACCGGTGTCATCAAGCGTTACGCCGCTGACATCCACACCTTGCTCTGCCAGATACTCTTTTACAAATCCCCCTACTACATCGTCAGATACTTTGCCAATGAACCCAAGCTTCGCTCCCAGTTTAGACATACCAACCGCTATGTTGGCTGGCGAGCCACCCACATGCTTATTAAATTGTGTGACATCAGAAAAAGCGGTATTGAGCTCATTAGCGTACAGGTCGAGCCCAGCTCGGCCCATGCAAATCGCATCTAGTGGCCTTTTGAGAGAAAGGTCGAGCATCAGTAAGCCTGATCCGCTTTGCCGCTATCCTGCCAGTTGGCTTTGGACTCAAGCACTTTTTCGTTTTTGGATACTTCAGGAAGCCCTACCTGCCACCAACTACCACCACCTGTTGAATCCACAGCATTAGTATCAATTGCGATGCAATAGGTGTTGTCTGATTGCTTGGCGCGCTCTAATGCATCGGCCAGCTCGCCAAGACTTGCAACGTGCTCAGATGCTGCACCCATGGCTTTTGCATGTGCTGCAAAATCTATTTTAGGAAACCCAGCTTCCTGCGCTGTGCCGTCATCCCACAAGTTGTTGAATGGGTCAGCTCCACAGGCATTTTGTAATCGATTGATGCAACCAAAACCTCGGTTATCTAACACCAATAAAATCAGTTTTTGCTTTAGTGCAACCGATGTGATGATTTCGGAATTCAGCATTAGATAGCTGCCATCGCCAACAACGACAAAAACGTTGGCATCTGGCTCAGCCATTTTCACACCGACACCTCCAGCGATTTCGTAGCCCATGCAGGAGAAGCCGTACTCGGAGTGATAACCACGTGAAGACTCGCCGCGCCACAACTTCATTCCCTCAGCAGGCATTGAACCCGCGGCAACAACCAGAACATCTTTATCAAGATCAGCTGCCTGGTTGATGACTTCGGTAACTTGCGCATCGGATGGCAAGGCATTTCCAGGCCTCACAGCATCAGCCACTGTGGCCTGCCATTCGTTCTTTAATTCGGCAAGCCTGGACACATAGGTAGCGTCAGAGCGCCAGTTGCCAAGACGTGGCGAAAGAGCCTGCAATGCTCGCAGTGCATCGGCTCGCAACCCTTGTGCATTATGCTTATAAGCATCCAAATGGGCGACATTGATATTGATTTGCGGTATGCGAGTGCTGGATAACACGGTGCGAGAGCCCGTCGTAAAATCGCTCAGCCGAGTACCCACAGTGATGATCAAATCAGCTTCGTTAATGATGCCATTGGCAGCGCTGCTTCCAACCACACCCACACCGCCAGCATTGAGTGAATGCGAATACGCCAACGCACCCTTACCCGCTGATGTTTCAACAAGTGGTATCTGATGTTTTTCAACAAACCCGCGCAATGCGTCCACTGCACCTGAATAATGCACGCCACCACCTGCCACAACAACAGGCTTTGAGGATGCCTGAATGAGGCCGGCAACCATTGCCAGCTGATTTTCATCAGGCCCAGGGCGCACAAGCTCATGGATTTTTGTATCAAAAAACGATTCAGGAAAATCATATGATTCTGCCTGGACATCCTGCGGCATACACAGTGTAACGGGACCACAGAGTTCCGGATCGGTAAGCACCGCAACCGCTCGGGGTAAGGAAGTGATCAGCTGTTCAGCTTTCGAGAAGCGATCAAAATAGTTAGAGACGGACTTAAAGCAATCATTCACATTGACCGTTGCATCGTCTGCGCGCTCGACTTCTTGCAACACAGGTGCTGACGCTCTATGCATAAACGTATCACCGGGTAACAACAACACAGGCAGGCGATTAACATAAGCCGTGGCCGCCCCAGTAAGCATATTGGACGCACCAGGCCCTACGGAGCTTGTGCAGACCATCATACGACGCCTGCGCATTTGTTTGGCATAGGCCGATGCCGCATGCACCATCCCCTGCTCGTTCTGTCCACGGAAAGTTGGCAATACATCGCGAACTTCGTGTAAAGCTTCGCCCAGGGCAGGCACGTTTCCATGACCAAAAATAGCCCAGACACCAGAAAATAAATTAACTTCCTGACCATCCACAATGGTTTTCTGTGCACATAGATGGCGCACCATCGCTTGTGACAATGTCAGTTTTATTGTTGCCATTGATGCCTGTCCTTACTGCTCATAGTTATCTTCTACAAACGTTATCTTCTACAAACGTTATCTTCTACAAACGTTATCTTTTACAAATTACTTTAAGTTTTTCAAACTACTTTAATACTTAAAGACCACACCCAATCCTGTACATCCGTTGTCATTTTGAACTCTTAACTCTCACTGCACGCAGCTTCGGGAGCTTGCATTGCTTCCTGCCAAAGCTGGGTTACTCTCGAATAGTTTGCAGCTACTTGCCTGATCAATTCATCATCATCAATTTGATCAGCTAACCACGCTCTCGCAGGCTCACCGAATATTGTCCTTCCTACAGCGAAGCCTTTAACCAGTGGCACGCCATTGAAGGCTCGAAAGCCATGAGCAAGTTCAGCTGCAGGCGCATCAAGGCCAAGCACCACAATGCCACGACAGTGCGGAGTATGTTGTCTAATCAACTCATCTATTTTTATTACCCACGGCCTCTCCATACAGGGTAATTTCCACCAATCTGGACGAACACCCAGTTCAAATAAATGGGTAATGCTCTTGTAAACGGATTCACCCACCGATAGTGATTCTGTTGGCGGAATAATTTCAAGCAGTAACTCGTGTTGACTATGACAGCAGGCATCGTAGAGTTCTAAAATTTTTGCATCCTGTGCTGCGCGTAAGTCTGCCGTGTCTGCGGTACTGTAAAATACCAGGCATTTAACAATGTGTTCAAGCGGCCATGTGTTCAGTGTGGTGCCTATACTTCGATCGCCTTCAAATTCAAGTGGAATCGCTTTTGGCTTTTCAACCGGGCGAGCTATCCAGCTCCCGGTTCCAGATACGGCGTTTAATATATCTTGCCCAAAAACATCGTCGCATAACAATCCGCTTTTGGAACCCAGCTGTAGCGCTTGTGACACTTGTTGCGTTGCCACAAGCAAATGTTGCTTTAGCGCCGGTATTTTTTGCAATGAAACACCGGCCTCTTTCACCATGTCTTCCAGCTGTACACGATGATCAAACGCATGTACATACAGTGCATCCCACTGTGTGGACCGGGTGGTCACACGATGCAAATAGTTAAGCTCTGGATCAACATCAGGTTTGGGTATGTTATCGCGATGCTCCAGATAGTAATCCAGCTCCTCGCGTGTCGGCATGGCTGGCGTACAACCATGTCGTGACACCACCAATGCACCACAGGCATTGGCATAGCGCAATGCTTGAACATACCCCTCGTCATTTAGCCAACCACGCAAAAAGCCGGAT
This sequence comes from uncultured Granulosicoccaceae bacterium, assembly GCA_964435305.1. Classification (GTDB taxonomy): domain Bacteria; phylum Pseudomonadota; class Gammaproteobacteria; order Granulosicoccales; family Granulosicoccaceae; genus Granulosicoccus. The sequence continues at coordinate 13,027 of CAYSZH010000078.1, forward strand.
ATAAATGCATCACCTGCACCCAACACGTTAAGCACATCGACAGTGACACCTTCAACCGTCACGCCATCATTGAGCGAGGCAGGAATATCGCCTTCGTAAACACTGGCACCAAAAGGCCCACGCTTAAGCACTAATACGGCATCACTTACCGCTCTTATGTTTCGCATTGCCTCGAGAGTGTCAGTACTGCCACCCGCAATATGAATCTCTTCTTCAGTTCCTACAATCAAGTCGAACGCAGGCAAGATGCCTTGTAGATGGGCCGTAACGGTGTCGTTGGCTATAAACCGCGTTTCCCCATCACCTTTTGATGTTAAGCCCCACAGTACTGGGCGGTAGTCAATATCCAGTACAGTTTTCGTGTTGTGTTGCCGAGCAAGCTTAAGCGCATGTACTGATGTGTCGTAAACCGTTTCGCTGGAAAAATGTGTTCCCGTAATAAGTAAGGCTTTAGCACTGCCTATAAACGCTTCATCGAAATCCGTTTTTGCTATTGCCATATCGGCACAGTTTTCACGAAAAAAAATCAGAGGAAAGGTATCCTTATCTTTAATACCCAACACAACCAACGCTGTAAGGCGCTCCTCGTCAGTAATCACATGAGAAGTATCTACACCTTCACGCTGCAATTGCTCCCGGATAAACTGTCCCATGTGCTCATCACCCACACGCGTAATCAGCGCTGCTTTCAAACCCATGCGGGAGGAGCAACAGGCGATATTGGTGGAGGAGCCACCGATGTATTTCGAAAAACTCCCAACATCTTCAAGCCGACTGCCTATCTGATCGGCATAGAAATCCACACCGGCGCGGCCAATGCAAATCAAATCAAGCTGTTGTGGAGATACGCCCATGCAAAAAGGCTCAATCAGGGTGTGAACGAGAAAATGCATAATATTGGAATATATATTCCAACGCAAGCAGAAATATGCTCCATTTGAGATTATTTCGACTTATTTTGGAAAATATATTCCGATTGCGCTCAATCGCATTCACCATCATGATGTCTCATCTTTTTGGAACTTGGAAAGGTAAGTTGTGCAACCGAACACACTGAACCAATTGCGAGAGCGGATCGAGGCGGAGCATGATTCTCTTAGTCGGCGCCTGAAAGAGGTAAGTGACTATATTAAGGACAACCCGCAATCCATGGCCGTGGATACCGCTGCGGTGATTGCTGAAAAAGCAGGCGTACATGCATCCACATTAGTGCGCTTTGCCAACCACTTTGATTTCCATGGATTTTCAGAGCTGCAAAAATTGTATAAGGATTACATTCATCAAAACTATAACGATTACGGTGAACGCATTCGTTTGCTTCAGCATTCCTTAGGCAATGAGAATGTCTCGCCAACACAATTGCTGGATGAATTTACCGAAGCCAACCTGCTCTCTCTAAATGATTTAAGAAATCGAGTCGATCCATCATTACTTGATAGTGCTGTCGATGCCCTGGATAAAGCACCGGCGATTCATGTATGTGGTATCCGCAGAGCATTTCCGGTATCGATGTATATCACCTACGCACTAGGGCATATGAACGTGAAATGTCACCCTATAGACGGCCTGGGCATGATGCACGACGCACAGGCAAATTGCATTGCAAGTGACGATGTGCTTATCGCTATTACGTTTTCACCCTACTCTGAAACCACTCAATCGATAATAAAAGTTGCACATGAAAATAAGGCCAAAATAATTCTAATCGCTGGTGATGAGAACTGCCCATCAACCGCCTTGGCGGACATTATGTTTACCGTCCAGGACGCTGAAGTACGCTCATTTCGTTCGCTTACTTCAAGCATGTGCTTAGCTCAAACTTTATGTATTGCTTTGGGTTACCGGCGCGAAAAGCAGCTTTCGCAACAGGCAGAAAACCTAAAGTAAATGACGATTTCAATACGCACTTAAATCTCGCCTTGCGATGGTGCTATTTTGCAATTCTTCTACGCTTGCAAGTACTACGTATTGCTATCGATAGAATCAAGCCTGGCTTCCAACTGCTCAAGCTTTGCGCGTGTTTTTCGTAACACTTCAGATTGCACATCAAATTCCTCTCTGGTAACCAGGTCAAGGTTGCCTAGCGCGCTCTGAATGGCCGATTTGGCATTCTGCTCAAAGTCATTTTTCATCTCTGCAACACCCGGCGGCAGCAACTTACCCAGTGATGTCGCTAGCTCATCAAATACCCTTGCATCAATCATATTGCTTACTCGCATTTCGGTTGATCATAATCGCACCATTTAGGTGCAACGCTAAGTTATTGCAGCCCCAAAGCAGTGCATTAAGTCACGTCTCTCACCAGCAATAATACCCTATCTTACTGTTTTTTAATAAAATTTTTGACTGGCACAGTAGCTGCGCTGTAACTGTCATCTTTTCATCAACAATGGGTTAACGACATGAAGCTGGTAACGGCAGTGATAAAGCCATTCAAACTCGATGCGGTACGCGAAGCCCTCGCTCAGCATGGTGTTAATGGTATGACAGTCACCGAAGTCAAGGGATTCGGCCGACAGAAAGGCCACACAGAATTGTACAGGGGCGCTGAATATGTTGTGGACTTTATTCCAAAAGTCAAAGTCGAGATCGGTATTGACGACGATCTGCTCGATGCCGTTATCGAAGCGATAACGGCCAGCGCTGGAACAGGCAAGATTGGCGACGGCAAAATCTTTGTATCGGAGCTTCACCAGGCCGTACGTATTCGTACAGGTGAGTCTGGCCCAGTCGCACTTTAAAAATTATTAAACGAGAGAACTAAACCCATGGAACAAATAACCGAACTGAGCTATGCGCTCGACACGTTCTATTTTCTAATTTGCGGCGCGCTAGTCATGTGGATGGCAGCGGGATTCGCAATGCTCGAAGCTGGCCTGGTCCGCTCGAAGAATACTGCTGAAATTCTAACCAAGAACATCTCCCTTTTTGCTGTCGCCTGTATCATGTATATGCTTGTGGGATACAACTTGATGTACCCATCTGAAACAATCAGTGCCTTCATTCCGGGATTGTCTTTCTTGCTTGGCGCTGAAAACGATGTTGCCGCCATGACAGGTGACGATGCTCCTTACTATTCATCACGTTCAGACTTCTTCTTTCAGGTGGTATTCGTTGCTACTGCGATGTCGATTGTTTCGGGCGCTGTTGCTGAACGTATGAAGCTGTGGTCATTCCTTGCGTTTGCAGCTGTTTTTACAGCTGTCATCTATCCTGTTCAGGGGTATTGGAAATGGGGGGGTGGTTTTCTTGATGCCGCTGGCTTCCAGGATTTCGCAGGTTCTGGTGTTGTGCACTTATGTGGTGCCGTGGCTGCGTTTGCAGGCGTATTGCTACTGGGTGCTCGAAAAGGCAAATACGGACCTGATGGTTCGATCAACCCACTTCCTGGTGCAAACATGCCACTGGCAGCAGTGGGTACATTTATCTTGTGGCTCGGCTGGTTCGGCTTTAACGGTGGATCTCAGTTAGCGGTTGCAAACTTTGCGGACGCTAACGCCGTTGCCGCTATTTTCGTTAATACCAACATGGCGGCAGCCGGTGGCGTTGTTGCGGCACTTCTAACTGTGCGCCAGATTTGGGGTAAGGCTGATTTAACAATGGCACTCAACGGTGCGTTGGCAGGTCTTGTCACCATCACAGCAGAACCTCTCATGCCTTCACCTCTAATGGCAACTTTGTTTGGTGCAGCTGGTGGCGTACTTGTAGTTATCTCGATCACTACACTGGATAAGCTCAAGATTGATGATCCTGTCGGTGCTATCTCGGTTCATGGTGTTGTGGGTATGCTTGGTCTTATGATCGTGCCTTTCTCCAACCCAGATGCAAACTTTGGTGCACAGGCAACAGGTTTAATCGCGATTCTCGGCTGGACGTTTGTTACTAGTCTCATATTGTGGGGATTTATCAAACTGGTCTTCGGCATTCGTGTTACCGAACAGGAAGAATACGAAGGTGTGGATATTTCAGAATGTGGTCTGGAAGCCTACCCTGAATTTAACCGTAACAGCTAAGCACCGTTTACAGTGCTGACTCACGAAGGGCGCTCTTTATAGAGCGCCCTTTTTTTTGCCGTTCAGTTTAGTATGCGCATATCTTGTATTGATCGAATCTCGCCTTAACACATGCCTTTCACTAAACCCGCCACCGAGCCCCGTGCCAATGTTGAGCCTGTAACAATGGAGGCACACGGTAAAACATGGATGGATAATTACGCTTGGCTGAGAGCAAAAAATTGGCAAAAGGTGATGGATGAACCCTCGGCATTACCGGTGGAAATAGCCGATTACCTGAAGGCTGAAAACAACTACTACAGAGAAGCGAGTTGCGCACTGGACCCACTCAAAGATCAACTCGTTGCGGAAATGCGCGCCAGAATTAAGGAAAAAGACAGCAGCATTCCATTTCCTTACGGGTCGTATTTATACTCAGAGCGCTATCTGGAAGATGCGGAGCATGAGGTTTACATACGCACCGACCTAAATGGCAACAACGAGGAAGTGCTACTCGATGCCAATGTCGAAGCAAAAAAATATCCTTATTTTGAAATCGGAGAATTGGATACAAGCCCCGATCATAGGCAATTTTTCTGGACTTGCGATACGTCCGGCTCAGAAAATTACGAATTAAGTATTCGTACAATAAAAACAGGGCAAAATGCACCGTACTCAATAGATAAAGTCGACAGTGCAGCATGGGCCGATGCTAATACTTTGTTTTACACGCGTATTGATGATCAACACAGACCATTGCAAGTGTATAAACACACGCTCAATACTGATCCCTCATTTGACACACTGGTATACGAAGAAAAGGACACACGATTTGGCGTAGGTGTTCACAGCAGCTTGTCGGGGCAATTTATTTTTATAGAGACCAGTACGGATGATGAGCGAGAAGTCTGGTTTATACCTTGTGAAGCGCCTGATACCAAGCCTGAAGTCATACAGGCTCGTACCCCGAATCTTGAGTACTTTGTTTGCCATCAGAATGATCGATTCATCATACTAACTAACGCCAATAAGGCGGCCGATTTTAAACTGACTCAAACACCGATCTCAACACCCTCAATGGAACACTGGCAAGATCTACTGCCGTACCGTTCTGGCTGTTTGATAGAAGATTTTTTAGTACTCAAAGACTGGATTGTGTGGGTTGAACTCACTAACGCACTGCCTCAAATTGCGTTTATGAATGCACGTGGCGAGATTAAACCTATCGAGTTTGGTGAAGAAGCCTATTCTGTGGATATTTACACAGGTTATGAATATCACTGTCAGGCATTTGTATTTGATTATTCTTCACCCACTACGCCCACACAATCATTTCAGTTCGAATTGGAGACTGAACAGCGTGTGCTTGTAAAAACCCAGGAAGTGCCATCAGGCCACAATCCATCGGACTATGTCACCAGACGCTTGCATGTTAACTCCCACGATGGCGCGGTGGTTCCGGTGACCTTGCTGCATCATAAAGACACCCCAGTTGATGGCAGTGCGCCCGCCTTATTGTACGGCTATGGGTCGTACGGCGCATCCACCTACGCCGAATTTTCAAGCAATCGATTGTCACTGGTAAATCGTGGTTTTGTGTACATCCTGGCACATGTACGAGGGGGCGAGGAGTGCGGACGAGACTGGTACACAGGTGCTAAATTACAAAAGAAGCCGAACAGCTTCCATGATTTTATTGCAGTAGGAAGTGCCATGATTGAACAAGGCTACTGTGCAAAAAATCAATTGGTCTCTATGGGTGGTTCAGCTGGCGGCTTACTGGTAGCAGCTTCAATGAATATGCAACCTGATCTATTTTGTGGTGTTATCGCTGATGTCCCTTTTGTGGATGTGCTGCATACCATGCTGGATGACTCACTGCCCATGACACCCTCTGAATGGTCTCAATGGGGAAACCCGATTGTGAGTTCAGATGCGTTTGACTGGATTCACAGTTACTGCCCTTATACAAACGTAAGCGATAAAGCGTATCCTGCACTGTTTGTCACCGCAGGTGTTTCTGACCCACGTGTCACGTACTGGGAACCCGCCAAATGGGTAGCAAAATTACGAAAATTGAAGACGAATGACAACCTCATATTATTCAACACTAATATGCAGTCAGGTCACTTCGGAAAAACGGGCCGGTTTGCAGAATTAGAAGATACCGCCCGCAGTTACGTTTTTGCACTTGCCGTAACCGACAGAGCCTAACCAGGTTAGATTATTTTGTGCCCAATAACACTGATTTGTTAGCGTTTTGCCAACATCTCCTATTCGGGCGATTATCCAGAGATATTCTTACAAAAATGTGATGGGAACATTCATGCTTAAGGCTCATCAAACGAATAAATAAGCTAGTGAACGTCCGGCCAGGTGCAATTCTTTTAAATTGCCCACTCGCCAAATGACTTCAATTTCAGAAAATTTATTGGAACATACATGAAACGTTTATTTCAGGTGTTAGCACTGACTCTTTTTACAATGACTTCTGCCATTGCGGCGCAGCCAATAAACACGCTTGAGCGTTCAGGCTTGTGGGGTTACAAACACAATGGCATAGCCATTCGAGGTTTTGACACCGTAGCCTATTTTACCGAAGGCAAACCCATGGAAGGCTCCGAAAAATTTGCTAGTGACTGGAAAGGGGCTAAGTGGCTATTTGCAAACCAGGCGCATCTTGATCTTTTTGAAGCTGATCCCGAGAAGTATGCGCCCCAGTATGGCGGTTATTGTGCATATGGCATTGCAGTGGATAATCTCGTCAAAATAGAGGGAAATCTCTGGGACATTGTTGACGGAAAGTTATATTTGAATTTTGACAAGAAATTTCAGAATAAATGGCGTGCCGATATTGAAGGTTATATCAAGTCAGCGGACAAGAAATTCGATGGCCTACTTGAAAACAGCAAGTAGGAAAATGAAGGTAAAAAAGCGAGCAATTACTTCAGGTAGGTGTACGTGGTAGAAAGCCACTCGTACTTGAGTGGCTAAATACTTAGTTAACAGGTGTTTTCGAATAAGGATTTTCCAACTCAAGGCTGACCGTTGAACTCTAGGGTTTCGTGGTTAATAGATTCATTACCACCACCAC
>CAYSZH010000079.1:0-19923 GCA_964435305.1 uncultured Granulosicoccaceae bacterium
CACCTGCACCTGCACCTGCACCTGCACCCGCACCTGTATCTGTATCTGCGCTTGCATTTGTTTCTGTGTTTGACGTCGTCGTGTTACTGGCATCGGTATTGGGTGCGGTGCTACCACCCTCAGAGGTAACCGGTGGCATGCTTTGTCCAGCATCTGTATTGACACTTGTGTTGCCACCATCAGTTTCAGTCGAGTCTGTAGTGACATCAGATTGACCAGTGTCGACCGTAGTGATGCCATCGTCGGCGTTCTCTACCACCGTAGCTGGATTGCTATCACTACTACCACAGGCTGCCAGGAGCAGCGACACAGTCAGTGGTAAAAGCGATGTGATTTTTGTATTCATAATAAAAGAGCTTTTAATTCGCTAATTGACAATTTAAGGCAAAAGCCCGAGCGCGCGATTAATGATATGAAAAACCACATTCTGCTCAATTACGCCGCGTACCAGCGATGATCCTGGCCCTGTTGCATGCAAAGCAATGTCTTCACCCGCATGCGTCTCAGCTGGGAGTGGAACCAAGGTTTCCTGATGAAACCCCGAGCGCGTTGCATCAAACGGGTTTAAATCTTTGCGCCCGGCATTTATCGGGTTGCTTAAATTCAGATCCGGGTTTGTGCCATCGCCATTGTCAGCAAAACCTCGCCCATTCATATAACCCAGTGTGGTGTAAGGCAATCCATCATTGGCCTGAGATGGATTTGAGAATCCTTTAGGTACAACCTTACCCAGAATCGGATTACCTCGCTTTGGTGACCCGGCCATGGTCATTACGTGGCTGTGATCGGCTGTAACCATAATCAGCGTTTCGTCTGGGTTGGTTTCATCAAACGCACGCTGTACTGCATCAGACAATTCAATAGTTTCGTGTAAGGCTGTATACGCATTACCAGCATGATGGCCATGATCGATACGACCACCTTCAACAACAAGCAAAAAACCGTTTTCGTTTGTCGATAACATCGAGATGGCTTTGCTTGTCATTTCAGAAAGTGATGGTTCGCCAGCAACATCATTAGCACGGTCCATTTCGTAACGCATATGCGAGCTATTAAACAGGCCGAGTAATTTATCTGTATTCGAAGTGATCTGATCAAACCCTGCCTGGTCATAAACATATTGGCCTTGAGGATAGAGCGCTTGCCATTCATCAATAAGGTTTCGCCCATCTGTTCGATTACCTTCTACGCCAGATGTAACTTCAGGGCTGTTGGCTGCTGCATTGTCCGGTAAAAAGTATGCACGCCCACCACCCATGACCACATCAATACCGTCAACATCACTATTGTCGATTCGGCCTTCCAGTGATGACTCAAACTCTATTAATTGCGCTGCAATGTCTTTACATCCTTGCGCAATTGATTCGTCCGGTATTGATGATATCGACTCCCAGCCGCGCTCAATAGTTTTCGCATACGCCGCTGCAGGAGTGGCATGCGTAATTCGCGCGGTAGAAATAATGCCTGTAGCAAGGCCGTTTAGTTCAGCCAGTTCGACAACCGATACAACTTCGTTTCCTGCCATGGACTGGCACTCTTCCCTGATGGCGTTTTCGCTTACACCAAGTAAACCAGTATTGGTTTTAACACCTGACATCATCGCAGTCATTGTTGCAGCTGACGCAGATGTTTGTGCATCAACTGCATATGTTTTTACTATCGCGGTGTTTGGAAAATTTTCAAACGACAAAGCACCTTCTTCCCCAGATTGTCCATTCAATTGACCTTGCCTTATGCGTGATGCTGTCAGCGTCGTGATACTCATACCGTCACCCACAAATAGGATGACATTTTTAGCACTGGATCCGACCTGTACATTCAGTTTTGATTGCAGGGTTTGCTGAGCTGATGTAAACCACGGGTTGCTGGTTTGCGCATCAGATACAGACTGAGCCAGCGCATGAGACGGCAAGCTGGCAATAAGGCAGGCCGCGGCAAACGCACTGCTGACCTGGTGTAGGCTAAAACTGCCAACTGATGTTTGCATAGCGGTTAATCGTGCCTGATAGAGAATGGAGATGTTATGTACTGGGACAGTTTTAATCAGCTCTTATTGTATGCCAGATTCACGCAAATTGACTTCGTATAACTGAAAGTCAGCGGAGTGATTAGGATACAAATTGTTAACGATACATTTCAAAATCAATGCCGGTTACGAGTGAGTAACACAGCTAAGCCCTGCAGTCCGGTTATCACGAACTTTGTGTCAGATTTACAACGTCATTGAAGCTTTGACCCGCGTAAGACAACGCAAGTTTCAAAAAAGCTAGAGATTGTGGTTAAACTGCGACAGCCACATCACATATTTTCCGTGGAGTTGACCATTAGACTTGCCAGAAGATTTACTAATAAACGGCTTGCAGTCTTAGCAAAGCACCTCTGCCGCTTTCCAGGTCAGCACCGCCATCATCAACCCGAATTCCAAAAACATAGGCCGATAAACGAAAGTAGTCATTAAGCTGACGGTTTACGCCCAGCGTGATGTCTTCTGCCACATCGCCGTCACCATCAAAGCGCGTTTTAAGATAACCATAGCCTATGGTCAGCTCTGTAGAGGCTGCGCTTTTTCCAACAACCGGCGCACCAAAACGACCACGGCTGTATTTACGTCGACCATCGCCAAGCACCCATCCAAGCTGCCAATAGGCGCCTGTGAACGTAGGGTCATCAGCCCCTTCAGCCAGGCCCAGACGTTGCGCAAATAGCTCACTTTGTATCGAAACCGAATCTTCCATCCAGGCAGCTTCTAATCCGACGGTGGCGACAGATGTTGCGTTAAACCTTGAGCTGCGCACAAAGTTCTCAGCAGGATGTAAAGAGGCATCTGATCTGATGCGATACTCTTCTTCTTCACGATTCTCATAATGGAAACCGATGCCATAGTGGCGCACTGATTGTTTTTCATCAATCGGATTCCAAACCAGTCTGCCGGCTACGCTTGAATTTTGCTGCTCTTCCTGATCGGTATAGGCACCGACATTAAGATATAAACTGGACCATTGTTGGCGTAGCGATAAGCCATAAGCTCGTGACGGCGTCAGTGCATCGGTAGCCAGACTACGCTCCGGTGTCCGCAGGTATTTGGAACTGCTGTTGCGCTCCATGCCAAAAGCTTGTTTGAGCAAACCAAAATGTAAATCGGTATTCTCACCTAACTCAAACTTGAACCGCAGTTCGTGCAGATTGACGGTATCTTCGCCCTGATCTGTATCCGCATTGGCATCGAAATCCAGCGTTATATCGGTTGCGATGCGATCTGTTATATCAATACCGGCACCGAGTCTTGCACGGCGCACTATCGCGCTGTCGATGTCTTCGCCAAAGACACCTGTCGAGGTATTTGCATCCAGAACAAGCGTAGCGTTAAATTCAGCGTCATGGGTTTCAGCCAGATTGCTGAACTGGTTGGAAACGGAACTTATGTTATCAGCACCGAAACCCAGTACAGGCAGCCCTAAGGAAGAAGATGTTGTATCGGCAAACGCACCGGGCAGCAGCGTCAGTGCGACCGAGGCGACAAAGGAGTATCTGACAAGAGCAGTAACCACAAACGACCTTCCTTAAAATTAGCCAAGCATTGCAATGCTTGGCTATCTCAAATAGCGCGCAGACCAGCGATTATTTAGACAAGCTAGCGAGCGGCAGTTATTGGGTACCGGTAGAGGCAGCGGTGGTAATTCTTAACACTACAGCATCCCTGAGAAAATCGACTTCGCCGACATCTATATCAACAATAGTGGTTCCCAGACGCTCCTGCAGATCCAATTTAAGCGCTTCTCGATTTTCCGGGCGTATATTTTTGACATTGTCATAGACAATTTTTCTGACAGCGGTTCTCGGAGCAAATACGGTGGTTTCACAAATTGCCACGATGAACACCAGCGCCGTATTCATCATAACCAGCCCCACAATATGCACAGGACCCACCGCAAATACGAGCGACATGACAATAACCACAAACAGATAAGTCATGTCTCTAATGGAGATTGACTCTGTTCGGTAACGCAACATCGACAGAACCGCAAACAATCCAAACGCAAAACCCATGGAAATATTGACGTCGTGCATTAGCGCCGATATCAAGTACACCCCATGGCCGAACAGAAAAAAGCCAAACAGTGAGTCACGATCTTGAGTGACACGGAAATAAATAAACCTGAGCAACACAAGCAGCAGGATAGCGTTTAACACGAAACGCGGGAGAAATTCGCCTAGTAGAGCTTCCAGATTCATAATCAGATAGTCAGAAATTCAACAGAACCGAGTACCGAGTGCGGTTACGGATTAATACCAATAAGACCCGAAGACATATCAGGCCATAAACTCTTAAGTGACAAACGCCGAGCGTATCGCTTTTCTGACACAGCCATCTGACGGTCGATTTTGTGGAAATTATTTCTTTTCAATTCCTCTGGACCAGTGTAGTACAGCCCCATACAATATTTACTAAATGAGCAGCGACGTAAACCCTGCTGGCTGGCCCAATCGAAAAACGGTGAGTGTCGGTTAAACTCGCTCTGCTTCACCTCGACAATGACCCAGTCTCCAATTTCGTGCATTTTGCCTGTTTGAATATCCTTAACAGCCAGATCGACATCGATCGTGATGCGTTCTGCTGCGGCTTCATTAGCCAGCGCTATTCGAGTGTAAGTACCAATTTGCTTTGCATTAAGCTCGCCAAATTCATACATACCACTGGCTTCGATAAAAGCCCGGGTTTCGGTATTAATTACCGGTCGATCACCAGCCAATGGCACACGCGTCTTGATTGTACGGCGGCGATTGTTGCGAAACTTGATTTCCAGAAAAGACGTATTGCTGTCGCGATACGTACGCTGGCGGAGCTTAAACCGGTTGGCACGACGGTTATGATGCGCCAGGTAATGCGTGTATTGATCGGTATCGTAGTAACAGTTGTAATAGCGAGAGGCACGCAAATCACTGATTTCAAGCGCCGTGTATTTATCCTGCATAAATTGCAGAAGGCCAGTCAGATACCCGCGTGGGATAACAAACTTGCTGTCCACACGGTTCATTAATGAGGCGTTTTTAAGATCTGCCAGCCCGTGCGGCTCATAAGCGTCTACCGCAGCGGCTTCCTTGTCGGAAAGGGGTGCGCAGCCAGCGATATCGACAATACTCTGGTCGAGCGTGAGTGCGGGCTCATTTGCAGGCGTAGATATAGCGTCAGATACTGATCCGCTGAGGCTACTCTGCCGATTTCTGGTTATTGTTGTTGTCGCTGCCAAGGTATTTCTAGTAATTGCGGCTAAGCCTTTTTTGCCGGCGGATGCGTTGCCAGCCATTTTCTTTGCCAGGGTGACGTCACCTGAAATTTGAAAATCGCTTGTATTCATTCCGCTGAACATGTTGGCCACCATGATTATATTAGTTAAATCAGCCCGTATTGCACTGAATCCAGTCCATTTTACACTTAGTAATGGTTTTCTCTGTTGTGAACAATTACCACGAAACTCTTTGCAAATGAGTTATTTACGAAATTTTTCGTGTCAATATTCAGCGACATCAAGCAATTTTAAGTTGCTGTCGTCTCAACGTTGGAGTGCGATAATTTTAAGTAATCAGAAGCAACGATTCCGCGACTTCAATTCCATAAAAACCGCAACCTGCATCACATTTGTGCCGGATTGGCAATTACATGAACTAATTCCGGTTGAGAAACCGTCCAGTTGCCACTCTCATACTTAGATACTGAAGGGCTAGTAGATCGCTACCAAAATAGTATCGCTTGGAAGATCTATGCCATAAAGCGGGGACTTACTGACCTCCTTGATTGTTCTCGACGCTTTGAATGCCGAACCATTCCAGGCCATCAAAACGCACCCGGTTTAACGCGACTTGCCAAAACTGCTGGGGATTGGCATTGCCTCGTGCCACGAGCCGCACAAAGAGCAGAACTTCAGGCAATTGCGACAAATCGATTGAATGGGAAATCGTGTCTCCAGATCCGGTTAATCCGTTGCGGGTGTAAACGATGGAGTTATTGTCAAAGTTGATTGACGTTGAAACCGCGATATCGTAGGTAAAGTCGGTATTGGTGCCAGTGACATCGAATGCGGGGCTCCATCTCATATTAAGCGTTCGGCCATCGACCTCGAGGGGCTCTTCGAGAATCGGCGCCATCGGCACAGCAAATTCATTACTCAAATTGTTGAAAATGCTATCGACGTAACTTGGGAATACCGCGGCAATGTGCGGCGCGTAGCTCCCGTGGTCAGAATCGGGTGATCGCGTCATAAACGGCTCGAGAGGGACAATATTCGCATTGACCACCTCATTGATCCTGTCCTCAGTTAAATATTCTCTGCGTATTAACTCGGCTGCGGCGACAATTTGTTGCTGAGCACCGGGCATCCTATAAAATTTATCGATAAAGACATTTCGTGCACCACGTGCGTACCCGAAAAACGATCGCTTGGATATCTCAGGCTGATCAAAGCTGTTGGTGAGGGTGCTCTCAAGCGCAAGGCCACCGTCATAATCCCAAGGCAAAAAGTAAAATCGTTCGGTGCCGGCAGGGTTATAGAGATAGTAGTTTTTAGTGGTGGCGTCAGTTTGATGCAGCAGCAAATTCGCGGTAATCCACATTAGTGCATTGTTTCTATTGAAGTGGCGGTCCAAAACCTCGTCGAAACTTAAATTAGGATCGTTTAGCGCCGCGACCATTTTGCCTACGGCTGAGTGGTCTTTACCGCGCTCTATTTCCAAACGGGTTTCAAAGACTTCAAGATTTAAAGGTGCGCCATCTTCATCTACACCGAAGGCTGTTGCATCCTCAGTACTGAACTGGAAGAATTCAGTTTTATACAGGTTGTCGTCCTTATTCAGACCACGGCTTTTAAGATACTCTTTACCCGCAAACTCAACATGAGTAAACACACCATAATCTACTGGACCGGCACCATCGTCTATCCACAGATTGATAAACTGTGTGCGTAGGCTAGGTAAATGTGGCAAACCACGCATCAGGTCAAAGGCGGTTTTGTTTCTTATTCGTGTTCTGTCAAACGGGTGCTTGTTTAACTGCAGGCGTCGCTCTGAACGCCACAACTCATCTTTGCTATCAAGCTTTATACGAAACGATTTTTGCGGTGCGGTGCGCGACACCTGTCCTCGTTGCCTTAAGGTGGCATTGGTGACAGAGCCATCATCAGGGAAATCGGATGCTTGAAAGTGAATCGGAATCTCGACTTTAAAATCATCATCGCCATTGGTGTCTGCCATGACATCGGCCAAAGTACAGCCAGAGAGGTCATCTATCGTACAAACCCCAGGCGTTGTCACTGTGCGTACATCAACCCTGATGACGTTGACGTTGTCGTAGCCATCCTGGTCATAGAAGCTGTCTACGTCTCTAATATCACCTGCAGAGGCAGAAAAGATTCCGGAATCAGGTACAGGTGGTATGCGCTCTACAGTTGTTCCACCATCGGTTCCGCTGACACCATCGGTTTGGCCTGCGTCTGTATTGTCAGAATCTGCAGAACCACCGTCATCATTAGAGCCGCTGTCATCACTGGAACCACTATCATCACTGGAACCACTGTCGTTGCTTTGTCCTGCACCATCATCGCCAACAGAAACCGAGCCATCGGCCGATCCGGCATCGTCGGGCGTCGGTGTGGGCTCAGGCGTGACCTGAGCATCGCCATCAGACCCACCCACATTTGTTGAGACACCACCATCTGAACCAGAGCCGTCTGAGTCAGACTCATCGTCAGTGGTCAGACCAGTACCTTGTACACAGGAAACTAGCGAGCCCAATAGCAGGCCGATCAAAAAAATTCTCATTGTGGAACTGAGATGTATGAACATCGTACTTTCCTTACGTATTAGGTCTTATTTGCGTTACTTAAAGAGTCCGCAATCACGCGTTTTGGTTCCATTCGGAGCGTCGTCCACATCACGGAACAGCCAATTAAGCACAATGTGAACTGTTACACATTATGCCTTCCCTTAGCAGTGAGTAGATATACAATCGCAATAGGTTCAAGTGCCGTTTGCCAAACGCCACAAAAAACACCTGAATTTCTCCTTTAAATCTGCTGCAAACTCACTTGGCGCAGCACACCTTAGGAGTATAGTCAGCATTTATATACTCGCCCATATAACGGCCCACATCTTTCTCATTTGTACTGTCGGGAACGCTTTTTTGTGTTCCTCAACGATATATGAGCCTAAATAGTTTGCGTTTTGCTTGCAGAATCACGACTGCTCAAACTTTAAAGTTGGTGCAAACGTATAAACAGGTGAGCGTCATCTAAGCGCTAAAAACAGGCTTAAACACTGCGCATAATCTGTACAAACGAACATTGCAAGACCTACATCTTGTTCAGTCCCACACCTCTATACAGGGTCTGTTCAATCCATCAAATTGAGCCATTCCCTTGCAAGAAATCGATACACCTTTATCGTGATCCAGTTCTCAATTTTTTCTTGACTGGACAATTGCAAACTGGCTGCATATTGGCTCTGCGGCTCAAGCTTCTTACCAGAGAAAATCAAAAATACACTGTATACATAGCGTTTAACGAATCTATGCTGATTTGAGCTGGCAAAAAATCAACCACCGCGACCATACATTTTCTTGGGAAACAGAATGCCAGCAAAGACCATTAGTTGAACGGTAAAAGGACCGAATTTAAGTTGTATTAGTACGCGCGGATTTTCGTTTTTCGACCCTTTTAAGAGTTATCAATCTGCTCATTTGTGTCGCGCTTGTTTCAGTTTAAATTAATCTTCGCTCCGTATACTCCCTGACATCAAATTCAACGCTCTCGAGAAATTGATTGCGCTTTATAGACAGTATTTGATGAACGGTTTTACGTAAGAACAGCACGCAGTACAGATGTAACTATTGTGCAGATTTTGAAGATTAGCAATTGTTCATAATTCGGATATCTGGTTCATCTGTTGCTAATTCTCTATCTCAAGCTGTTCAAGAACCACGACAGTTAATCCAGATTCGGCACATAAAGCCCGCGCAGGTAATGGCATCGCTTGGTAATCGGAAGAATCTGCGAAAGATTAAGTTTAATTTTATCGAGACAACGTAAATGACCTGTGAAACGACCACGACTGACGCCATTCAGTCTTCTAACCGAACAACCTCCGTATCAGGAATACCACAATCAATGATCGTCAAAGCAGGAATTCTCGTTCTTACTCTCGGTTTCGCACTCCCTGCTTTCGCAGATAATCAACGGCCTAACCCTGTAGAAGGCTTAGAAGCCGATATGCGTTCTGACTCTTCTATAGAGTTGTCGTGGGATAAGCCCTGGGACAATACTGGTGTTAAAGGCTACAACGTCTATAAAGACAGGCGCTACGTGGCTACTGTTTCTGAGCGCCGTTTCACGGACTCTGACGTCAAATCTGGCCGTAGCTACGATTATTACGTCACGGCGTTTGACTACAATCGTAACCACTCCAGCAAGTCCGATATTCTGGAAGTCAGCATCGGCGAGGTAGCATCTGCCAGCAACAACCGCGCAGCCGCCGATGAATTTGGCCCACCACAGTCATTATCAGCCACAGAAGTATCGCAAGGCCGAGTACGTTGGGAATGGTCAGATGTTGCCGGTGCAGATCACTATGAAGTCACCGTCGATGGCATATTCTCAGGTAAAACAGCTGATACTGAGTTCTTTAGCGACGACCTATGGCGCGGCAATCACTCCTTGACGGTCAAAACTGTCGACGGTAACGGCAACATCTCAGTGCAATCTGACACACATAAAATCTATGTCAGAGATGATAGTTCTGTCGGGAGTATTGTGTTGGCCGACGCCTCTGATGATGCTGACGAAGAAGAACAGCGAGAAGAAGAAGAACGAGAAGAACAACAACGCGAAGAAGAGGTGCAGGTGGCGCAGTCAGCACCAGTTGACAATGCATCTGACACCGGCTTGGTCGACCCGGCCTCCTACAACCAACCCAACATTGGCCGCGAGGGCTACGACCTGGTATTCAGTGATGAATTCAATGGCGCCAGTGTCAATGCAGCCCGATGGGGAACCAACCTCAGATGGGATGGCGATTGGAATGGTGAACGATACGAATACCGCGTTATCAACCGTGAAAGCCAGTTCTATGTCAGCCCAAATAGCCCTGATCAAGAAATGCTTTCTGACGTTGTTCCTGCATACAACCCGTTCAAGTTCGATGGAAACTCTCTTGCGATCCGCGCTATTGTAAATCCACTGAAAGAGCGAGATGGCACGCTTAGTTACGGTCCTTTAGACGATATTGTCGAGCAGCAAGACTTTTTGTCTGGTGCCTTGTCCACGCATAATACGTTTTATCGTAAGTACGGTTACTTCGAAGCACGCATCAAAATCCCTAATCATGTCGGCACATTTCCAGCATTCTGGCTGTACGCCAAAAAGCGTCGCTCTCAGGGCTCACAGCGAACTGAAATCGACATCATGGAAAATCTGGGGCATGCACCTTGGTATGTGTATACCTCAATGCACTACTTCAAGAATGCGACTGTCTCCTACGGTGGCGACCACCAGTTCATCAAACCAGAACCTAATGGCCAGATTTACACCGGAACTGACTACAGTGACGACTACTATGTGTATGCCATTAAATGGGAACCTGGCCACGTTGAGTGGTTGATCAATGGTGAGAAAGTCAGCGAGGTGTACCATGAAGCGGCTGACAACGAAGAGTTATACATCACCCTTAATCTTGCGATGGGTGGAGCCTGGACAAACTTCCCAACCAATGCTGGTGGGCTTGGTCGCGATGAAGATGAATTCTTCCCTAACAGCAGTGATATCCGAAACTTTGGAAATCCTGAGCTGAAAATTGATTACATCCGGGTGTACGCTCCTGAGTAATTGAGATGTAGCGAGAGTAGATCAAGCCGAATACTGGCTTGGTCTACTCGATTAAGTTCCCTCTTCTTCAGTACCCATTCTTGTTACGCTTTTCTACTGCGTTAACTCAAACGCCTTTTAATCTAATCTCTCAATGGTTCGCCTGAGCTTGCTGCAAGGTTACGTCTGCCGCGATAGGTGATAGTTGCGATACTGCTGCTGGGTGCCAATATGGTCAGCTATGTAGCGCGCGTCGTGCCACACACCCCAGATAAATGAAGACCCTCTGCGCGAAAGCCAGGGTAGCCCCAGAAAATAAATGCCCGGCTCATCCGAGACGCCTCTTATGTGTTTCGGCTTGCCTTTCTCATCAAACACATCGGCATCCAGCCAGCTGAAATCATTTGAGTATCCTGTTGCCCAAATAATGGTATTAATGTTTTCAGCTTTAAGGTTAAGCTCAAGCACGGGGTGAGTGATGCAATCAGGATCGGACCGCAGTGTTCGTGCTTCTGGTTCGAGTGGCAGGTCTAAGGCATTGCGCTCAACATAAGCGTCTGCTTCATCCAGCATGGAGTGTAAGCTTGCATCCCCGTGGGTGATGGTGCTGGCCAAGTCATTTTCAAAATGTAAAACGCCTTCCATGAATGCTTTTGTCATCCCTAGTAATGTCATGCCTCGCTCGGCGTAATTCCGAAAATCCACTGTATGACCGCCGTCTGCACCGCTAACCGAAATCGTGACATGTGCTGTTTTGGGATCTACTGTGGACAAATCCCATTTACCCAACACCCCTAACCACCAGACAAAATCACGGCCTCGGTATTGTCGTGGCGGACGCTCATGTGGGCCAACGGATAAGAACGTGCGTCGCCCGCTTGTTAATAATTCGTTCGCGATTTGGCCGCCAGAAGAACCGGCACCTACCACCAGCACAGCCCCTTCTTTAAGCTGAGATGGGTTACGGTAGTCGTTGGAGTGCATTTGAGTGACTGAGCATTTTTCCAATTCAGTGTCGCTGATCACCGGCGGTATAAGCGGGGTTTGAAACGGACCAGTGGCACATACAACATGCAAGGCTTCAATTTGGCCTTTGGACGTTGTGATGACATAGCCTGGGCCACGCGTATTTTTAGTGACATGGGTAACCTCAACGCCACAACGTATAGGGGCTTCGATCTTTTTGGCAAAATCTTCAAAGTATTGAACCACACGCTCTTTTGAAGGGAAACCATCTGGGTCGAAACCTTCAAATTCCATACTTGGAAAGCGATCGTGCCAGGCAGGCCCATTCGCAACTAATGAATCCCAACGCGCCGTCCGCCATTTTTCAACGATTCGGTCGCGTTCGACTATCAGGTGTTCAATTTGATTGTTTTGCAGGTGCTCACTTAATGCAAGCCCTGCCTGGCCTGCACCGATGATGAGTGTGTTGATTTTTTCTATCGACATGCTTATATCGTCAATCCACTATTACTGCAGCACTGTTACTCAAACACTAGTACTAGAGCACTGCTTCAAAAAGGGCACGCGTATTCTGTGCCGTCATTTCGATTGGGTTACCACCGACACTTGGATCACGCAAAGCGGCATCTACAAGCTGATCGATATCCGGGTACTCTACACCAAGATCAGATAATGATTTTGGTATTGCGAAGCTTTCGTTGAAGTCATCAACAAAGGCACAGAAACCATCAAAGCCGCCGTCGATTTCTAAAAACGCCGCTACGTTTTTAAACCGATCACGAATGGCGGAGGCATTGAATTTTAGCACTGCTGGCATGCACACAGCGTTAGTTGTACCGTGATGGGTGTGATGCACCGCACCGATAGGATGGCTTAAGGCATGGATTGCACCCAAACCTTTTTGAAAAGCTGTGGCACCCATTGCAGCTGCACTCATCATGTTAGCTCGTGCCTCCATATCCTGACCATTAGCATACGCCTTGGGCAAATTCTCTTTCACAAGGCGCATACCTTCGAGCGCAATGCCCTGGCTCATCGGATGATAATGCGGGCTGGAATACGCTTCTACACAGTGAGCGAATGCATCGAGGCCGGTGCCAGCGGTAATAAATTGCGGCATGCCGGCTGTGAGTTCGGGGTCGCAAATCACCACGACTGGCAACATGCGAGGATGGAATATAATTTTCTTTTCTTGTGATTCCGTGTTGGATATGACACTCGCACGGCCCACCTCTGAGCCCGTGCCCGCGGTTGTTGGCACAGCGATAACGGGTGCAATGGCATCAGCGTTGGCTCGCGTCCACCAATCCCCCACGTCTTCAAAATCCCAAAGCGGACGAGTTTGGCCAGCCATAAACGCAACGACCTTGCCCAGGTCCAAACCGGAACCACCACCAAAGGCAACAACGCCATCGTAGCCGCCTTCGCGATAGGCTCTCACACCTTCTTCCGCATTTTTATCACTCGGGTTGGAATCAACATCGGCGAATATCGCGCGACCCAAACCTTCCGCCTCTAGCAGGTCTAAGGTGTTTTGGGTAATCGGCATATCGGCTAAGCCACGATCTGTTACCAGCAAGGGCTTGTTGATGCCACTGGATTTACACGCGTCTGCTATTTCACTGATTCGGCCCTGGCCAAATCGGACTGCTGTGGGGTAGGACCAATTGCCGATAAGTGTCATGTTGTTGCTTTCTTTAAGTGAAATGATTTAGGGCGCGTGAGGTTATGATATCCAATTTCAGATAAGCCGCCACCACGGCCCGTGTTTTTACAACCCGTCCAGCATAGCCCCGGATCGAGATAATCACAACGGTTCATAAACACCGTGCCGGTTTCTATTTGATCGCCAACAGTGGCTGCTCGGTCATGGTTGTTTGACCAAATGGATGCGGTTAAACCAAATTCACTGTCGTTCATAAGCTCTAATGCCTGTTTATCGTTTGCCACAGGCATTATTCCGACAACAGGGCCAAAGCTTTCTTCGCGCATCACGCGCATGTCGTGGTTTACGTTAGTGAGAATCTGTGGGGAGAGATACGCACCACCATCGTCTTCTTTGAAGGTCGGGATATGTGCTTTAGCACCTGCGTTTACAGCTTCGCTTATTTGATCTCGCACCAGGCTGGCGAAGCGTTTGTGAGCCATCGGGCCAAGTGTGGTGTCTTCTTCTATTGGGTTGCCGAGCTTATAGCTGTTTACTATCGACACCGCTTTTTCTACAAATTCATCAAAGCGGTTTTCGGCCACATAGATACGCTCGATGCCACAACAACACTGGCCAGAGTTAAACATAGCGCCGTCGATTAAGGTATCCGCAGCCGCATCAATATCCGCATCGTCCATGACATAGCCTGGGTCCTTACCACCGAGCTCTAAACCTAAACCTGTGAAGGTGCCGGCGGCGGCTTTTTCTATCGCCTGCCCTCCAGATACTGAGCCGGTGAAATTAACGAAATTAAAGTGACCGTCATTGATTAATTCTGCAGTGGTGTCGTGACTTAAAAACACATTTTGAAACACCGCTTCGGGCACGCCTACAGAATGAAACGCTTGTGCTAAGCGCTCCCCTACCAGGGGTGTTTGAGAGGCGTGTTTTAGTACCACTGAATTTCCAGCAATAAGTGCGGGTGCGACGGTGTTAATCGCCGTCATATAAGGGTAGTTCCAGGGAGCGACAACCAATACCACGCCATGCGGGACACGTTGTATATAGCGCTTGAACTGCGCATCATCGGAGACTTCAATTGGGACAAGTGCACGCTGTGCAATATCAGCCATATAACTTGCGCGTTCTTCGAAGCCGCCAAATTCGCCACCGTATCGAACGGGACGGCCCATCTGCCAGGCAAGTTCTGGCACGATGTCATCATTCATTTCACCTATGGCGGCGACAGCTGCTCTTACGAGGGCTACCCGTTCGGCAAGCGATCTTGTTTGCCATTCCAACTGTGCCGCTTTTGCAGCTGCAACTTGTTGTCGGGCTTCTTGTGCGGTTAGTAAGGCGCGTTCAATATAAATTGAACCATCTATTGGGGAAACGCATTGGATTTTATTCATTGAGCAATACTACACCCGCTCAAAACCGCGTGCCACTTCCCATTGCGTTACGGCGGCATCAAACGCTTCCTGTTCCCATTCAGCACACCTTGTGTAGTGCGCAACAACGTCCTCGCCCATTGCATCCTTTAGCATGGTCGAACCACTGAACGCTTCGATAGCCGCTCTTAATGTGGTAGGAATTTCCGGCACCTTGTCATCGTTGTATAAGTCCCCTGTCGCCGCGTCCGACAGTGTCATTTTATCTTCAATTCCTTTGATGCCTGCGGCTAGCAGCGCTGCCTGCGCCAGATACGGATTCATATCCGAACCGGGTATACGGCATTCCACTCGAACGGCAGGTGTACCATCGCCACATAAACGAAAACCGGCCGTGCGATTATCCACTGACCATGCGGTTTTGGTTGGTGCAAACGTGCCTTTCATAAAACGTTTGTACGAGTTGATATACGGTGCGAGAAACACGGTGTACTCCGGCGCATAGTGCAGCATGCCCGCCATAAACTGATGCATTAGTGGCGACATACCGTATTGCCCACTTTCATCATAAAAAGCATTTTTGTTATCACTCCACAGTGATAAGTGCACATGGCTGGCACTGCCAACTCTGTCGCTATGCCACTTCGGTAAAAATGTTGCCGCATGCCCTTGCTGCCATGCAATCTCTTTCGTCGCCTGTTTTGCCAAGGAGTGGTGATCGGCACACAGGAGTGCATCGCTATAGCGAATGTTCAGTTCCTCTTGCCCACTCTCTGCTTCGCCTTTGCTGTTTTCCACTGGAATGCCGGCTGCATACAAGGCGTTGCGCAAGCGTTGCATTACAGGCTCTTCTTTGGTGGTTTGCAGAATGTGGTAATCCTCGTTGTATCCACTGATGGGTTCGAGGTTCATGTACTGTTGTTTTCTTATCTCATCCAACGAATCTTTGAAAAGGAAAAATTCGAGTTCGGTTGCCATTTTGGCGCTGTAGCCGAGGGCGTCCAAACGCCGAATTTGTTGCTGCAGCACGGCTCTGGGTGAATGCGGTACTGGTTTATGTGTGTGGTGATCTAAAATATCGCACAACACGAGGGCTGTTGAATCAAGCCATGGAATGAGCCTTAACGTTTTTAAGTCAGGCTTCATTATGTAATCGCCGTAACCGGTTTCCCAGCTCGATGAAGCGTAGCCATCGGGTGTGGCCATTTCAAGATCGGTGGCGAGTAAATAGTTGCAGCAGTGTGTTTCTTCCCATGCGCTATCCAGAAAATTGGATACATGGAAACGTTTACCCATTAAACGCCCCTGCATATCCACGAGGCAAACCAACACGGTGTCGACGGTGCCTTCGCGGGCGCAGGCCTTAAGTGAGTCTAGGGTTAGGAGACCATTCATTGGGTGTTTTTCTCTGGGTATGTTGTGGGTGTATCGGCCGTTTAGTTGGGAACAGGCTTTCGTTGCCTGTGTGATATTCACTTTAGCGTTTATGATTATCACAAAGCTGAAATGTAAAAAACAAGACCTGACCCCTAATCACACCCCAGCAAATGCCAGGGCGTGATGTTTGTTTTATCGTTAGTTTTAACGATAAGGCCTTCCCGCTTTTTGCATGTCGCTGTTGTACTTGCGGAAGATATCCACAACCTTTTTCTTGGTTTCAGATTCTGAGGCAATTTCATCCCAGAACTTGACCGCAGCCGTTTCTACCTGGCCCCATTCTTCATCAGGGATGGTGGTGAGTTGCATTTTGGTGCCGTTGACACGAAGATCAGCTTCGCCACCCCAATACCACCATTGACGGTAGTAATGGCTTTGCTCCATACACACTTTAAGGAGTTCCTGAAGGTGTGTCGGTAGCTCATCCCAGCGTTCCATATTGGCAAAGAAGTGACCTATCCATGCACCTGAAATGTTATTGGTTAAGAAGTAGTTGGTGACGTCTGCCCAACCGACCGTGTAGTCTTCAGTAATGCCCGACCAGGCAATACCATCAAGTTCGCCGGTTTGCACAGCCACTTCAATATCTTCCCATGGAAGCGTAACTGGCACTACACCAAACTGCGATAGAAAACGCCCAGCAGTTGGAAATGTAAATACTCGCTTACCTTTTAAATCTTCGAGCGAATTAATTGGATCTTTAGTAGCAAAGTGGCAAGGATCCCAGGCACCTGCAGAAATGTGTTTAACGCCAACCTTGGAATATTCTTCATCCCAGATTTCTTTTAAACCGTACTGGTTAAACAGCACTGGCACATCGAGTGAGTAACGGCTGCCGAACGGAAAGTAGCCTCCAAATACCGTAACTTCAGTTGGGGATGCCATGGAATCATCATCTGATTGCACAGCATCGATGGTACCGCGTTGCAACGCCTGGAACAGCTCACCGGTTGGCACTAACTGATCAGCAAAGAACAGTTCGATTTCCATTTCATCGCCGGCAATTTTATTAAACGTATCAATTGCAGGTTTGATGACATGTTCTGCCAGCGCGGTACCCGCATAGGTTTGCAAGCGCCATTTTATTTTGGACTGCGCAATCGCTGGCGCGGTTATGAGCCCGGCACTGGGCACGGCAACTGCCGCTTTTTTTATAAACGAACGTCTGTTAGTCATCTTAATGTAATCCCCATAACTGTTTACCGTCATTATTTGCCGTAGACGGTTTCCGGCAGCCACAGTGCTATTTGAGGAAACACCATGACAAGCGCAAGTGCCAATACCATCACCAGCACAAACGGAACGATCGATCTATAAATATCAATAAGCGTAATTTCTGGTGGCGACATCGCTCGCATCAAAAATAGGTTGTAGCCAAACGGCGGTGTCATATAGGCCACTTGAGTTGTAATGGTATACAGCACGCCATACCAGATTAAATCGAAGCCCAAGGCACCCACCAGCGGTATGTATAAGGGTGCAACAATTACCAGCATGGCGGTATCATCCAAAAAGGTACCCATGGCGATAAAGCTCAGTTGCATTAGTATAAGAATCATCCACGGTGACAGGCCGAGCTTTTCGGTGAAGAGGCTTTCTATGGCCTTGACCGCACCTAAACCATCGAACACGGCTCCAAAGGCGAGTGCCGCCAGGATGATCCACATGAACATGCAGGTGATGCCCAGCGTGTTTTTGAGGGAGATATCGAATACCTTAAAGGTCATACGCCCTTTTAACACCGCTGCAAGAAAGGCTGCCATTGCGCCGATGGCAGAGCTTTCCACCAATGAGGTCCAGCCGTTGACGAACGGGATCATCATGGAGAAGAAAATGGCGAGCGGGAGCAAACCTGCGAGCAGCAGTTTGAATTTTTCTGGGCGTGGAATATCGCGCTCTTCTATTGGCAGTATAGGGCCGAGTTTTGGGTTCTTTTTACAGCGAATGGCGATGTATATAACGAACATCGCCGCCATCATTAAGCCCGGTATAATGCCAGCGAGCCATAGTTGGCCAACGGGTTGGCGTGCGATCATGGCGTATAGCACCAGTACAACAGAGGG
This sequence comes from uncultured Granulosicoccaceae bacterium, assembly GCA_964435305.1. GTDB lineage: Bacteria > Pseudomonadota > Gammaproteobacteria > Granulosicoccales > Granulosicoccaceae > Granulosicoccus. The sequence goes on from CAYSZH010000079.1 coordinate 18,353, forward strand.
CGGGACCAGGATGCCAAGCGAGCTGCCTGCCTGAACTACTCCTGTAACCATGCGTTTGTCGTAGCCGCGTCTTAATAACTCTGGAAGGGCTATGGTTGCGCCTATTGCCATGCCTGCAACCGACAGTCCGTTCATTGCTGAAATTAATACCATCAGGCCGATGGTGCCAATGGCAAGGCCACCGTGGATACCACCCATCCAGACATGAAACATGCGATACAGATCGTTGGCTATGCCGCTTTCAGACAGGATGTAGCCCATAAAGACAAACATCGGAACGGTTAACAGTGGATACCAACGCATCACCTTAATCGCTTGTGCAAAGGCGAGATCAAAACCACCTCTGTCTCCCCACAACATTAAGGCTGCGATTACGGCAACAAAACCAATTGCACCGAAGACGCGTTGCCCGGAAAAAAGCAGCACCATCATGGCAGCGAACATGAGCATTGCGATCATTTCGTAGCTCATGAGATTTCCTCACCACGAATGCGCAGGATATCTTTGCACAGCTCAGACAGTGTTTGTAAGAGCATGAGGGTGATGCCGACACAAAGGAGCGATTTAATTGGCCATAAATACGGGCGCCATATTGTTCGGCTGCGCTCCATGACGCCGGTTTCTGCTTCGCCTGTGATTAGGCCTGTGAAGAAGCTTAGGAAGTCTGAACCGAAGTAGCCTAGCGAGTATGCCGTAGAGCTTAGGCCACCCCACAGGAGTACGACTAGGTAGACGAGAAGGCATACCACCATGATCAGATCGGTGATGGCTTTTCGTTTTATAGACCAGTTGTCGTAAAAGAGATCCATGCGTACGTGTGAGCCCATTTGTATTGCATAGGGGCCGCCTAGAAAGAAGTATGCGACCATGGCGAATTGTGCGGCTTCCAAAGTCCACAAAGATGGTTGATTGCCGAATTTGGTGATGATTGACCACATCAGAATGCCCATCATGACGAAGATGCCGTAGGTCATGATGCGGCCTATACCGGCGTTGAAGCCGTCGACCAGTTTTATATAGAGGCGCATTAATTTCACAGTCTGGCCTTCGGTGGAATTTCCGGCATGGTTTCTAATGCTTTGTTTATCCAGTTACTCAACACTGTGGCCATTGATTGACAGTCTTCCGCTGTGGCGATGAGATCGTTGCGTATTTCCAGCATGACATTGTGTCTATCGACGTTGACGCCATGTTGTACCAATGTGTGCGTGACACCATCTTCAGGGCCGTAGGGTTTGTTTCGTTCTACTTTGTATTGAGTAGGGATGTTTAGCATGGCATCAGCCAGCGCTGTGTGACTGTCGTGCAGCACACCTATTTCTGTTGAGCGGTGATTGCCGTTATAGACAGGTGTGAAGCTATGTATGGTTACCAATACCGGAATGCAGTGATGGGCTGCTAAGGTGGTGGTGAGTTGGGCTTCGAAAGGTTTGTATATATTGTTTATGCGGAATTGCCGGTCTGCTTCGCTTAGGTTCTTGTTGCCTGGAATGGTGAAGGCTTCGCTTTGCTGAACGATGGCAGTAGGTGATTCTGGGGGACGGTTGCAGTCGTATAGCAGACGCGACAGG
>CAYSZH010000080.1:0-19852 GCA_964435305.1 uncultured Granulosicoccaceae bacterium
GTTTATCCGAATGTTTATCCGAATGTTTATCCGAATGTTTATCCGAATGTTTATCAGAACGACTGCCAGATGTGATTTGTTGTAAGGCGGGCAGTAAGAGGCTGAATTCTCCAATGCCTTCTTGTTGTACCAGTAACTCGGTTACGTTACCAATGCTCCAACCGCCAGATGGCAATACCTGGTTAAGTTGCGAAAACCCAGTGTCGATTGATGCATAATCGTTGTACTGATCGCGACCTCGCCATAAAGAGGGTTGTGATTTAAGCAGCTCATCGAGTGCGGAATTCATACTGGACTGTTGATGCTTATATTCTGGGCGTATTCTGGTTGTTAATGTTCCAGGCGCAAAACGCCAACATAAACACCTTCTATAGAGAAATCTTGCTCGCGTAAATCTACCCGGATAGGTTCAAACTCTTCGTTTTCTGGTAGTAGGGTTACTATGTTGCCGCGCTTGCGGAAACGTTTGACCGTGACTTCATCATCTACACGTGCCACCACTATTTGATTGCTGTGTACATCGTTTGTGGCGTGCACTGCCAGTAAATCACCATCGAGAATGCCTACATCACGCATACTCATACCTTGCACACGCAGCAGATAATCTGCATGAGGGTAGAAGAGATCTGGTGTGACTTGCACATGTTCTTCTATATGTTCCTCAGACATGATGGGCTCGCCAGCTGCCACACGACCCACTAGCGGCAAGCCCTCGTTTTCGATGTCTTCTACTACGCGAATGCCGCGCGATGTACCCGAAATAAGCTCGATAGCGCCCTTTTTTTCCAGCGCACGCAGGTGATCTTCAGCCGCCGTAGGTGAACGAAAGCCAAAGTAATCGCAAATATCGGTTCTGGTGGGCGGAAAGCCCGTAGATGCGATATGCGACTGTATCATCAGCAAGATTTCTTGCTGGCGCTTGGTGAGGTTATGCATGGCACTTTCCAGTGGTATTTCGATATACTGATTATATTTACAGTTATTGGAAATTGCAAGCAAGGAAGATAATCAACACGCAGGAATACCCAGCATCTGCTGAATTAGGCAGATAGTCGGTATATCCATTCGGACGTTGGGACTTGAGTAACGGAAGAGGCCTCAATGAAGGGCCACAGCCTTTTCTAATTGACGATCATTGTCAGTTCAGTCCAAATGATGATGTGCACCTTCATATGATAGCAATCTCTAGCTTTCCAGGCTGAAGGCTAAATCGAAAGCGCGTTGACCCTTTGAGTTAAACTTGATTACTCGACTTTTAGTATCTCGTTTTACCCAATTTAAATTCTCGAACTGGTTAAGAAAGGCTCTGCCAAGACTGCCCGCGAGATGCGAACGGCGCTCGCTCCAATCAAGACACTCTTTACACATTATTGATCTGGATGCCTGTAGCTTATCAAGGTCTATACCAAAATCTCGAATAAAATCCTCCCCAGCTTTTGAAAGTATAAGGTTACCGTTTTTGTGGTGAAGGTACTTGTGAGACAGCAGGCTATCGTAAAGCTGTATGCCTTTGATTCCGGCTAAGTGGTTATAACAAACTCGTGCATTGCACATAGCCGAGTCATTGGGGCCAGTGCGTATTTTGAGAGGCTCCTTGTCTGCGCTAAGCCCCATAAGAGTTTCTAATAAAGAAGCCACTTCTTCGTTAGCTAAAGAAAAGTACTTATGGCGTCCTTGTTTTCGCAAAATTAATAAGCCGCCATTTTCCAGCTTGGCAAGATGGCTTGTTGCGGTCTGAGCAGTTACACCGGCTTCTCTTGCAAGTTCGGAGGCGGTCAATGCTTTTCCATGCATCAAGGTCGATAACATTCTTGCACGTGTGTTGTCGCCCAGCAAAGCACCTATTCTTGCAATATTTGGCGTGAAGTCCATAGTTCGATGGTAACCGAAGCATCCTTCGTATTCAATGCGGTAATGTCAATTTAGCGACAACTAACATTGCACTACAACGAGGAAGATTTATACATGCTGACCTGCATTATTTCTTACCAAATAGACCCTACAAAAAAATCACAATTTGAACAATACGCCCGTAATTGGGGCCAGGTTATCCCTGCATGTGGTGTTGATCTGATTGGGTACTATGCGCCTTGCGAGGGATCAACCACCTTGGCTTACGGAATCTACAACATTGAGAGTCTCGCGGAGTATGAGCAATACCGCGCTCGTTTATCAAAACATCCATTAGGGCAGGAGAATTATGCATTTGCTCAACGTGAGAAATTTATAATACGTGAAGATCGAACCTTCGTAACCCTTGCATCAACACCAATGGTAACGTGATTACTCCATGATCGCGCTCATTTATTGAAGCAGCACTGTTCGCCAATCAGAAAAAACTTAATCTCCATTTTGCTTGCTATAGAATGTTACGCTAAGCGTTAGAACTCAAAGATCAATGTGGAAGCTCACGAATTTCCATAACTAGATGTTTCAGGTGTTGGGGATAGAGAATGGATATTTCGAATCCGATGAAAAGACAATGCGTTTATAGCGCAGTTAGCTACTCGGTCACGAACAGCGCAGGCTTCGGCGATTATTTCAGATTATTTCAGATTATGTTGAGCAGTATGAACAGCAGTTTCGATCACTGTTTACGAACAATACTGAATTTCTTGTCTTCGTGAAGAGGTTCTTACATGCCCATTGAAACATACCTCATTTACCTATCTGCGGTTTTTGTGTTTTTCGCAACTCCGCCTGATACAAGTCAGCTACTGATTATCTCTAACAGCATTCGATATGGGTTGCGTCGAAGTGCTTTTACTATCATTGGCGATCTAAGCGCGAATTGCATTCAGATGACAGCCGCCGCATTTGGGCTTGCCGCCATAATTACCACATCAGCTCATGCTTTCATCCTGATTAAATGGCTAGGCGTTTGTTATCTTGCCTTCATCGGACTTAAGTTGATTTTTTCCAGTGAACAGGGCCGACACACGCACTCCAGAGTTTCCGGGAATAGTATTCAACTGTTCCGACAGGGGTTTGTTACATCGATGGCAAACCCGTTTGCCATCGTTTTCTTCGGTGCCTTGTTTCCCCAGTTTATCGACGTAATGCGGCCTGTGTTTCCACAGCTTTTTATTTTAGGTGTTACTTACCTTGTCGTAGATGGGCTTTTGCTAATCGCCTGGGGGTTTCTCGGTGATCGGGCTGCGAGCGTACTTGCAAATTATTCCGTTAGTTTAGTCAATAAAGTATGTGGTGGTCTGATGCTTGGAGCGGCTTTGCTACTGTCGTCAAAAGATATCGGAAATCAACCCCAGTGATCAATGCTAGGGATTTGATGCTGGGTAGATTACCCAAGTAACAAGGTAGCTTACCCGGTAGTTGGGTCTGTCGCTTTACTGCCTTAAGTCACTGAACAAAGGATCTGGATATTTGCCTATGTGTCGAATTGTCTCGCTATTGTGTGTTTGTCTGCTGTTTGCTAGCTGTGCAGTGTTGCCGCCCAAGCTCCATCTGCCTGAAACAGTATCCAGTATTAGTGAGCTAGAACCCTTTTTAAACAAGGCCGTTGCAAAGCAAGCGCCACCGAGTATTTCGATTGCCGTTGTTAAAGATAAACAAGTTGTTTATTCAAATGCATTTGGCCATGCCGATGCTGATCAGAAAATTCCCGCCACACCTGACACTGTTTATCAGTGGTGGTCGATCACCAAGTTGTTTACCGCTGTAGCGATTCTTCAGTTGCAAGAGAAAAAGCAGTTGTCGATAGATGACCCAGTGTTGAAATACCTGCCCACCTTCACAACAAGAGGAAAAAACGTTGACCCTGCTCAAATAAGTATAAAACAGTTGCTTAGCCACAGCTCAGGCTTAGGAGATATTGGCCTGTCTATCCTGGGCTGGATACATTTCGATGGCGATCCTCATCCCGATCAAACGGAGTTGTTCAACAATACTGTGAATAAATACAACAAACTCAAAGCAAAGCCGGGAGAGAAGGGTAGCTATTCCAATTTTGGCTACCTTGCGTTGGCAGCCGTCATTGAATCTGTTAGCAGCATGCCTTACGAAGAGTACATTCTGAAATTTATCTTGCAGCCTCTTGGTATGGATAACACGGGTTTTGTATATTCTCCTCAAATGAAGGCCGCTGAAGCGACAGGCTCGCATCCGAGTGATTTGATTAGTAAGCTAGTGCCGCTCTTTTTGGATACTGACCGAGCTGTCGAACGCAAACGAAAGGGTATTCTTTGGTTTAATCCTGTGTACAGCGATCAGAAAGGCGCGAGTGGTTTAATTGGGCCGGCAACCGACTTAATAAAATTCATGATGCTATTTCTCCCCAGTGATGAAATTACGGCTAAGCCGATTCTAAGCAGAGACAGTATTGCCCTTATGCAGTCACCTGTAATTAGTGTTGATAAAAGCCCCGCGCCAGCAAGCGAACTTCAATTTGGCTTGGGGTGGTTCATTGGTGAATCCAATGGAGAACTGACGCTGAATCATGGTGGTACCGGTATGGCTTATATATCAATGTTGATTCTGTATCCAGCTGAAAATATCGGTACGGTCGTTATGGCAAACAGTACCTATCTTGGTAGAACAATGGGTTTCAGACTGAGTCAGTTACTGCGCCAGATCAGTTGGTAGCTACCAGTCATCGTTTACGCCGCCGCACGCTTGGCTTTACTGGTCAAGGTATGCCGGAGCCAAATTGAGACACGCACTAAAGTAGTGCGAATTGGCTAGCGCAATTAATAGTCAATTAAAATTTCTTAAGATGTTGATATTTATCAATTAAAACGGAGAGCTTGATCAAATTTGAATGTTTAAAGCAAAATATTAACTTGCATGAGTCATATTATTTCAGTAGCTTTACGTAATACATATAGGTATGTCGCTGACAATGGCGGTTTAAAAGAGGTAAAAAATCATGGATGCATGTCAGGCAAACCATAACCAAGTCACCGTTGTCACAAGCAATTCGGCTCAAAAGGAACTGATTGCCAATATTCTAAATCGATCAGCCCACTCACTGCGATTTGTCGATCATGTTAGCCAAGTCAATACGCTTATACATAAAACATCAGACGTTGTTGTATGCCATCAAGTTAGTTCAAGCACTCCCAAACCTGAAATTCCAAAACGTCTTGGTGATGAACGAATCATCGTTCTTTCAGATAGTAAGGATGAACAACGTATCGTGCAGGCTTTAGAGCAAGGTGCACACCATTATTTCAATATCAATGAATCTGGCAGAGTATTAGGGGTCCGAGTAGAGGCCGCCATGAGGCGAGATTACGCGCAGTTCAAAAGTCAGTCTGAATTCTTCCCTTATAAATTTTGCGCGGTTAAACGACAAGTAGAGGTTAGCGGGAAGAGAGTGCAGCTGAACCCGCGAGAATTTGATTGTGCTCACTACCTGTTCACTCACTGCAACCGCATAATTGAAGTTGAGGAATTGATGGTCTCTGTTTGGGCATTGCCACCAGATGTAGACACACGTCGTATCGATACCGCAATGTCCAGATTAAGAAAAAAATTAGCACTTAACACCCGAGAGCATGGTTGGTTTTTAAACCGTGTACGCGGTATTGGATTCCAACTAACTAATGAAGCGGCATAGCGACTAAGTTTGTTGCTTATCTTCTAAAACGAATTGAATGTGGGGTGTGGAAAAATAGTGCGCCTCAATTTAACATAAAATAAATGCGCTGTTGAAGTCGAAGTATTGACATGAGCTTTAGTTTTAGCCAAGTGGCAATTAACAAGATGCCACTACATTGCCGCTTCACTAAACAACCAGGTTTTAAAGGCGTTCACACTTTCGCTGATTTCTGCGCCATCAAGGCTGACAACATGGTAGGCATGCTCCACCTCCATCTGTAAATCGAACAGTTTTACCAGTTGATTTTTTTCAATGTCATTTTGCGCAAGCTTATCTAAGGTCAGTACCACGCCTTGACCCTCGACTGCAGCGGCCAAGGCAAGCAGTACACTATTAAAGTACAAGTTGTGATCACACTTCATATCATCAAGACCAGCATTTTTTAACCAGCCTTCCCACTTTGGACGACCTTCGTATGGGCTTTCGTCATGTAGCAATGTATGCCTTGCGAGATCATTGGGTTCTTTAAGTGGAGCTGAATGTTGCTCATCGAGAAGACGCGGACTGCACAGGGTAATCGCATCTACATCCATAAGCTTCTCGACAATACAGCCAGGGTAGTTACCGCTGCCAAATCGTATCGCCACATCGATATTGTTGGCTTTGAGAATCTCTGCACTCAGGGAAGGCGCGGTACTATCAGAATCCACCAGGCTGACACTGCCGGAAATGCGCAAATCGATCTTTGGATAAGCTTCACGGAATCTGTGCATGCGCGGCATAAGCCATTTTGAAGCAAAGGAAGGTGATGTCCAGATGTCCAGCACGGCATCGCCGGTATCGGATTTAATCCGGTCAATAGCTTCTTCAAGACTCTGGAAGCCAAGTTGCATTTGAGCAAGGCCGGCCTGACCTGAGTCTGTTAACGTCAGGCCTCTATTCATACGGTGGAATAGTTGCACATCAAGCAGATCTTCCAGCTGTCTGATCTGCTGACTGATCGCGGCGGGAGTGACATGGAGTTCATCTGCGGCTTTGCTAAAACTGCCGTGTTTAGCAGCGATAACAAAGGCGTGCAGAGCGTTATAGGGGAGTGCGCGGGCCATTGTTTTCTAGCTTTAAGTTTTCCTAAACCGTGCTTCAAGAAACTATCGTTTGTTGATAGTGCCAACACACCTTATTGTCTCATGGTACTGGTCGATAAGACCAACAAAGCCGATGTGGCAAGTAAAGCACAATTGATTAGGAGATAGTTGCATGTTTAGAAAATTAAGAAGAATTGGTGAGATGTACAACAGCTATATGACCAAGCGAGGCCGGGCAGAAGCCCACAGCATTCTGCTTAACCTTGATAATAAAATGTTAGCGGATATTGGTATTTCCAGAGACGCTTTAGAAGGCGGTGTTACATATTGGCCATGGGATGAAGCGGCGCTTGCGCGTGAAAATGCCAAGCTCGCTGGGCTTAAGTTGGATACTACTGCGCAGAAGGCTGTACGTGAACTTGATGCGTACACCGACAGAGAACTTCATGACTTGGGTATCAACCGCGGTATGATCACTGACGCGGTTAAGAACGGTCGAGTGGGTATCGAAAATAGTGAAGTCGCAAACGATCCTAATGGTTTGCAAGCGGCTTAATTTCGGCACCGTTAGTCTTTGCCGCTAAGTGAGACAACACAACTATCTGTAAACGCTGCCGCTGTGCTGCACCAACACGATTACTTAATAGCTTGTTGATGCACGCAGCGCACCGTTTCAGAGCGCCTCAAGTTAGTCGCATTCTTCCTTATGGGATGGATGGTAAATCAAACTTCGATACACGATACGACCTGTATTAGTTATTTTCCGTAGTAGGCCTTCGATTCCGCTCGAGCTCCAAAATTGCAATTGCACCTTCCCCGCAGCTGCTCGCCACTTCCGCAAATCACAACTTTACATACCTGACAGATCGTTCTGGTTTAGCAGATGGAGATAGTTTCCAGACGAGCGCTATACCGGCGCTGCGCCAAAAGCGCGCTTGAATGACGTTCTCAACTACAATATCTTCTTTTCTTTCAGTTTGGAACCTAGCGGCTCAGTGCTAAGCTTCCAGTACGCAAAGTAAACAGGTGGGCAGATTGATGACTCAGGATAATGTAAGCAATCGGTTTGGTGCTCCAGAACTGGATTCCTTACCAGAAGATATACAAACCACTATTACGGCAGTAGAAGAAAAGGCTGGTTTTGTACCCAATGTATACAGTGTTTTATCTCGGCGGCCGGAAGAGTTTCGAGCGTTTTTTGCTTATCACGACGCCATAATGGAACGAGAAAGTGGGCTCACAAAAGGCGAGCGTGAAATGATCGTGGTGGTGACATCTGCACTCAATCATTGTCTGTATTGTGTTATCGCACACGGGGCAATTGCGAGAATCCGGGAAAAGAACCCGATGTTGGCGGATCAGCTAGCCACTGACTACACCAGGGCCGACATTACCCCAAGGCAAAAAGCGATGCTGGCATTTGCTTGCAAAGTGGCGCTCGATAGCCACTCGATTACTGATGTTGATCATGAGCATCTTACATCCCACGGGTTTAATGATGAAGATGTATGGGATATTGGAGCGGTCACCGCGTTTTTTGCTTTATCCAATCGTATGGCCAGTGTGTCCGGCATGCTGCCTAACAAAGAATTTTACGCAATGGGTCGGAAGCTATGAAAATTCACTTCTACACAGCGCCGGTTACTATTGGTGTTGCATCGCATATTGCGCTTGAAGAATCTGGTCTGAACTATGAACTGCATAGAGTGGATTTTGCCAGTAAAGAACAGACATCAAAAAACTATCTCAGTATAAACCCGAAGGCGCGTGTCCCCTCACTGATTGTGGATGATATCGTGCTCACCGAAACACCCGCGATATTGGTGTACATCGCGCAGTTGGCACCCACATCTGCGCTTGCTCTGCCAACAGATCCAATGGCGTTTGCACAGATTCAATCTTTTAATAGCTATCTTGCTTCCACGGTACATGTTGCTCACGCACACCGCATGCGAGGTTCTCGCTGGTGTGATGATGAGTCGGCAAAAAAGGCGATGCAGGAATTTGTGCCCAAAAGCATGCACACCTGTTTCGACATGATTGAAACATCCCTGCTGCGTGGGCCATGGGTAACAGGTGGTTCTTTTTCAATTTGCGATGTGTACTTGTTCGCTATTTCATCGTGGCTTGAATCAGATGGGGTAAATGCAGCGAATTTCCCAAAAGTACAAGCACATCGTGAGTCAATGCTTAAGCGTGATTCGGTGCAAGCAGCGCTTTCATTGAACTAGTCAGCTTCCAATTTAAAGTTCGGAGAACAATATTATGTCTCTTGCGTTTGGCCGTCATCAACTCGCCATACCAGGCCCTTCGACCATGCCCGATAGAGTATTGCGTGCGATGCATCAAGCCTCACCCAATATCTATGCCGGTGAGCTACTCGATATTACTGAGTCAGTTAAAACACAACTCAAATCTCTGGCGCAGTGTAGTGGTCATGTCGCGATATACATAGGTAATGGTCATGCCGTCTGGGAAGCCAGTTTGTGTAATTCTTTTAGTCGTGGAGATCGCGTACTTGGGGTGGTAAACGGCCGCTTCGGCGCGGCCTGGTTACATATGGCAGGAGAATTGGGAATGGATTGCGAAGCGCTGTCGTTTGGAGAACAGAACGCTGTTGATGCCGATAAACTTGAAGCGGCATTGCGTGCAGATGTCAATCATAAGATTAAAGCGGTGCTGAGCGTACAAACCGATACATCCTCATCTGTCTGTAATGATGTAGTGCAAATCAGAAGTGCCATAGATGCCGCCGAGCACCCGGCTCTTTTAATGATTGATGCCATTGCTTCATTTGGATGTGAGCCTTTTTATATGGATGATATGGGGGTTGATGTGATGATTACCGCCAGTCAAAAAGGCTTAATGACCCCCCCAGGGGTTGCCTTGATGTTCGTAGGAGAAAAATTTTGGCAAGCGCATAGCGAAGCTGATTTAAATACCCCATATTGGGATTGCAAGCCTAGAGTCTATCCGGCAATGTACCCGGATCACTTTTGCGGTACACCACCAACACATCATTTGTTCGGACTGCATGAAGCATTAAATATGATTGAGGCAGAAGGGAAAGAGCATGTTTGGCAGCGGCACCGAGTAATGGCTGAAGCGGTATGGGCTGCTGTGGATGCCTGGGGTAGCGGTGGTGCTATGCATTGTAACGTTAATGATCGATCCATGCGTTCCTATGCTGTCACTACAATCAATACGCAAGACGACATACTGGCCAGCCGTTTACGTGAGTGGTGTGAATCTGAAGCCGGCCTTACCCTGGGCGTAGGGCTAAATCCATCACCCACTCGCCAACTACTCGAAAACGTATTTCGAATTGGGCATATGGGGCATATGAACCCACCAATGCTAATGGGTGCATTGGGTACAGTTGAGGCAGGTTTACGTGCAATTAATGCCGGGCAGGGAGAAGGTGCATTAAATGCTGCTGCAGAGGTCATCGCCAATGCTGCATTGACTTAGCCTGAACACACCGCGTAAACGATGGCTCTAAATCACATTCAATCTGCTGCAAGAGCCGTTGCAGATCCTGTTCGAGCGGAAAAGCAGCAGCGTTTCTTCAAAAAGAAAAACGGAGCGCCTGGATCAGGTGATCGGTTTCTTGGCTTAAGCGTGCCCCAGCTAAGGGCGCTTGCGAAAGAGTATGAAAGTGCTACATCTAAACAACTATCCGCACTACTTGCGTCTGCATTTCACGAAGAGCGATTGCTGGCCTTGTTGTTATTGGTCAGGCAATACGGCAAGGCCGATGAAAGTGAGCGCCAGGATATATTCGATTACTATCTCGCCAATACAGACTATGTTAACAATTGGGATTTAGTGGATACGTCCTGCTACAACATTGTCGGAATACATTTGTTAAAAAAATCACGCAAACCGCTTTATACGTTGGCGCGATCTGATTCTATATGGGAGCGGCGCATTGCGATTATATCCACCTATCAATTTATTCGCCATAAGGAATACGAGGATACGCTGACAATTTCCAAGCTTCTACTTAATGATAAAGAAGATCTTATTCATAAGGCTGTTGGCTGGATGCTGCGTGAAGTGGGTAACAAAGACAGAGAAACCGAAGAGCGTTTTTTACAACAGCATTACGCAGACATGCCTCGTACCATGCTGCGCTATGCCATTGAAAAATTTCCGGAGTATCGTCGGCAACAATATTTAAAAGGTCGAATTTAGTTTAATCGCTCAATTATAAATCGACCCACAAAGGGTTCGCCGTTACTGAAATCAGAATCAGCCGGATCACTGCTTAACAAGGTAATAGTCTCTCTTGGATCAGTGTCGTCATCACCGCTGGTGAAACTTACGCCACTGTCCGTACCCGCATCGTAGAGTCTCGCGTCAATTTGGGTGTCGTTGATAAATTCACCATCGACGAAAAGGTTGAAGTTATGCAGGCCAGCAAACCAGTCCGGGCTTGGTGCAAGCATTGTGGTTATGGTTAATTGTGGGTAGTCGATTGAGACAATGATTTCGACACTGCCTGAACCGTCGCCCGTTGCGATGCCGGGCCCATCGATTAGCGCCGTGGCCGACCCTTCATCAATGGCAAAGTTAATTTCACTAATAAAGATCTCTTTGCTGCCTGTTTCGGCCATGAGCTCAATGCCATCTGTGGCAATCTGCCCTGGCTCCCAGAAAATCACTTGCTCACTGTGTACAGAACCGACAAGGCCAGAGAAGTGCGCAGATTCACCCGGAAATTGAGCGGGGTGTGTCGCGGCAGTCCAGCCAGCATCGAAGGTAACGCGGTACGTGGCATTGCGTGGCGCTGAACTTTGCTCTTCACCTGTGGTGTCGGGCGTGTCATCGATTTGATCGTCGGTTTCGATAGGTGGAGGAGTCTCATCTGCATCCTCACTGCCATCCGAGTCACTAACATCGGGGCCACTTCCTTCGGAGTCACTGCCCTGGTCCAGGGTTTCATCAGCTTCGGAATCTGTGGTTTGATTTTCGGTCTCAGTGGCTTCGCTATTATTGTTTTGATCTGTCGTGTCGCTGGCTTCGGAATTATCGTCTTGGTCAACCGTGTCTTCGGAAGCTTGTTGATCTACAACCTCACCGTTGGCTTGATCATCGCTTTCGCCAGTTTCGGGCAGACCGCCTGCTGCGTTGGTGCCTTCGTCTGTATTTTCTGCAGACGGTTCTTGCACGTTCTGGCTCGGTGCATTGGTTTCCGGGGAGTTAGGTACGCTAGGCTCATTAACAACCGGATCAGTAAGTGAATTATCTCCGACTGTGCCGGTTCCCGAATCAGAACAGGCTAAAACGATGCAACATGAAAGGAGAATTGAGGATATCTGCTTCATGGTAACTCCAGAGTAATGATCGTAGAGCCTAGCGTAGGATATATGACGATCGTTAAGAATAAAAGTTCAGTCTGCACGTTTTGGTCCACAATCATTTGCCCCCATTTTATGGGTGAACTGGCAGTTTCTGTGAACACGCCATTGTTCGAATGCCATTTGCGCGTCAGTTCAGATTTTATGCATGCTTTAATCAGCCCGTTACAGCCCAGTACAGTCGCTTAGGGTTATCCACCAGCAGTTTTTGCTGCAAGGTTATATCTGGCGCAATGACGGGTATACGTTCCACCAGCAAGCCATCATCTGGAACATGACTCTTCATATTCGGGTGTGGCCAATCGGTTCCCCATAAAACCTGATCCGGAAAACGGGCTACCAGTGCCTGAGCAAACGGCACCACATCGTCATAGGGCTCACCTGAGAGTGTAAGCCTTTCCGGGCAACCCACTTTTACCCAAAACTTGTCATTCTCCAATAGTTTACAAAATTGGTTGAAGCCTGGGTTTTGCACACCTTGATCTATCTGCGGTCTACCCATGTGATCGATGACAACATCGACCGGCAAGCTTTCGAGAAAGGGAGTAAGTTCCACCCTATCGGCTTCTTCAAAATACACAACCACGTGCCAACCGAGTTCTGCAATGCGATTGGCAAGTTTGATATAAACCGGTTTTGGGGCAGGATCTACCAAGCGCTTTAGGAAGTTGAAGCGTACACCGCGCACTCCTGCGGCGTGCATGGCCTGAAGTTCGGCGTCTGTGATATCAGCCGGCACAACTGCAACGCCTCGGCTATTGCCATCATCACTTCTGAGTGCGTCTAATAGAGCCGCATTGTCTTTTCCGTGGCAACTCGCTTGCACAATGACGTTGCGAGAAAATCCAAGGTGTTTTCTGAGCGCAAATAATTTTTCTTTAGGTGCATCTACTGGCGTGTATTTACGTTCTGGTGCATATGGAAACAGATTGGCAGGACCAAACACATGGCAATGTGCATCCACAGCACCAGCCGGTGGAATAAATACAGGCTTTCGTGGCGACTCATGCCAGGTTTGCGCATCAAGAGAATCAGTGCTCATGGAAATACGTTCCCCTCAAATAGCTTCCGTGTGGTTCTTAGCATGCCAGCAGACACTATTTGGTTATTGTCATCGATGTTTAATACCGCAGGTGTTGCTCCAAGTGGATGTTCAACATCCATTGTTTTTTCTTTGCCTTCTGGCACATCGGCCATGTCGTAGGCAACTGAGCCTTTAATCAAACAGGCTGTTGCGACACTTACGGCGCAAAAAACACCAATGGTGGCATGACAGCGGTGTGGAATAAACGTGCGCGTGGCAATAACACCGCCATTGGATGCTCTGGAAATAAGCGTCATTTTAGGTACGGACTGCGCGCTGACATCACCCAGATTCATCATTGGGCCAACCTGTAAGCGTATATGTTCAAGTCTTGCTTTTAACTTATCATCGGCATCGAGTGAGTCGCGATCTTCGCTTCCTGTAATGCCTAAGTCTTGCGCTCTGAGTATCACCGTGGGCATTCCATTGTCTATAAGCGTAACATCGACCCCATCTACCTTATCCACAACCGAACCCGATGGCAGCAATTCTCCACACTTGGAACCGGCTATATCGTTAAAGGTGAGTTTAACTGGCGCCGCTGTGCCAGGCACACCGTCGATGTGGGCAGCCCCTGTGTACAACACATCGCCTGCTTTAGTCTCAACATAGGCGATAGCATCACTCTGAGTATTCTCTAAATACACTCGTACTTCGGTGACGTCACTCTGAGCCTTGACCAAGCCTTGTTCTATAGCGAAAGCACCGACACCCGCAAGCATGTTGCCACAGCCTTGTGCATCACTTACACGCGATTCATCAACGGAGACCTGTAAAAAGAGGTAGTCGATGTCGATACCGTCTCGCTTCGATTTAGAAACGATGGCAACTTTAGATGTCAGCGGGTCTGCACCACCCATACCGTCGATCTGTCGTTCATCGGGAGAGCCCATGATGCTCAGTAAAAGCGCATCGCGCTCGGTGATGTTGTCGGGCAAATTGCTAGCGAGAAAAAAACCGCCTTTTGAGGTGCCACCGCGCATCCATGTACAAGGGATGCCCTTAGACATACTTCAAGCCTTTTTCGGCGAGTCGTTCGCGCATGTTGTACATGTCGAGCCCTAATTCGCCCGCTGCCAGACGTTCGCGTTTTTCATCTTCAAGGGCCATGCGTGCTTTGGCTTTTTCGAGAACCTCTGTGGCATCGCTACGTTTCACTACACACACGCCATCATCGTCGGCAACAATAACATCGCCAGGGTCGACAGCTGCACCTGCGCATACGATAGGAATATTGACTGAGCCTAGAGTTTCTTTAACGGTGCCTTGTGAAAAAATCGCTGTCGACCACACGGGTACTTGCATCGCTTCAAGATCAACTGTGTCTCGCACCCCAGTGTCGGTAATCAAACCTACACCACCTCTGGCTTTAAGTGATGTGGCGATAAGATCGCCAAAATAGCCGGCATTTGAAGGTGATGTGGGGGCTTGCACCAGAATATCGCCGGGCTTTACTTGTTCGATGGCCACATGCAGCATCCAATTATCGCAAGGTGCTGCAGAGATGGTCAGCGCTGAGGCCGCAAGCCTGGTGCCTTTATAAATAGGCCGCATATTGGAGGCCATAAGGCCAATTCTGCCTTGTGCTTCATGGACTGTGGCGACACCGCACGCAGCCAAGCCATCAATTACGTCTTGGCTAGCTCTTTCTATATGCTGAACAACCACGTGCATGCGTCTCTCCTTTATCGTGACTGGTACGTCGCGTTTTAAAAGCAGTTGATGTTATAAAAACAGCGATTACAGCTGATCTACCGTTCTTGGATAAACCGATTGAAAACCTTCGGCGTATTGTGCAGGGCGCCCGCCGGATTGGCCTCCAGAATTTCGTCTAAAGTGATTGCCTCTGTTTTGAGCAACGTTGGTGTAGTAGTCCCAAAGGTGTTCCTGACCTTCCATGCATTCAATCGCTGCACGCTTTTGCTCCCAGACGTCGCTTATATCAAGGAACACATCTGGCTTCCATCCCATTTGTTCGGTTTGATGCGGTTCAAACAAATACAACTGCGGTGCACCCAGGACTTTTTCTTCCGGGTTATGGCCCCAGGCTTGTGCAATCATTCTGCATTCCATCGCCACTTTGGTGGCATAGGAATGATCGGTGTTGTATGGGTCGTAGTGAGAGTGGCTCAGCATGAATTGTGGTTGCACTGCTCTAATGACATCGACCAGGCGGAATTTTGCATCTCGATCCATATCAAGCGGATAATCCCCAAGATCAAAAAACTGTATGTCCTGTGCCTTTAAGGCGGCAGCCGCATTTTCAGCTTCTCTTCGGCGTTCTTTTTTTACCGTTTCCAGTGTCATGCCAGCTTTTTTCCACAGCTTGGCCGATTCGCCGCGTTCGCCATAGGACAAACACACCACGGTGACTTCAAAACCTTGTTTGGCATGCAAGGCTATGGCACCGCCGCAGCGCCATACAAAATCAGCCGAGTGTGCTGATATTACAAGAGCAGTTTTTTTATCAGACATGGAATTGTTTCCTTGTTTTTTAAACTAGACCTTAAGAACACCCATTTGATCTTCGAGTAACTGCATGACTTTCATAGCAGCCAGGCCCTGAGCAAAACTGGAATTCGGTTCTCTACCTTCTTGTATGGCAGAAATAAATTCACGGTCAATCAACTCGATGCCGTTATTAGACACTGCCACTTTTGATAAGTCGACGGGGTTGTCTTTGCCATCAAAAAGATCATCGTATCGCGCCAGATAGGTCCCACTGTCACCGATGTATCGGAAGAAGGAACCAAAAGGTCCGTCATTGTTGAATGAGAGAGACAGGGTGCATAACTTTCCTGAAGGTGTTTTTAGTCCAATGGTCATGTCCATTGCAATGCCAAGTTCAGGATGGGCCGGCCCCTGTAAGCCCATTACTTCACTTGGAATTTCCCCGGTTTGATATAAAAATAAATCGATGGTGTGGCAGGCGTGATGCCAGAGTAGGTGATCTGTCCAACTACGGGGTTCGCCTTTTGCATTGGTGTTAGTGCGCCTAAAAAAGTACGTTTGTGCATCCATTTGTTGAATGTTGAATTCGCCTGCGTCTATTTTATTTTTAATCCATTGGTGGGATGGATTAAAACGACGAACATGGCCGACCATACCGACAACGCCCGTTTCTTTTTGCGCGGCATTCATGGCTTGCGCATCGCTTAAGCTATCCGCCATGGGGATTTCTGCAAAGGTATGCTTGCCAGCTTGCATAGCAGCAATCGACTGATCGCAATGCATTTGCGTAGGTGTAGAAAGAATCACAGCATCAAGGTCTTGATTTAAAAACTCTTCGTAGCTGTTGCAGGCTTTGGGTATTTTTCGTTCCGATGCGAGAGCTGCAATTTTATCTTTATTAGGACCGAAGATAGCGGTAACTTGTGCATCGTCTATGTTGCTCAGGGCATCAAGGTGTTTTAGTCCAAATGCACCGTACGCACCGGCTACTCCAATTTTTACCATGTTAGCGATTCTCCAGTATATAAGTGGCCTACAGCCGAAATTGAACCGGGTACCTGGTAGAAGCAATGTTTTTCTTCTACATTGTTATTGAGTGCGCCGCGCATGATATACCACATCACTCACACTGAACCTTGCGCTGTTTCTTTTCGGCTAAAGGGTGTAGTTGCCTTTTTAAGTAAATCAGGAGTTCTATCCTGAATTGTATGCAAAAATATAAATAATTAGTTATTTATGATTGCAATTTACCCTAATTGCATGCAAAAGTATAGACATGGGAAATCTTCAATGGAAATCAGTGTTGTATCAACTGCGCAGTCAGATTGTCTCTGGCGAATTAACCGGTGGTACAAAGCTACGGGCAAGTCACCTGGCCGAGCAAATGAAGGCGTCACGCACCCCAATTAGTGAAGCCTTAATCAAGCTGGAAGGTGAAGGTTTAGTGGTGCGCGACAAATCCGGCTTTACGGTTAGAAGCTTTGCCTTGAGCGAGGTTTACGATGCCATCGATTTGCGCGGTCTGTTGGAGGGTGCAGCCGTTCAAAGAGCCGCTGAACGTGGCATTGACGAGGCACAACTTAAGCGGCTCAATAATCTTCTGGGCGAATTGGATAGAGTGATTACTGAGGGCCTTGTGGAGGAGTACGACCAACTGAATTTCGACTTCCATAAAAGTGTTACAGATTTATCTGGAAGCGAAATCCTGGTTGCCGAAGTGCAACGCTCCTATCGTCTTCCATTTGCGGGGCCATCAGCCTTTCCTACCAGATTAAACGACTCAGCGCGCTTTCAAGCTTCTCTGGTAATTGGACAACATCATCATCAACAAGTCGTTGCGGCCATAGCCGATGGCGCTGGTAGTCGGGCGTTCTCTCTGATGGTTGAGCATGCAAAGTTGGCTCACGAGAATGTATCCGTAGCTGTGAAGGCACACGTCGCAGCACCGCAACTCGCTTTGGTGAGGGAAGAACACTGAATACCGAACACTGTGACGTACTCATTGTTGGAGCCGGACCATCAGGCTTGCTGCTTTCACAGTTACTGCATCTTGACGGTGTCAGTTCTGTCATCGTCGAACGTACGAGCAGGGAGCGTGTGTTATCTCGAATTCGGGCGGGTGTACTTGAACGAGGCACGGTCACAGCGATGCACGATGCCGGGTGTGAAGTGCGATTGAATGCTGAACGTATCGATCATGATTATGTTTCCTTAGGGTTTGATGGCGACCGTTTAGAAATACCGGTTAAAGATATCACCGGTCATAACGTAACGGTTTATGGTCAAACAGAGATTACAAAAGATCTGATTGAAGCTTGTGAAGCCCGTGGGCAGAAAATCTATTGGAATTGCCCGGATACTGAACTGTCCGGATTACAAAGCAGCTCTCCTCATGCTCGATTTACTAGCTCAGATGGAGATGCTGTTGAAATTAGTGCAAAACTCATTGCTGGCTGTGACGGATTTCATGGCATTTGTAGGCGTTCAATACCATCTGAGCAACTCAGTGTTTTCGAACGGGTATACCCGTTTGGCTGGCTAGGCGTATTGGTTGATCAACCGCCGGTCTCACATAATGTATTGTACGCAAACCACTCGGAAGGTTTTGCATTAGCATCAATGCGCTCTCTCAGTCGCTCCAGGTACTACGTGCAAACCGCACCCGATGAAACGGTTGATGACTGGCCTATTGAGCGCTTCTGGAGCGAATTAAAAAATCGCTTGGGCGCATTAGGGCAAGAGGTTCTTACTGGCGAGCCTTTAGAGATGTCGATCGCACCGCTTCGCTCTTATGTATCGGAGAAAATGCGCTACGGGCGTCTTTTTCTGGCAGGGGACGCTGCGCACATTGTGCCGCCAACCGGTGCGAAAGGTTTGAACCTGGCAATCGCAGATGTTCGACGCTTAGCGCGCTCAATCATAAGCTGGAAAAAAGGCGACGAATCAGATCTTGAAAAGTACAATCGTGATGCACTCTCGCGCGTTTGGAAGATCGAGCGCTTTAGTTGGTATCTCACTAACCTTACGCACCAGTTTCCAGATCACAGTGCGTTCGAGAAAAGAATGCAACGAGCTGAGTTCGACTACATCGTGTCCTCCACAGCAGCACAAACAACAATAGCTGAAAATTACGTAGGGCTCGATTTTTAATAAACCCACGAGGAGAATATTTTAATGATAAAACGACGCACAATTTGCAGACTGATTGCTGCAAGTGCTCTGGCACTGATGTGTAGCTCACAAGTCGCGGCACAAGACGTGACGCTGCGATTCCAACATTTCATTTCACCCAAAGGCGCAGTCCCCTCTGGCTTCATGGCACCATGGGCCGAAAAAGTCATGGCTGAAAGTGGTGGACGTATAAAAATCGAGCTTTATCCGGGAATGCAGTTGGGTGGGAGCCCGCCAGCGTTGTACGACCAAATTCGTGATGGTGTGATCGATGGTGGTTGGGCACTTCCTGCTTATACACCAGGTCGTTTTCCTGAGGCCGAAGCGTTTGAATTACCGTTTCTAACAGGCACCAATGCTGAGGCTGCATCACGTGCCGCCTGGGAATTTGCTGAAAAATACTTGATGGAACGAATGGGCGATGTGCATGTACTTGCAGTGCACGTGCACGGGCCAGGAGTTATTCACAAGAAAGGTGAACCGATAAAATCAGCGGAAGATTTTAAAGGATTGAAATTGCGTGGCCCATCCCGACAAGCCAATAAGCTTTTACAATCGCTCGGTGCAACACCCGTTGGCATGCCAGTGCCGGCATTTCCAGAAAACTTATCGAAAGGTGTTGTGGATGGTGGCGTAATACCTTGGGAAATTGTCGTGCCTTTAAAGGTGCATGAGCTTGCGGATAGCCATACGGTTATTGGCGGCGATAATGCCATGTACAACACCTTCTTTATCTGGGGTATGAATAAGCAAAGCTATGCAAAATTGCCTGATGATTTAAAAGCCATCATCGATGCCAATTCGGGTATAGAAACATCGGCCTGGGCTGGACGCGCCATGGATGAAGGTGATGTTAGATCACTTGATATTGTTAATGGCACGGACAACATGGTGCACACCCTCAGTGACGAAGCCACAAACGCTATTAAAACGGTTGGTGCAAAGGTGGTTGCAGAGTGGATTGAAGAGATGAAGTCGAAAGGTTTACCTGGTCAGGCTATGTATGATGATGCGGTTGAGATGATGTCAAAGTACGCCAAGTAATTTCTTCGAAACTGCCCCAGTATGCTGGGGATGGAAATATCTGATACTGTAGTGTCACCCTACAACTTGAGAGATTCACATGGATGTGAATACC
>CAYSZH010000081.1:0-16006 GCA_964435305.1 uncultured Granulosicoccaceae bacterium
CTGATTGGGGGCAGGTCTTTCTTTACCGCATGCGTGGCAGAGAAAAACCTGATCTCACCAAGTATTCCACTTAAGTAATTCGCTTTCGAATGCGTCTATTCCGGTTGTATTCTTTACATTATCTCGTGTTCGATGTCGCAAATGATCTCTATGTTGGCGATACGCTTATTGTGTTGTATCGACAACAATTGATCGTTTTCCTATTTTATTGACGGAGGCTTGGCTGTCATCGGCTTTCCTAAATCGCGATTATCGAGAATTTAACGAGAACGTACCAGGTTTTCTTGCTTGGCCCTCTTTTACGGATTTAACACTTATCACTGACATTGATTATCAGGATGATTTTAATGATCTCAAGTCAAATCCTTGACTAAGCTGTCTGTGTTAATGAAAGGCCCCTATTGCGAATCCCGTCTCATTTTCATCTCGAAAAAACTGACCTTTGTTTCAGGTTCGGTGAATACATTTAGGTGTCTGCCGATACACGATGTAGCAAGGGTAAGCGCTAAACAATGTTAAAGGCTTCACAAAAACCAGGTAGATCAAATCTCGAAAGGCAATTGAGCACTTCGC
This sequence comes from uncultured Granulosicoccaceae bacterium, assembly GCA_964435305.1. Taxonomy (GTDB): domain Bacteria; phylum Pseudomonadota; class Gammaproteobacteria; order Granulosicoccales; family Granulosicoccaceae; genus Granulosicoccus. The sequence continues at coordinate 574 of CAYSZH010000081.1, forward strand.
GGTACAGTCGCGGCCTGAGTTTGATCGAATTGTTAGCTGTTTTATCTATTGCGGCCATTTTAATCAATGTGGCTGCGCCTAGTTTTGCCTCGGCCGTGATGAATGCGCGAATTGCGGTCGGTCTTAATCAACTCACGCAATCTATTCACTATGGACGTTCAGAAGCGGTGAAGCGTGCGCGTCCGGTGAGTATTTGTGCACGTGGGACCAATACGGCTTGTAATACAGAAAACGATTGGTCAAAAGGGTGGTTGGTTTATACAGACGCCAATTCAGATGGTACTGCAGGGGTTCTGGATACCGCCGATACGGTTCTTCGAATTGTGGAACTCGATCCGGAGGCATTAGATATCACGGCATCTGCGGTAATCGGAACGGGTAGTAACGCCGCGGTAAAACACATTCGGTTTAATTCGCGAGGGTTTGCTAACTGGGCGGCAGGAACGTTTTCAATATGCAAAGACGCCAATACCGATAAGGCCAAATCAATCATTGTTGTTGGGCCTGGCTCAGTTCGCTCAACAAGTGCCTCTGCAGACATTGCTGCAAAAGATGCATTTGATATGGATATCGATTGCGAATAAATATGATAAGCCGAATGCGACAAGAAGGTGGATTTAGTTTACTCGAAGTGTTGATCACTATCATATTGCTTGCGATTGGATTTCTCGTTGCAGCAAAAATGCAGGTGCATAGCCTACGTAGTAGCCAATCTGCTCAGATGCAAGCGAACGCTATACAGATCAGTTCTGAGATGATGGATAAAATGCGCAATAACCCCATTGGCGTTGCAAATGGAAACTACAGCGGCAAAACCACCTCGGTAGGAGGTGCGGTGCTATGTGCAACCACGGGCTGTTCGCCAGCGCAACTGGCCTCTCAAGATTTGTTCGAATGGAGCGCGCATTTTATTGATGTTCGGAAAATGGGTGATAGTTACTTGCCCAGTTTGCCTGGGGCAGGTGCAGATGCGCCTGCAACTGGAAGTATCAGTGAACCGGTGAATGACGTCTTTACCATTAGCATCGATTGGCAAGGGTTTACAGATGGCAATGCCGTTGCCGAGAATTTTACCGTCAGGTTCGTCCCATGAAAACATCCATGCGGCGCTCAAAGCAGATCGGGTTTACCCTTGTCGAGTTAATGGTGGCAATGGTACTCGGCTTAATTGTACTTGGCGGTACTATTTCAGTTTTCATCGGTACACTCGAAAGTACCAGATTGAATCAAGCCTTAGCGCAATTACAATCTAACTCACTCTTTGCGTCACATGTTTTATCCAATGATCTTCGTATGGCAGGGTTTTTGGGCTGTTCACCAGACGCGTTGGATAGCCTTATTGTTTCAGCTGCCAATGCGCCCACAGAGAGTTTAGGTGTCACTGCGATAAACGCAGCGGTGGTCAATGAAGCAGATTGGGCCCCAGGCAAACCAGCTAACTATACCGAGCCGACCGCCGCAGGTGCGCCTCTGGAAGGGTCCCATGTGCTGATGGTTCAGTACGCAGTGGCACCTGGAAACAGATTGCTTGAGTCTATGAATGGGCGCGGTTCTACCATTGAATTGGCTGGTAATAACGATGAGCTTTCACAGGGTCAATTTGCCGTGATATCAAACTGCAATAATGGCGAGTTATTCTCAATCGGTTATGCGGGTAATTCGGCAGACGGGATGAGCGTAAGCCCAGCTGCGAGCTTGTCACAAGCCTATCTGTATAACGAAACCGTTCCGGAATCGGTTCGTGTAATGCCGTTCAGGAGTGTCATGTATTACGTGGGCAGTACCAGCCGAATCAACGATAGCGGTGATCAAATAAACTCCCTTTACCAGCAAACACTACCATTCGATTTGGCAAAAAACCCGCCGCTCGAAATTATTGAAGGTGTTGATCAGCTTAGGCTGAGTATGGGTGTGCGAGATGGCGAAGACTACGTATTTCATGCCCCAGATTCCGCAACGTTGGAATTTACCGATGTCGATCTTGTCAAAGTTGGGCTGTTAATGGCTACACGAGATCGCTATAACGCAATAACAGACGATCGCTCATATTTCCTTGCGGATACCTTAGTAGTTCCTGAAGGTACTGGTGTTGATGCAAGTTATCCAGATGACGGACGGATACGAATCGCGTACAACCTGTCAGTAAATATAAGAAATCAACCCAACTGATGGGAATGTGAATATGGATATTGACTTTATTCCAAAATTAAAAAACGAGTCTGGCTCGTCCCTTATTGTCGCTTTGGTTTTAATCGCGGTAAGTACTCTCGTTGGGGTTTCGGTTATGCAAAGCAGCAACTTGGGAGCGTTACTGGTTAACAACGATAAATACAGAGCATTAACATTCCGCGCTGCCGAGAGTTCACTACAGCCTCTCGCTACGAGAGACAATATAGCCGTACTTTCATCCAATAGTAATGCTGCATGCATAACGTCAGATGCAAGCGTCGATGACAACATAACGGTTAATGCCGAACTTTGCCCATTTGGCTTTGGTATCGCTGAAGGATTTCGTTTGGGCGAGGGTATCGCAAGCTATCAAATGAGCCATTTTTCTGTGGTTTCCGATTCATCACTAGATGGCGTTAACACTAAGACGACTTTGCTCCAAGGTGCGCAGCACCTGAGTTTGAAGCAATAGGAGCGTAGGCATGTCTTTAAAAGCTCTTCAGAGTATTTTTATATCTTCGTTTTTTACAGCGAGTATTTTTAGCAGTACATTGTCAATAGCTGATGATACAGAAATATTTTACTCCAGAACCACCAGTACAGGTAATGAAGCCGCCAATGTGTTGCTGATGTTTGATAACTCAGGTTCCATGCTTCTCAAAGCCGACTCAAAAACTGGCGTATCCAGAATAGAATCAGTTAGACAGGCCACTATTAATTTGGTAAATGCCGTCAGCAATGTGAACATTGGTATGGGATCGTTTGGTGGACGTAAACAGGGTGGGACTATACGTTATCCTGTCGTCAACATGGATAAAGACGTGTGTGAGAATCTTACATGCGACTCCATTAGCCTTGTAGCTAGAGTAGAAAACACCAGCGATGACGCTGAGGAAGCACCTGGCGGAGAAGTGTTTCTCGACAACGAAGGTATTGATATTGGTGGTGATAATACTGTTGGCCTTCGATTCGAAAATATCAGATTACCACGCGGTGCGGTGCTGCAAAGTGCTCGGTTAAGGGTTACACCTACGACAACAACAGGTGATGTCTTGCTTGTTGATAATCACCTAAACGTAAATGCCGAAGCCATAGCCCACTCTCCACCGCTAACTGCAGTTGATTTTAACCTTACCGGTCGAACCCCCACGACAAATACAGTCACGTGGATCCCGCCTGTTTTTTTACCAAATAATGAATACACTGTAGACGTTTTGCCCGTTGTCTCTGAGGTGGTTGGATTTGCAGATTGGTGCGGTGGAAACGCGCTCACTTTACTGATCGATGGGCCGGCGGCACGAAATATATATACTTCAGAAAAGCTTGACGGGCGGCAAGCAATGCTTCAACTTGCCTACGACCCTGCTTCAGTAGACTTCAATGATACCTGCCTAAGCCAACAAGTTGTCTCTAGCGTTGCAGCCTCCTCTGACGACGCAGTACAGAATCTAAGCTCTGGCGTAGTGGACAGCCTGGGTGAGAGCCTTAATACCCAAGTAGGTGGAGAGTTAAATCTTATTGCGCTTAAGTTTAACGATATGAAAATTCCACAAGCATCGACGATAGTAAGCGCTGAACTAAAAGTGCAATCTGCTGGTTATTCTGGTGGAAAAATAAGCGCCAATATTTACGGTGAATATGCTGCTAATTCTTCTGAATTCGATGCAAGCCTTCCCTATAGTATAAGTTCGCGAACACCAACAGGTGGATCCGTCAACTGGGACAATATCGATCAAGTCGCTGCCGAAAGTTTCTTGCGATCACCCGATATCACGCCGATAGTACAAGAAATTGTTGATAACGTTGGCTGGGATTCAGGTAATAACATGACCCTAATGCTGGAGCCTAGTTCAGCAGCGGGTGAATTGTTTTTAGCATCGTTTGACGGTGGAAATGGAGGGTCTGCGCTTTTGTCTATTCAATATCAGGTTGATGAAACCACATTGGCTGGCAACCCGGTTGTGTTAAAACGAGCTCGCGATGAGCTCATTGATGAAGTGTTATTGCTCTCTGCGGACTCGTTTACACCAATAGTGGATATGCTATATGAGGCGACGCTGTATTATCGCGGAGAGCCAGTACATTATGGAAAAACTCGCGGCGAAGGTGTTGGGGAGGATAGAAATTCGATTCAAAGAGTTTCACATAAAGACAGTTACACAGGCGGTGTGTTGTTTCAACCACCTGGCTGTAGCGACGTAGATTTAAGCAATGTGGCTTGTCTAGGCGAAACGATCACCGGCACACCCGTGTACCAAGCTCCCGAAGCACAAGCCTGTATTGCCAATAATATCGTCTTGTTAACTGATGGTGCTGCTTTGAAAAATACATCTAAAGAGTTGGTGAAAACATTAACTGGTGTTGCAGACTGTGCAATGAAGGGTAGAGCGGACGAAGAGTGTGGTGTGGAGCTTGCTAATTGGCTAAATACTACTGATCAGGACACCGCTCTCGTGGGTGATCAGTTTACTAAAGTCCATACGATCGGTTTTGGTTTTTCAAGCGATTTTATTAAAGATTTAGCAATCGCAGGAGCAGGCCAATTCCATCCTGTTGAAAATACAAATTCGCTCACAAATGCGTTTCGGGAGATAGCGACGTCCGCAGCTGATATTACGACATCGTACGTAGCACCTACGGTAGCAGTGAGCCAACTTAATACAATATCAAACAGTGACGAAATCTATTATGCGATGTTCAGACCACAGGTCACGGCGAAGTGGGACGGTAATTTAAAGCGCTATGCCTTAAGTGAATATGCTGGTGAAACGGCTGTGGTTGATGCCTTGGGTTCTCCTGCAATTGATGCATCCACTGGTGCAATATCAGCTAATGCGCAGAGCTATTGGAGTGGCGCTGTCGATGGCTCAGACATCACAGAAGGAGGTGCTGCGAGTAAACTAGCGCTTCCACGGAATGTTTTAACGTTCCAGCCAGGTGCAACTGGTGTTTTAAGTCTTGAAGCATTTCATGAAGATAACGTCAACTTGAATGCAGCCGCGTTGGGTCTTGCTGACGACAGTTATTTTACCGAATTAGTCCAGTGGTCTCGTGGTGTGGATGTTAAGGATAAGGATAACGATGGAAATGTTACTGAAGTGAGAACTGAAATGGGTGACCCTTTGCATTCAACCCCTCATGTTATTCACTACGCAGGTGCTGTAGCCGGAGAAGTTGATTCAACGATATTTGTTGGCACTAATGAAGGCTTTTTACACGGGATTGATGCCGAAACAGGTGTGGAGGAATTCGCCATTATTCCACCTGAATTATTACCGAATCTCGACATTTTCTATAAAAACGAAGCGTTCGAAGAAAACAAGCGCACATACGGGCTTGATGGCGATATTGTTGGTTGGGTAAACGATACAAACGGTAATCGCATTGTAGACGGAACCGAGACTGCATTTGTCGTTGTTGGCATGCGTAGAGGTGGTAGAAATTATTATGCGTTTAATGTCAGTGATCCGGCTAATCCTGAAGTCGCCTGGGTTATTAAAAATACGGATCCGAATTTTGCGGAACTTGGCGAAACGTGGTCACGACCCATCAAGAGTAAGCTTAAGGTGAATGGTGCTGCGATGGATGTTCTGATTTTCTCCGGAGGCTATGACAGCATTGGCGATACTAGAACTGAACGATCCGATGTCGCGACGTCCGACTTGCAAGGCCGGGCAATATACATAGTAAACGCAGAAACCGGGGCCTTAGTTAGGCGCTTTGATAGTTTAAATAATACTGATATGGATTACAGTATTCCTTCAAGCCCGAGAGTGATAGACATCAACTTTGATGGATTAGCGGACTATCTATTTGTTGGCGATACGGGTGGGCAAGTGTGGCGGCTCGATTTTATCAATGCCACCGCTAACGACGATTTTGAAATGCACGGAGGCGTCATTGCTGAATTTAGCGATATTGGTGCTGTGAATAATCGACGTTTCCATTACGAGCCCGATATTGCTGTGTTAACGGATGAGAATAACCAGCAGTATCTGAATATTGCGCTTGGGTCTGGTTGGAGAGCAAGCCCATTGAATCAAGTAGTGGAAGACAGAATGTATGTTTTCCGAGACTATGACGTTTTCGGTCCACCCAGGGATGATACGGATAGCATTGAATATACAACAATCAATGAAGACGATCTATTCGATGCTACCAACAATGACACGAGCGCAGATACCACAGACTCTTTCCAAACGGGTTTCTATATAACGATGCAGGAACCTGGCGAAAAAATAGTCAGCACTGGCTTCACCATTAACTCTAATTTATTGTTTAGCAGTTATTTGCCGGGTACCGATATTATTGACCCTTGTCAGGCCTCTGTTGGGTCCAGCCGTTTTTTCGCGGTGGATGCTCGTAATGGTAAATCCATTCTGAATTTAGATGGTGAGCTTACCGATGAAGGCAACGAAGAACTTAATCTTACTGATCGTTTTGTCAATTTAAATTCGCCAGGTATCGCACCCGGGCCGCTGGTCTTAATTCCAGATGGCAATAAAGACCCGTTTGTTCTTGTAGGATTAGAGCAGCCCGATGGTTCTGAGGGCCTTGATATTGGTAACACGTTTAGGCGAACCTTTTGGGCACAGCCTGAAAACTTAGATGAATAATATTTAAGTCTCTAATTAACTTGTATGTTATGTACGGCTGAACAATAACGCCTTTTCACCGAATACTAAAAACATGCCTTGAGCCTCAAGGCATGAACAGTGTTCACCGCTTCCGTTTCCAAATGCGTTTTCAATAGTGCTCGTATTAGTGATGTTAGCAATATCGGTTGCATTCATAACGATACACCCGATTTCGTTTTCATAATGCAATTCGCTTTTGTCATAAAAGCTGTCCTTCAATCGAAACCTATTTGTGATAAATATCACATGCGGAACATAACGTTACATGTAACGTATATAGCCTGGACGTTAGCTGGCATATAGGCCTACGATGTAGGGACATTCTGTGCTGGGATCTTGTCGGAACGGCATGTCGAATTTAGGTTAATCAGGTTGTTGAGTATCTTGGTTAAATATTCTTCTCGAGATGACACATATTTGGAACAGTAACGATGCCTCATAACACTCAGTCATTCCATTTATTTCTCAATGGTTTGTTCTGACATTGCCGTCACCAGGTGAACTTTTTACTCACATAGGGAGCTATCTGAAGTAGATGTTCAAAAAAGTCACACTAATACAGTGCCCCATTCACAACGAAGACAGTACCAATGTCTTCCCGCCCTTAGGTTTATTGTCGTTAGCAAGCTATGTGCGAAATGCCGGGTTTGAGGCAAGTGTTATTGACTTGAATCTAAAAGGTCTGACCAATCAAGGCTGGGTAGATAGCGACAATTTCTATACCGACGTAATAGAAGACTTGGGTCAAGACAAATGTAACCTGGTCGGCATTACCTCCATGGCCCTGGACTCCCCGGTGGCTTTGGAACTTGCAAGGCATATTAAAGAGCACAATCCCTCAGCTTCAATTGTTTTGGGTGGCGCTCATTTTTCTGCAATTGCGCTAGAGCTGCTTACGCAATTCGAATACATCGATTATGTGGTCTGTGGAGAAGGCGAACAACCTCTGCTTGAATTGATGAAACGTGGTCGAGTAACAGGCGGGCGGCATCAAATCGAGAATTTGGCTGAGCGAACACCCTTCGGGCCGCAAGTGCAAAAAGCCTCTGCATCATCGCTAACGCTCGATAACTTACCTCTACCGGCTTACGATCTTGTTAATGTCGAAGATTACTATAATCTTGATAAAGGCAAGACGATTTCATACGACCATCAAAGAGGCTGTGTGCTCAGGTGCAGTTTCTGCTACAGCAAGGGACATTGGGGGCAGGGCAGCCGAGCAAAATCACCGGAAAAAATTGTATCTGATCTTAAAGAGTTAATGGCCCTTGAACCAGGCACAATATTTTTTGTGGGCGATAATTTCCTTAACGACATCGCGTATGCAAAAAAGCTGTGTGAAGCGTTGATAGCGGCGGATCTTGATACAGAATATTTTGGTTATGCAACACTTGCTCAACTAGAAGAGCCAATGGTTGAATTGCTCGGTAAAGCACGCTTTCGCGGTGTGTTCATTGGTGTAGATGCTTTGTCGGGTCGCACCAAAAAGGAATTTAAAAAATCATACTATAAATCATGGGAGAAGCTTGAATCTACCCTGAAGTTCTGTCTTGACAATGGGGTCAAACCAACTTGTGGCCTGATGCTGTCTCCCGATTACTCCGATGCCGAGCTTGAGTCAGTAATAGAAACAGCGATACGCCTTGAAAACATGCAGGTGGATATTCGTTTGAATCATTTGTCGTATTACAACGGTACGGAAATGACGAACAAGATGACGGCAGACCAATTTCGATACTCCTCGATGGTGGGCGACATGTTGATGGAGACGCCATTAAGAGTACGAAAAGGTACCTTAGCGCAGAAAGCCCCTTCGCTTTTTCCGTATCACAATCTTGTTTACTCTGATGAAATAGAAAATCGAATATTGTCTTTAACGAGATATAGTTTCATTCTAGTGCAGGTTTTTACAGTAACCCTACTAAAGTACATAAAGCGAGATTCAGGCAGTGTATTGGCGTTAATTGAAGACACATTCAAGACCTTTGGTGTGCCGGACGAAAGAAATCGGTTTCTGGAAGCAAAAATGATTTGCGAGCACTTTACGAATACTGTAGTTAAAAGTGGTAATGCTGAGATGATTAGTGACATGCATAATGAAATTCAGTATGAGCAATTTGTTTCTGGTAACAAATATGGAATTCCATAGTCAATTGCATCTGTTGCATTTGGAATGTTTTAAGTAAGTAAAAAAAGTTAGTTAATCCAGGAGATAAAAAATGACATATAAAGTAACTGCCGTATCGGTGTTTGGAGGACAAGTAGTAACTCCGCCAGAGGTTTTAGCTGCAACAGCCGACGCACAGAACAAGTTAGATTCGGCCCTGAAAAATATACATACAGTGGCCAACACTATTGAAAAATTGGCATGTGGCAATAAAACAAATGAGGAAGAGAAGGAAGGGTTTAAGGTGGCTAGGCCCAAGATTCAAGAAATTCTTGAATACGCCAGGACCGATGCAGAAAATGTTGCCAAGTCAATATCAGATCTGCAGCTTAAATTTGATAGCAACGCAGATAGCCCTGTCATACAGTAAGCAGGTTTAGCAAAAAAGTCTGATGCTGAATTGTCATCATGGATGGTGACAACATGGTTCAGTTCGATGATTTGTGTAAGTGGTAACTTAATCGACTTGGTTTTTAGGATGTTGATTGTGCAGTTTTCAGCACTAAAAGGATCCTTTGCACCGTATTCGTACGCTATGCGGTTAGTACAACACTCTGTTAGATTAGGAATTGATTAGAACCAGGGAAATCATGTTGTTCCGCCAAATCCAGCTGGTTCTACTGGTTTTGGCACTCAGTATTTAGGCTATATTGCAAATACTTGGGTAGCTCAGGTATGTTTACATAGGTATATATACTTAGGTGTGTATACCTAGGTATGTATACTTAGGTGTGTATATATTGAGGGCAAACTTTAGTCTTTGCTAGAGCTTGTCGCCGGTGCACATTTACTCTAGCTTGATAATATAAGCCGTTGTATCAACGTTATAGCCCTTAAGCGCATAGCTTCTCTTCTCGGCACCATAAGCAGTTTCATTTAAATCGGCATACGCTGTACGGTTAATCAATATCTCGCCGTCTTTGGCTTCGTCACAAAGACGGGACGCCAGGTTCACGTTTCTACCGGTTGCTGAATAGCCATAGCTTCCTGAGAAGCCTATCAGGCCGATATTGGAGTAGCCTGTTGCGATGCCGACACCAAAGCCTAGATTATGAGCTCGGAGTGAGCGATCTTTCAATAGGGTTGATACCTGTCTTTGCATCTCCATGGCCATTTTAACTGCATGTTCAGATGTGTCTTTTATATCAACTGGGTCTCCAATGAAGGTCATGAGACCATCACCTGCGCGGTGATCAATGGTCGCTTTGAAGTCTATAATAATGGCTCCTAGTAGCTCATGATATTGGCCGAGTAAGTCAAACACATCCTCGGGTTCCTCTGACTCGGAGTAGTTGGTAAACCCACGTAAGTCGCAGAATACGATAGAAAGTCTTTTTCGGTGGCTGTCCAGCAACTCTGAATGATCAGAAGAGGTGATAACTTCAGCGACATGAGGTTGCAGAAAAGCCCGCAATTTTCCTAACTGATCAACTTCTTTTTCCAGTTGTGCAACGGTTTGTGTGAGAGTGGTATTCGTTTCGTTGAGCATTTCAGTTTTAGACAGAACGGCTGTCGATATGCTTTTATATAACAGGATGTTTTGTATAGAAGTTGCGATTAATGAAGACAGTATAGTCAGGGAGTGTTTAAGCTTGTCTGTGGTTGTATCACTGCTTCTTTCAGATTCAAAGTACAGTATGGCATTTACACTAGCTTGTATGGATACCGGTAGCACGATAATAGACGTTGGTTTTTTAACTCGAATGTATGCATCTTTAGAATAAGGAGATTGTTCTGCAGGGCGTGTTGCTGTTATCGTCTCACGGCTACGCTCTACATACCGAAAAAGACTGAGCGGATAATCAGCACTTGTGCTTTCAGACTGTGACTGATACAAAGAGAATGTAGCACTGTCTTGGCTGGCCTCCATTCGCAACTCATTGTCCATTCTAATAAATAATTTAACGGTATCAAAATGTGTAAGGTCAAGTAGCAAGCGCAACATCTTCCGTACCATGCTTCCGTAGTCAGTTTCATTGTTTATCGTCGCACTAGCATCTATGAACGATGCCAGATCGTCGGTAATTCGAGCTGAATCTTGTGTGTTGTAGGTGTTCAGCTGCAAATTATTGTTCCCAGGCAATTTGGAGATGTCTTGAAAATAGGAAGCTGATCTATTTGCTTGTATAGAGGCGCTAATGAGATAGGAGTGCGTAATATGTTCACGATAGTAATACTCGTTTGATTTACAGTCTTTCCAATAAGCTGCGATTCGGCTGTGGCACAAAGCGTGGATAAAATGGAATTCTGCCTTTTTTGCTGTAGCGATTGATTTTACATATTGGGCCAATGCTTCTTCATTGGCGTCGTTTGCGAGGTGGAATTCTGCTTTCGCTAAATGGTATAAGCATGAAAAATTGTGTGGATTTATCTTCTGCCAATTTTCTAGCTCATCAAGGCAGTGCTGAGCCGATTCTTTATTGTTGCTATACCTCAATGGTTGCGAACTGCAAGTGGCAAATACAGTAAATGAGCGAAGAAAAAAGCACATACCCTTTGAGAAAGTAGCGTACAAGTTTCCACATCTTTGAAAAGCCGAATTACACGATATCTCAGACTCTATAAGCCGGTCTTCCATGGCATAAGCCAATGATTGCAGAATGCGAAAATTACAAATTGCCATTTCGTTATTGTCAGATTCACATTGCAGAAGAAACTCTGTTTCTGAATAGTCTTTGTATTGGAATTGGTTAGAACTATTCTCCATGTCCTGTGGGTTTTGTAGGTAGCTAAGCGGCAGTAAGGCCGAAAGTGTCAATTGCAGGCTGCCAGAGGCACCTGATTCTTCACAAAAATGAAGTGAATTTTCAAGTATGGCAATAGTGTCTGTGAGGTTGTTTGTTGTGTAGGGATAAACTGTGCTTCCAATCATGCCGGATGTTAACGCAGCATATGCCACGTCGCCATTCAATAAGCAGGTGTCATGCACGCTTTGCAGAGACATTGCGGTTTGCTGCAGTGGTTCTCGCCAGTGTTTAAGGTAACCATAGAACGTAAACATTGCTTTGTGCGCTATAAATTTGTTTTGTTCAGCCTCACAAATTTTTAGCGCACTTTCGCCGAGTATGAATCCTCGATCAATATAGCCAAGTGTTGCACATGTACTACCGAAATTGGCTAAGGCCTTTACCGAGGATACGCAGTATCCATACTTCATGGAGGTGTTGAAGAGCTTAATCGCCAGCCACATATTAAGTCTTGCGTTAATGGCGTCACTGGGGACGAGTAGATCAACCATAATTTTCATTGGATTGGCACGTGGCGAGCTTGACCCTGCTTGAGATTGTTCAATTATGTCGTTAAGCGCTTTCGGCGAAAAAAACTCATTGGCTAATTCCAATTCAGCTTCGATGCATTGTTCAAGATCGATTGTGGGTAGTTGAAGCTTCCATTGCTCTAAGTACTGATTTCCAGTGTTGATAGCGCTGGTGTGATTTCCAATAGCAATAAAATAGGATATTTTTAACTGAGTAAGCTTAGTTGTATTGTCGTCGTTCAGCTTATGCTGTTCTAATTCAAGAATGAGGTTTCTGGCTCTTTCAAAATTACACATTCCAATTAAGATTTCTATTGCCCGTATATGGGCTTCTACCATCAAAACACACTGTGTTTCCCACCAACTTTCATCGGACAAGGCCATAATGACGTCCACATGCATAAGAGATTCGTTGAATGCAGAAGATTGCCGATTAATATTGGTCGCTTCTAGGTTTAACTTTGCCAGAGCGACGGTTTCGTCGATGCTTAGAAGCTTAGCAATATCATTTAACTTCAAAATGGATGTGACATCGCTATGTGCGAGTTTCACGTTCATCTTATTTTTAAGTAGATAGTGGTAAAGCTCATAGAAAATGGATTCGCGTTTCTCAATATCTAATTCTTGTAAGGCTGCATCTTGTATTTGATCGTGTACAAATCTGTACCAGTTGATATTATTGTCAGTCTTGCCAGACGGAGAGGCGGTTCTGACCAATAGCCCCTTAGTCACTGCAATTTCCAATGTTTCGGTTGACTGAGGTGGGCACACACTAACTTGTGACAAGTCGTTGTTTGAAAACGTATGGCCAATACAAGCCGCTATAGACAGCGTAGTCATTGCGGTTTCACTAATGGAGGACATTGATGCTGTCAGTAGGCCCCGGACAGTAGGGTAGGACTTCGACAGATTAATTAGATCCAGATAGTTATCCAAATTATCGATTTTGTCAGAACCAACCGCTAGTGAACCATCGCGACACAAAGTCAAAATACGATCAAGAAAAAATGGGTTGCCTTTTGCAAGAGACCAGGCTCGATCTGAAACAGCATCTATAACTGCAGGCACAGTGGTGTTTAGGTAAAGTGCTGTCATCGCGCGAACATCGTCACGCGAGAGATCTTCTACATCAATTATTGTTGCTAATAAGGCCTCTTCCTTGGTCTGATTATTCACGTCCGAAGAATGCGAATTGATCCGCTCGGTGCTGATTAGGAAGTAGCTATGCAATGTTTGGTTAAGAAGAATATTGTTAAGAGAACGGATGGAGGCTTCATCGCACCACTGAATATCATCGACGATGAATAGTATTCTGGGAAGATGAGGAGAGATGATATTGGCAAACGCCAGAAACGCGTTTTCAAACCGTACAGCCGATTCGGCGATAGGTACTTCACCTGGCAATATATCATCCGATGGCATCAAGTGCCGAATGTCTGGAAGCACCGGACGTAATAATGGCCCTATGGCGCCATCGGCTTCAATAAGTTCGTTTTTAAGTTGGGTAACAACCTCATTCTCTAAAGACAGAAGGTATTTTAAAATTGGTTCGAACAAACTAGAGAGTGCGAAGTGGGCTGTGCGGTTCGCGCTGCTAAAACATTTAACGTAAGCGTTTAGGCATTCGTCATCATTCTGTTTTTGGGCAAAGTGTAAAGCTATGGATGTTTTACCGACGCCGGACGGGCCTCGTAAAGATACATGGCAAGAACTTTTTTTATGGGTATCGCTGTATGTCTGTTCGATTTTACGTAAATGGTGTTTTCTACCCACCAATGCGCGCAAACTATTCAAAGATCTGTACATATTTTATACGTATAGCGGGTGTAGTTGTTTCCGGTTTTGGTGGATAAACCATGTTCCGCATCGAGCGAATTGAGTCCTGTTTAATGTTGATGGTTTAATGAGCTCGCTGACCCGAGTATGGAAAGCGTAATTCAAGACAGTGCTGGGAGAGGAGCGCATGGACATAAACGGTGTTTAATAGTCTCATTAGTCTAGCCAGACGTTATTCATTGACAACTAATCTGGCGATGTCGTGTATAACATAATTACCACGCTTCCAGGTAATTATGTTTTCTGTTTCGAGTAATTTTAGTTCTCTTGTAACGGCTTCACGGTGGGTGTTTATTCGTGATGCTATCTCTGCATGAGTTGGTACAGAGTCAAATTTAACAAGACCATTCACATTTATTTTCGAAGCTGCCATTCGGATAAGTTCAAGTCTTACGCGCTGAGCAACTGTGAAGCTGGAAAATTCATATACTTTGCGTAGCTGCAGCCGAACAAGGGATGCCAATCTTAGGAGCAAGGCCTTGTTTACAGAGGGGTATTTAGCGACATTTTTCATAAATTCAGTACTCTGTATTGATGCGATACTACTATCCGCTATACATATGCAATCGTTACTACGATCACACTGATCAATGGCACTGAGCTCGCCAAACATCATCCCGGCCGTAAGTTCTTCATAGTGAATTTGACGACCATTTTCCGAAAAAGCGCAAGCTTGTACGCGCCCACTTAGAATGAAATGAACATCGTCGTCGTGTTTCGTTGAAGAAATCACATATTGGTTCTTCCGGTAGTGCCTCATTGTGAAGCTTTTCGCAAGAGTTTCGCGATCTTCAAGGTTCAGGTTTTTGAATAGGTCGAACGCGGATAATGCGGTGCCTGTTACAGCTGATCCGGTATTGGTTGAATCCTTAAAGCTATACATTTAGGGCGTCAGGCCGTTCTACTATTACCAATAAGGATATCACCTAGGTTAGCCAAAAAACACTGAATATGATCAATATATGGCCAATATACGCTGTGCTGAATATCGATATTTTGAGTGTGTAAACCCACTTTGGAGCATTAAGCTGCCGCTAGATATTTGCTCGATAGTGATCAATTGAAAAGTCTTCAATTCCCTGCGAGCCCCTGTTTAGTGGCTCATCAAACTCAATCTAGAATACTAAAAAAATAAAATAGAAGAATCCCCCAATTTGGGGACGTGTCAATTTTTGTTGATCGATAATCTAAAAGACAACAGGTGGGACACAATTGTTTAGGTGGGATGTGGCGTCAGGCGGGATCATGTCTTCCATTCCCGCAGATGCGGCAATGGAAGACATGATCCCGTACACTATTAATATGGATGGTTATTGCCCTTACTGTCAACGAACGTGGTTTTTCCTTTACTGTCCACGAATTTGCTCT
>CAYSZH010000081.1:16106-19462 GCA_964435305.1 uncultured Granulosicoccaceae bacterium
TTGCCCTTACTGTCAACGAACGTGGTTTTTCCTTTACTGTCCACGAATTTGCTCTTGCCCTTGCTGTCGATGAAGGAGACATCATTGGCAGGGGATTTCTGTGATACACCCGGATTAGCAGCCGTGGCGCTGGCTGAGAACATCGCACAGCTCAATGCGCAAAAAATAGATACCAGAGCTTTTAAAAGAGTCATATTATATTCCGAATTTGGTGATTAGGATCCAATTGTTCTATTGGCTCAAAAAGTGGAAGCTGCCCCTATAGGCCGCAATTGATATCGAAATGGCTCAATTATTTTCTGCAATGGCGAGATCTGACGCCCTTGATGGTCCGGCTAACCTGCCAACGAATATCGCTGTGACAATTGCGCTGCAGAGTATGGTCAGATACAGCGGGTAAGCCAGAAGTACAAAATCGACTTCGCCCACTGAAAATAATGCCCATACAGAAGCAATAAGAAAGACGACCCAAGTGGACGCTGTTTCGCTATCGGGGTCCCTGAACGCTTTTACTACTGTGGCGCATCCCCCTAAAAGGCTAATGCAGATAGAAATGAGAAGTGCGTAAGCTGCGTCTTCAGTGAAATACCATAATATTAATCCAATCAGTGCTGCACCCAAAATCCAGTAATCTGAAGATCTAAGGTAGGTTCCTGACCCTCGCCATATAGATAGAAAAAAAACAACGATGGTCCCTGAGACCTGTATCGCAGCGAACCATAATGATGCACCTGCACCTTCGTAAAGCTGAGAGAAAAACGCTATTGACCCTAGCACAGACCAGATAAGCCAAGATGCTCTTTGGGGGTGCGTCTTATTATTAGCGGTATCTACTATGTAGGGAATGAAAGCATAAACACTTAACAATCCAGATATAAAACCAAATACCGAAAGTAAACTCAACGAGTTTATAGATATAGCTAAATAATCCATTCCGAAACCACTCATGAAAAAGGCAACAGCTCATGAGTAAAAACAATAGCAAAACAGTTTCCGGCTTAATCGTGAATATTCACGATGAGGTAGTGGATATAATTACTTTTAAGAAGACCTGTCTAATACGTTTAAGCCAAACGTATTATTTCAATTCATCTGGGTTAATTCCAGGGTAGGGGTATTATTCGTATGCGATTATTTTTTACAGTTAAGGAGTGTGCTTAAGCTCAGCCTATAAGCACACTTTAAATATTTTCCCAAGCCCAATGGCAACAACGTTAAAAGAATTTGATATCCTGTGCCATGGCTGAGATAGCAAGACCACCAAGCAATATGACCGCAGGAATAAAGCACTTTAAGCTTTCGATAAAAATGACATATTGAACCTCTTCCTCGTGTTTTTCTGTTGAGTACAGGTTGAATCACAGCCAAACACCGTTGAAACAGCATGGATTTTGCGGGGCAGTCGTGCTAACGCCCTAAAAAGGCGTAGGCTGGATTGAAACGTTCAGGCTGTGCTGTCAGACGCTTTTTTGAGCCGCGCAGTTCTTCGCTAAAGCCGGGTGATAAAAATATTGAGCGCGAACGAATAAGTCAGCTGTCAATGATTTTTACACTGCGGGGGAGTTCTGACAAAATCTCTGGACCATCGTGACGTAATATAACAATGTCTTCCAAGCGAAGTCCAAATTGGTCTTGTAGATAAATGCCAGGCTCAATTGAAAACACCATGCCCTCTTCGAGTACAGTTTGTGAAGATGAGGTGATGTACGGCGTTTCGTGAATTTCTATGCCCATGCCATGGCCGGTGCGGTGAACAAAAAACTCACCGTAACCTGCATCGCTTATGACTTTTCTGGCAGCATCATCAACAACGTGCGCCTTCACGCCAGGTTTTGCCGCTTGCAGTGCTGCCTGCACAGCCGCTTCCACAATGGCGTGCACCTTCAGATACTCTTTACCAGGTTCGCCAAGTGACACCATACGAGTGATGTCACTGGAATAGCCATCGATTTCACCACCGATATCCATGACGACAATGTCGCCAGCTTGTAGAACAGTGCCCCCGGTGTGGTGGTGTGGGAAAGCACCGTTGCCGCCTGTGCCAACAATGGTGAATAAGGGCTGTGCATTTTGTTCTTTAAAAGAGTCGCGAACAATGCTGGCCACCGCTTGCTCGGTCATCCCTACTTTCATCTTGGACCATGCGGCCTGCATTGCAGCGTCGGCACTTAAGGCATTGCGTTTGAGAATAGCGAATTCAGCATCGTCTTTACGCATTCTTAAAGCACCGATGGTTGTTTCTGTAAATTGTCGTTTTGCGTTTGGCAGCGCATCTTGAACCAGCGCTGCAAAATCTGCACGCATGGTTTCATCGAGTACGATGCTGCTAGCCTGACTCGCGCCTGCCGCTGCCAGGCAATCAAGCATGGCTTGTCCAGGGCCTGTCGCATCGCTCCATGTATGGAACGGCATGTTAGTTTGCTGGCGTGCACTTTGTGCTTCAAGTGCGGGCATTAAGAACCCGGCATAATTTTGAGTGACACAAAAAAGTAATGCCCGTTCATCGGCATGTGGGCGCACGCCGGTAAGCCATGCTAGGTGGGCACCGGGCCCAATTGCGACGAGTTCAATATCTTCTTTTTGCATACTATCGCGTAAAGCATCAATTCGGATCATATGGCTTATCCACTATTTAAGTCATGTTGCACGAAAGAGAGAGCGCTTTTTCTGGACAAGACAGTTGAGTACCAGAGAGCGACCCAGTATATCAACTGATTTCTCTGTTGGATTCGGCCAGATTTGCGAGCAAATCAGAAAATACGCCTGTGGGTGCGTGCTTGTCAAACTAATAGCGAAAACGGTGCGTGATAGACCAATCTCTAGCGCTTATCAATACACAACTCGAAACAACATTCCGCTTGTCGCGCTGTCTGGACGAGCATCATAGAGTATGACTTCAATATCGCTTGCAATAGGAAGCATCGGTCTTCATGCTTCTTGGGTAATGCCCACCCTTTGACAACATTTGGCCTGATGGTGACAGCATAAACATGCTTCAGTGGTTGATCGGGTGCTTTGGAGTTTTGGAGTATTTCAAATAATGATCCGCGTGCGTCAAACGCGAAAGCTTTCTCTTGTACTCCGCTGTTTGTACTCGGAACTCGAAACCGATGCAATGCCAAACATACTGGCAGAGCTTTCTAAAGTGAAGTACTTACACAGAATAGTCATTGGGCTCGATCGGGCCGATGAAACTCAATATCGCCATGCGAAAGACTTTTTTAAAGGCCTTAATCAAAACCATATTGTTATCTGGAACGGTAGCCCAAGGATGCAGGCACTTGAGAGTAGGCTAAAAGAACTGAAACTGCCCCAGTATGCTGGGGATGGAAAATTCTGATACTGTAGTGTCACCC
>CAYSZH010000082.1:0-19419 GCA_964435305.1 uncultured Granulosicoccaceae bacterium
CGATAAAACCGATAAAACCGATAAAACCGATAAATAAGAATGCCGCGCTAGACGCAGCGCGTGCAGCGGCAATGGCGGCTGCGACTCAAGCACTTAATGATGATGCACCTGTTAATGATGCACCTGCTAGTAGTGTGCCGGCGAATTCATCAGCCGCGCACTCTACACGTGTAGAGTCAGTAGAGGCCAAGTCAGCAGCCACGCACTCTACACGTGTAGAGTCAGCAGAAACCGAGTCAGCATCTGCTCACTCTACAACTGTAGAGTCGGCAGAAGCCGAGTCTGCAGCCACACACTCTACTACCGTAGAGTCAGCCCAAGCTAATTCTCCATCTGCAGACTCTACACCCGTAGAGTCAAAACCTGCAAAGCCAGAGCCACGCAAAGTCGTTACGCTTGAGAGTTTGGATACCACCAGCTGGTTTGATACGGTTGAGGCACTGCAGTTATCGGGTATGCCGCGGGAGCTGGCCACTCATTGTGTACTAGAAAAACGCCAAGATAATCACATCAGTTTGCAGCTCGAAGCCCAGTCAGAGCATGTTAGGTCTGAACGCTTTCAGGCTCGCTTACAAACGGCACTGTCAGAGCACACCGCAAGCGATATACAGTTAACCATTGATGTAGTTGATGCGGAGCTTCAAACACCAGCACGCATCCATGAGAAAGCGCGTAATGATGCAATGCAGGCGGCTCGAGACTCCATTAACGAAGACCCGTTGGTAAAACAATTGGTAACAGAGGTGGATGGGACGGTCGATGAGCAGAGTGTGGAGCCTGTGACATAGGCACCTAGCGCATGTACTAACAAACAGATTAAAAATCAGGAGACCTGAATGAAAGGTGGTATTGGAAACATAATGAAGCAGGCGCAGCAAATGCAGGCCGATATGCAAAAGGCACAGGAAGAACTTGCCAATATGCAGATAGAAGGGCAAAGCGGTGCTGGTTTGGTTAAAGTATTGATGAACGGGCAACATGAATTGCTGCGCGTTAATATTGACGATACGCTCATGTCAGATGATAAAGACATGCTCGAAGATCTGGTTGCCGCGGCTGTCAATGACGCTTCACAGAAACTGGCTCAGGCAACGCAGGAAAAAATGGGCGGACTGACAAACGGTCTGGATTTGCCGCCTGGAATCAAAATGCCTTTCTAGGCTTTTATTCTTATCCAAGCATTTATAAAGTCGGGCAATGAACATGAATAGAAGACACTACAGGTCGCAATAGTATGGCAGGTGGTTTACTGGACGAATTGGTGGATGCCTTGCGCATTCTGCCAGGCGTGGGACCCAAGTCCGCGCAGCGTATCGCATTGCATTTGTTGCAACGCGATCGCAAAGGCGCTGCACGTCTCGGAGACGTGATGAGCCGTGCCGTTGAAAACATCCAACATTGTACCCAGTGCCGTATCTTCACTGAAAACGCGCTATGTGATTATTGCAACAGCGACGAACGTGACGCCACCCAACTATGCGTTGTCGAAAACCCGGCAGATGTGTTGGCGATCGATAAATCTACCGCCTATCAGGGGCAGTTCTTTTTATTACTCGGGCATTTGTCACCGCTGGATGGCGTGGGGCCCAAAGAGCTTGGCCTTGATTTGTTGGAAGCCAGGCTTAATAACGGTGATATAAAAGAGCTGACGCTTGCGATGAATTCTACGATTGAAGGGCAGGCCACCGCACGCTATATCACTAAAATGGCTAACGATCGAAACGTTGTGGTGTTACAAATTGCGCGAGGCATTCCGATTGGTAGCGATCTGGAATTTGCAGACAGTGGTACCTTATCCATTGCGTTTGAGCAACGCACTCCGCTCTAATCAATAACCAGTTTAAATTGTAAACACTTTTTCACGATAGAGCTGTAGCTCCAGAATTGATTCGCGAATATCGTCTAACGCTAAATGCGTGTTTTTCTTTCTAAAGCCATTTGCAATGTCAGGCTGCCAGCGGCGCACGAGTTCTTTGATCGTACTGACATCGATGTTGCGATAGTGGAAGAATTGCTCAAGCTGGGGCATTGTTCGAACCATAAAGCGTCTGTCCTGACAAATACTGTTCCCGCACATGGGTGATTTTTCCGCACCCACCCAGTCGGATAGAAATCGCAAGGTTTCCAGTTCGGCGTGACGCATCGTATGCTCACTTTGCTTAACTCGATCTAGCAAACCAGAAGCCCCATGATGTGTTTGGTTCCACTCATCCATACCGGCAAGCTTTGCATCATCACACTGAATGGCAAAAACCGGACCTTCGGCCAGTATGTGGAGGTCAGGGTCGGTTATGATGGTGGCTATCTCGATAACCGTATCGTTATCGGGATCCAGGCCAGTCATTTCAAGGTCAACCCAAATCAGGTTGTCGTCGTTCACGGGCATAATCAGTAATCAAGGTCAGCGTGTTTGATACTATTCAAGCACACTCTGCACCGATGTGCTGAAATAACCTCATCAGTTTCTTACGGAATATCACGTTAACAATGACGAACCCATTTTGAATTCAGGCTCCGGTGTTTCACAGGCAGGTTCAGACTCGGCAAGTACTGCTGGTTTTAGAGTCGTTGCCAATTTTGGTACGGCGGTGGCCGTGATGGATGACGCAGGTGACATTCATCGAGCTGTGCCACTAAGAAATCTACCGCAATTGGTTGCTGGTGATCGAGTGCATTGTGAGGAAGAAATCAATACCGCCATGCGTGTGGTGTCCATGCAAAGTCGTGCAACACAGCTTGCCCGGCCAGATCGAAAAGGCCAGAGTAAGCCCTTAGCCGCAAATATCACGCATTTAGCCATTGTGTGTGCCAACCCACCTGGTATTGAGCGTCTGCTGATAGATCAGTTCTGTGTTGCGGCCGAGGTTGCTGGTATGGGCGCTATTATTGTGATTAATAAAAGTGATCTGCTTGATGATGCCGCCACACAAAAGGCGCAGGAGTGGCTTGACGTGTATCGCCGCGTGGGTTACACCGCCATTTTAATGAACACCAAAACCCCTGAAGGTGTTGCACTTCTTAATAAGGAGTTTGAACAAAAGTCGGTGGCATTGGTGGGGGCGTCAGGGGTTGGTAAGTCTTCTATCGTGCAACAGATATTGCCAGATCGGGAAATTCGGGTTGGTGCCATATCAAGTGCAACCGGCTTTGGTTCGCACACCACAACCGTCACTTACTGGTACGACTTACCCGGTAATGGCGCGCTGATAGACTCACCTGGCGTACGTCAGTTCTCGGTTGCCCATTTAAAACCAGTTGATGTTAATGCAGGCTTTATCGAAATACATACGCAGGCATCGCAGTGTAAGTTTGGCAATTGCATGCATAAGGTTGAACCTGACTGTGCGGTTCGATTAGCAGTGGAGTCAGGTGAGATTGCGCGTTGGCGATACGAAAATTACCTGCGTTTACTCGATAGCTAGCACTGATTCTAATTAGCGTTTATTAAGAATGATCCACACAACTGTAGATCTTTTCTTTTTTAAACAGCTTGCCTTTAATTAAACAGTGCCGATAGGCAAATCTGGGTTGTTACCCCACACAGACCAGGCGCCATCAATAGCCACCACTTTGTCATACCCAAGGTGTTTCAAGACAACATAGGTGACTGAGGAGCGTTGATGCGACTGACAGTAAACGACCACTTCTTTATCTTTGGTCACGTTGAGTGATTTAAGAAGATGTTCTATGTCATCTAAGGGTTTTAGCGAATTATCTTCTGCTAGCAAGTCGGTCCAGTTGTAGTGTTGTGCTCCGGGTACGTGGCCACCTCGCTCTGCGCGTACATCCGTACCCTCGTACTCACCCAGTGTGCGCACATCCAGTGGGACGATTGATTCGTCATTCAGCCGAGCGTTTAATTCAGTGGCCGTAATAAAGTTGCTGCCTTCGAATTCGAGCTTTACAGTGACAGGCTCCACATTTTGAGACTCTGTACTAATCGTCCTTTTTTGCGCCTCCCACAATTGAAACCCCCCTTCGAGCCAGCTGGTAGCGAAAAACCCATAAGCATGCAGAACCCAAATGAGGCGCGCAGCTGAAGTTTCAGCCCCGTTGTCGTAGGCCACGATATGGTCGTTTTGCTGTAGCCCGATGGCCTCCACAATGGTCTGAATCCCATTGTTATCAGGCAGCAGGCCTACGGCAGGCTTGTCATTACGGTTGATTAGGCGGGCATCCAGGTGTACAGCGCCTGGGAGGTGTCCTTTAGAGAATTCCTCTTTGCCACGTAAATCAACAATTTTTAAGAAATTACCATCAAAATCGGCGAGTTCAGCCGTTTTCAGGACAATTGGAAGATTCATGGCACAGTTCTCACTTAAAAAAGGGTGCAAAACGGTTGTTGGGTCGGAACTATACCGATAATTCCTGTCTTACGTTTTAAGACACTTAAATGCAGGTTCAACGGTAAACAACTGCTATGATCTCAAACGCTAACAGAAATACTAACAAATCATCCGTCCCAGTCGGCGCTACTGGCACTGTCGCTGTAAGATCGTTCAAGACAGTTACGCGGCCAGGTGGTTCGGAAGGAAACAAACCGTTGAGTGAGAAAGACATAGATTTTGCATTGGTACAGCGGGTGCAACGTGGTGACAAGAAGGCCTTCGATTTGCTGGTGCTTAAATACCAGAACAAAATCGGCCATCTTGTCTCTCGCTACGTTCACGATTCGCACGAATCTCAAGATGTCACACAAGAGGCTTTTATCAAAGCGTACCGCGGCCTGAAGAATTTCCGTGGTGATAGCGCCTTTTACACCTGGCTCTATCGAATTGCGATTAACACGGCGAAAAACCATTTGGTCACAATGAGCCGAAAGATCAGTGATACCGGAGTTGATGCCGCTGAAGCCGAGCAGTTTGAAAGTGGTAGTGCGCTACGAGAGTACGCCACCCCAGATAGAGAAATGTTGGCAGACCAAATTGTAGAAGTGGTAAAGCAGTCGATCGAATCCTTACCAGAAGATTTACGCATGGCCATTACATTGCGCGAATTTGACGGATTGTCTTATGAAGAAATTGCCAGTGCAATGGAGTGCCCGATTGGCACCGTGCGTTCACGAATATTTAGAGCTCGTGAAGCGATTGATATTAACCTGGAGCCTTTACTCGACGATAAGCGTCGCGGGTAGCTTAAGGTAAATCAATCGAACACATATTCTATTCGAATTAGTACCAGTAGGTAACCAGTAGGTAAATTGAGTAAGCAGTTATGAACAACACACCAAAAGATCCCGAAATGTTGTCACGTTTAATGGACGGTGAGTGGCAGAAGCTTGACCCGGCCGTTAGCATTAAGAATATTTGCGACGATGAAGAACTTAAAGCAACCTGGTCTCGCTATCACCTGATGCGCGATGTCATCAGAAACGAAGATGTGAGTATCGATACCGATCTAAGCGCAAGAATCAGCGCAGCGATCGATGACGAGCCGGTTTACACCAACGTAGCCACCATTGGCGACTATGCTCGTCCGGCTGTCAGTGCGGATTCGTCCGATTCTGAATTAGATGACGCTTTCGATGAAGCTGATGCCATTGAAGAGAACGTGGCGCCTCAGGCTCAATCTCACAATCACAACGGAATGTGGTACTCAGGCGCGGCTTTGGCAGCCTGTATGGCACTGGCCACGGTCGTAGGCCTTAACCTGTTTCAGACAGCACCCGAAGGTGCAGGCCCTGTGTCGGTAGCCGGTCTCGATGGTAGCAATAACCCAGATCTGTCTGGTGCGGGGCTGCCCGGAGTGGTTTTGCCAGAGGTCGAGCTAGTTTCTAATAAAGGCACTTATTGGGTGACACCTGATGCTGAACGCGACCACAAGGCTGAGCAGCGCCTAAACAGGCTTTTGTCACAGCATATTGAGAATTCACCCACAGCTGGCAGGCTTGGCATGTTGCCTTATTCACGATTAGTTGGATACGACGCTGTTACACCAGAATAAGATTGACTATACTGCTGTGCACGTTACTCAAGACGTGCACCCACTAGTCGGTCGTTGAGCATGATGATAAACCCAAACCGTCTTTTTGTAGCTTTGACAATGGTTTCGCTACTCGTCCCGAGCGTGCGTGCCGAAACTAACATGTCGCCCAGCGACCTGATCAAGCGAATGTCTGAAGCCGTGCGGTCGCTAAATTACGAAGGCAGCTTTGTACATTCTCAAGGTGATAATCTTGAAGCTTTGCATATCCTGCACAGTAATGAGAGCGGCGGTGAGCGTGAGCGCATGTTGTCTCTTAACGGTGAAGCGCGCGAAGTGTACCGAGATCGTGCGCTGGTTACCTGCATTTGGCCAGATTCAGATGCCGTTATCGTTAGCGACTCCAAAAATCGCAACATCATTCCTATTGTCGACGCGTCATTAAGCGAAAATAGCGCTTATTTGCTTAAATTGGCTGAACCGGATCGTGTCGCCGGTCGAATGACTCATGTTATTGATATTTCTCCTCGAGATGAAGATCGCTACGGATATCGTTTTTGGGTCGATAAAGAAACCTACATGCTGCTGCGTTCCATGCTGTTGGATCTAGACGGCAATATTGTCGAGCAGGTGATGTTCACGAATATCAGCTATCCGGAGGAAATCTCACAGGAGCGTTTTGATTTGCCTGCCAATGTGCAGGATCGGGTTCTCAGCAAGCAGGTTAATCATCCGGTTAAGGCGCTGCCTTCAAAAAACCGTATCGAATTTGAAGGCTTACCCATGGGATATGCTGAAGTCTCCGAGACCTATCAGCCGATGGCCATTAGCGAGCGACCAACCAGCCATGTGTTGTTATCTGATGGTATGGCATCCGTATCGGTGTATGTCGAATATGCGAACGGTACTACTCAAGATGAAGCGGTCGATAGCGTATCGAGCATGGGCGGTTTAAACGCTTACTCGCACAGCACTGCAAAAGCGTTGATAACGGTTGTCGGCGAAGTACCCAGTAATACCGTCAAAACCATTGCCCGAGCTGTGCGCTTTACCGAGTGATTCGTCGCGGGACGATGATCAGCCAGAGAAACAATCTGGCTGAGATAGAACTGCATCCATTAAGCGGCTGTGGCCGCTGCGAACATCGCGGTAACTGTGGTATTCAGCTGCTCCCGCGCGGCAATTCTGCTTTGCTTATTAACTGTATCAATTCCATTGACGCAACACCTGGGCAGCAGGTCAACGTCAAAGTAGAGCCACCTGTTGGAAATTGGCTTAGACTGGTTTGCATGGCCTACGGTATCCCTACGGTAACTATGCTGGCTGGCACCTGTATAGGCTATATTGTAGCTAGCACGCTAGGGCTTCCAAATTATGCTGATATAGGCGCTTTTACAGGTTTTACAGTCGGGCTCGGTGGTGGACTATTTGCATGGCAACACGTACTAAGAAACGGGCTAAGTAATTGCACCGTTGGCATTGGGCATACCAGCCTGATTTCAGCTGAACCACTGAATTACCGCCCTTAATCGTTTCCCGTATTTTGGAGAGCTTGAAATGAGAAAAGCAGTCTTACCTTTGTTCACGCTGTTTTTTTTATGCAGCCCGACATTGGCGCTGGCGCTAACTGGCTTACCTGATTTTACAAGCCTGGTTAAACAGAATCATAAGGCCGTGGTTAACATCAGTACACGTCAAGGGCTGAGCCGGTCCGGTACTGATCAAGAGCTTGACGAGCGAATTGAAGAGTTTCGGCGTGGTGAGCCCGGGCGATCTCCATTCGAAGAGAGTGGTTTGGGTTCCGGGTTTATTATCTCTGACGATGGTTTTGTGATGACCAACAACCATGTTGTTGAAGGGGCCAGTACCGTTTTGGTTCGTTTGCACGACAGACGTGAGCTTATTGCACGCGTCGTAGGTACTGACCCGCGCTCCGATGTCGCCTTACTTAAAGTGGATGCAGATAACCTGCCTTCAGTAAAAATTGGCAATAGTGACGCGCTTGAAGTCGGGGAATGGGTGTTAGCTATCGGTTCCCCGTTTGGTTTTGATTTTTCAGTCACTTCTGGCATTGTCAGTGCGATTGGCAGGGCATTGCCAAACGAAAGTTATGTGCCGTTTATCCAAACCGATGTCGCCATTAATCCAGGTAATTCTGGCGGTCCCTTGTTCAACCTTGAAGGTGAAGTCATCGGGATCAACAGCCAAATATATTCACGCACTGGCAGCTTCAGTGGACTCTCGTTTGCCATCCCAATAGAACTTGCCATGGACGTGTCGCGGCAGCTCATGGCAAATGGCGTTGTGAGCCGTGGCTGGTTGGGTGTGCATATTCAGGAAGTGAATCGAGAATTGGCTGACCGACAAGGCATGGATATCGCCAGAGGGGCATTAGTGACACGCATTGTCGAAAATGGACCAGCGTCCCGATCGAGGCTACGAGTGAATGATGTGATCACGCATTTCGACGGTAAGCCGGTTGAGCGCCAATCTTCATTGCCTCCACTTGTCGGACGTGTACCGGTTAATACGGATGCCCAGCTCACGGTGGTACGCGATGGGCGCGAAATTGCCATTACCGTGAATATCGGAGAGCTACCTTCACCGGAGAGGCTTGCCCAAACCAATCGCGCTTTTGGCGGTGGGCCGAGAGCCAATGTATTGCAAATGGAGGTGGAGCCACTCGACACCGGTACCCGCGAAGAGTTGGGCATCGATAAAGGCGGTGTGGTAGTGAGCAGTGTTGTGGCAAATGGCCCAGCGGGCTTGGCTGGGGTTGAACCGGGTGACGCGTTACTCATGGTGGACAATAAACCGGTCGATTCCGTGGTCGATTTTAAAGCGGTGGTGGAGGAGGTTCGCGACAATAAATCGGTTGCCATTTTGGTGCAACGCAGCGAGGGACCCATGTTTCTTGCGTTGGAGATCGAATAAGTCATAGGCCAATTGAGTACGAAAACGCCTCCAGTTGACGGTACTATTAAGCACAGGGTTGCGCCGCTTGTCCTGTACATGCGGCGAGGCTGTCACCTCTGCGAAGACATGCATCAGCTGCTGTTGGAACTGGTGCCTGCCGATGATTACACGCTCAAATTGGTTGATATAGATGCCGATCAGATGCTCAAGGAGCGGTTCGATACGCTTGTGCCGGTGCTGGAATGTGCCGGTGAGCCCGTTTGTCACTACTTTCTTGATCTAAAGGCCGTGTCTACGGCGCTGGCAGGCTACAATAAGGGGTAGCGCTGCCAACTAAAGCAGAACCCTCAAATTTATCATTGCCTCGTGCTAGACAACGCCGTGGCCTTTTAATACCTAATGCAGCAAAACATCCGAAATTTTTCCATTATTGCCCATATCGATCATGGCAAGTCCACGCTGGCAGACCGTTTTATCCAGGTGTGCGGCGGCTTAGCCGATCGCGAAATGTCTGAGCAAGTCCTCGATTCAATGGACATCGAACAGGAACGTGGCATTACTATCAAAGCTCAGGCGGTGTCGCTTGACTACACCTCAATTAGTGGTGAGGTGTATCACCTGAATTTTATCGATACACCCGGCCACGTCGATTTCTCCTACGAAGTGTCGCGCTCCTTATCCGCTTGCGAAGGGGCTCTTCTCGTGGTCGATGCGTCTCAGGGTGTGGAGGCGCAAAGTGTCGCCAATTGCTACACGGCGATTGAGCAGGATCTTGAAGTGCTTCCGGTCCTGAACAAAATTGATTTGCCGGCAGCCGATGTGGACCGCGTGGTGGATGAAATCGAAGAGGTCATTGGTCTGGATGCGCATGGGGCAATCCATGTCAGTGCCAAGACAGGCCTCGGTGTACAAGATGTATTAGAGCAAATTGTTACGAACATCCCCGCGCCAGAAGGCGATGCAGAGGCACCTGCAAAAGCGCTTATCATCGATTCCTGGTTTGATAATTTCGTTGGGGTAATCACACTTGTTCGGATGGTAGAAGGGCGCATACCTCGGCGTTCTAAAATTCAGATTATGTCTACCGGGCGAACGTTTCAAGCCGATACCGTGGGCGTGTTTACACCCAAGCGCAAACCACTGGATAAGCTTGAAGCGGGTGAGGTGGGCTTTATCATAGCCGGTATCAAGGAAATTGAAGCGGCCAGGGTGGGCGATACGATCACATTGGCATCGAACCCGGCAAGCGATCCTTTGCCTGGGTTTAAAGAAGTACAGCCACGTGTATTTGCCGGCATGTATCCTGTCGATGCGGACGACTACGAAGCGTTTCGCGAAGCATTGCAAAAATTGCGCTTGAATGATGCTGCTTTACATTTTGAGCCTGAGACATCCTCTGCACTGGGTTTTGGTTTTCGCTGCGGTTTTCTGGGTATGTTGCATATGGAAATTGTGCAAGAGCGACTGGAACGAGAATACAACCTCGATCTGATTACCACTGCACCAACGGTTGTCTACGAAATTGAGGGCACCAAAGGTGAGATCACTTATATCCATAACCCTTCAGGCTTACCCGAAGTCAATAATATCGCCGAAATTCGTGAGCCTATTATTTTGGCAAATATTTTAATGCCTCAGGATTACGTTGGGGATGTGATAAAGCTGTGTGTCGAAAAGCGCGGTGTTCAAACCAATATGCAATACCTGGGGCGTCAGGTATCGATGTCGTACGAGTTGCCCTTAAGTGAGGTCGTACTCGATTTCTTCGATAGGTTAAAATCAGTCAGTAAGGGCTATGCCTCGTTTGATTACGAATTCAAACGTTTTCAAGCAGCCAATCTGGTAAAGGTGGATATCCTCATTAATGGTGACAAGGTTGATGCGCTGGCCAGTATCATTCACCGTGACCGTTCGCAAAGCCGTGGCCGCGAACTGGCCGAAAAAATGAAAGAAATTATCCCTCGGCAAATGTTTGATGTGGCAGTGCAGGCGGCAATTGGGTCCAATATTATTGCTCGCAGTACCATTAAGGCCTTGCGTAAAAACGTGACGGCAAAGTGCTATGGCGGTGATATTACGCGTAAGCGTAAATTGCTTGAAAAACAAAAAGCGGGTAAGCGCCGTATGAAGCAAGTGGGCAGCGTGGAAATTCCGCAGGAAGCCTTCCTGGCGGTTTTACAGGTAGATAGAAAGTGATGCGATCAGTAAGGTGTATGTTATGAATTTTCCGCTGATACTGGTAGTTGCTACCGCTGTCACAGGCGTGATCTGGCTGATTGCGGCACTTATGAGACGATCAGGTGGCGACAACGAACCCATTATCGTGGAGTACGCACGCTCATTTTTCCCAGTACTGTTCATTGTGTTGGTGCTTCGGTCGTTTCTGTTTGAGCCGTTTCGAATTCCCAGTGGCTCCATGATCCCCACCTTGCTTGTGGGCGATTTCATTCTTGTGAACAAGTTCAGCTATGGCGTGCGGCTGCCCGTTATTCACACCAAGATCTTTAGCACAGGCGAGCCTGAACGAGGCGATGTGGCCGTATTTCGCTACCCTCAGAACCCTAAGCTTGACTACATAAAGCGGGTGGTTGGGCTGCCTGGGGATGAGATCGAATACCGCAACAAAACGTTGTTTGTAAACGGTGAGCAAGTCGAGATTACCGACGAGCGGCCTCATGTTTTACCCGGTACGGACGATATTATTCCTGGTGTAGTGCGACGCGTGGAGACACTTGGCGACGTCAAGCACGACATTCTG
Organism: uncultured Granulosicoccaceae bacterium; assembly: GCA_964435305.1. Lineage (GTDB taxonomy): Bacteria > Pseudomonadota > Gammaproteobacteria > Granulosicoccales > Granulosicoccaceae > Granulosicoccus. Next base: position 11,597 of record CAYSZH010000082.1, read on the forward strand.
GTCTATGACAATCGTGGTTCAGCTGAGCGCAGCTGGGTGGTACCTGCAGGTCATTATTTTATGGTTGGAGACAATCGTGATAACAGTAATGACAGTCGCTCTTGGGGTTTTGTCCCTGAAGAGAACCTGGTTGGCAAGGCGAATTATATCTGGATGCATTGGAACGGCGGCATCCTGTGGAGCCGACTCGGAGAACGAATAATATGATGACTGCCAAACTGCACAACAAAGCATCGCCAAAGAAACAAGCAGGGCTATCGTTTCTTGGTATTTTTGCGATTATGGGTATCTGTGCGTTTTTGGGTATATTTGCTTTTAAAGTTGCGCCAAGCTATTTTGAATACATGACGGTATCCAAAATTGCTGACGACGTGGCGGCCAATAACGACCTGATGCGTGGCAGCAAAAGCAAGATCCACAGCTATATTGGTCAGGCTTATCGCACCAATAACCTATGGGATCTCAAACCAGAAGAAACCTTTAAGCTGACCAAAGATGGTAAGCGTGGCTATAAGGTCATGGTGAGCTATGAAAAGCGAACTAACCTATTTAGCAACATCGATGTTGTTACTGTGTTCGAAAAAGAAGCCGGCACCCCTTAACTATGCGGGCGAGTTTGCTACGTGAGTGACTATACTCGCCTTTATAAACAATTAGGCTACCAGTTTTCCGACGAAGCGCTGCTTACTGTGGCGCTCTCCCACCGTTCAAAGGGCGCAAGTAACTACGAACGCCTCGAATTTCTAGGCGATGGCCTGCTCAATTTTGTCATCGCCGATGCGCTTTATCATCGCCACCGCAATCTGGATGAAGGTGCACTCAGTCGCTTGCGAGCCAGCCTAGTGCGGGGCACCACCTTGGCAGAAATAGCCCGTGAACTCCACCTTGGTGAGTACCTGCTTATGGGAGCAGGTGAATTTAAAAGTGGTGGCTTTGACCGAGACTCGGTGCTCGCCGATGTAGTCGAATCTATTCTTGGTGCGGTGTTTCTTGAGTCAGGTTTTGACCACACCAAATCAGTCATCATTGCCTTATTTGCTGAACGTTTAAATTCCTTGCCTACTGCGGCATCATTAAAAGATGCCAAAACCCGATTGCAAGAGCTTCTGCAAGGTCTTGGTGAAGGGCGACCAGACTACGCCGTGCTTGAAACAAGCGGTGAGGCGCACAAGCTGCAATTTACAGTGAGCTGCTCAGTCGCGTTTAAAGGTGTACTGACAACCGCCAAGGCTAGTAGCCGACGCAAAGCGGAGCAGATGGCCGCTGAAGCCGCCTTGAATGAACTTGAAGAGGTTCTGAACCTTTCCTAGCCGTACCGTTTCGTTCATGGGGTTTGCTACTAGCACTGTCGCGAAGGGTAAATTCTGATATCGTTATCTTTATTCAAACGCATCTCTCCTTCACAAATACTCTAATTTCATGACTACTCGTTGCGGCACTGTTTCTATAGTTGGCAGGCCCAATGTGGGTAAATCCACATTGTTAAACCATCTGGTGGGGCAAAAACTCAGTATCACCGCGCACAAGCCACAAACCACGCGCCACAGCATCCTGGGTATCAAAACAAGCGGTAATCTGCAGATCATCTATGTGGATACGCCAGGCATCCATGTCGATGCTAAACGTACCCTAAACCAGGTGCTTAACCGAACGGCTTCGGCGTCCATGCACGATGTTAATGCTGTGCTGCTGTTGGTGCAGGCCATGGTGTGGAACGATGATGACCAACGTGCTTTTGAGCTGGCTTGCAAACCTGGAACACCGTTTTATATCGTGGTTAATAAAATTGACAAGGTCAAAAACAAAAACGAGTTGCTACCGTTTTTAACCTCCTTGCCAAGCGATCCTAATCTGAAGGAAGTGTTAATGGTTTCGGCCCGCACAGGAGATGGTGTTGACGCACTCGAAACACAAATTGGCGAGCTGATACCCGAGGGGCCTTTTCAATTTGACGAAGACGATCTTACGGATCGTTCCTCTCGTTTTTTAGCATCAGAAGCGGTACGCGAACAGCTGACGCGTTTTTTGTCTGCAGAACTGCCCTATGCTTTGTCGGTTGAAATAGAGACATTTGAAGAAACCGAAAAGCTACTGCGCATAGGTGCTGTTATCTGGGTAGAAAAGAATAGCCAGAAAGGCATCATCATAGGCAAGGGCGGTGAAAGGCTCAAAGAAGTTGGCAGTCGTGCACGTCAGTCGATGGAAACGCTGTTCGATAACAAGGTGTATTTGCAATTGTGGGTGCGAGTCAAAGCAGGTTGGGCCGATGATGAGCGCGCGTTGCGTAGCTTAGGCTATGACTGAATCAGTCGCACAAGCCGCCGCCTATCTATTGCACTACAGGCAGTACGGTAATAGCGATTATATCGTCGATTTTTTTACTATGGAGCATGGCCTTATGTCCATGCTGGCACGTGGCGCGCGATCATCACAGCCACGCACGCGCGCACTTTACCAACCGTTTAGGCCGTTGTTGGTGTCTTGGTTTGGTGAGCGTGAATTGCGCATGCTCAGCGGTATAGAGGAAAGTGGCAGTGCCCATGCGCTGGTTGATCTTGCTTTACCCTGTGGGTATTACCTTAACGAAATTCTGATCCGCTTACTTGGCAAAGAGCAGGTGCAGGCTCCGGTATTTGCGCATTACGCACTGGCGCTGGCCAAGCTTGAACAGCACCCCGAAAAACCCGAGCCGGTATTGCGCGAATTTGAATTAATGCTGCTCGATGCGCTGGGTTTATTACCCGATTTTGCTAATTGTGCTGAGGGTGATACGCACATTCACGCCGATGCTCAGTACGTGTTTTTTCCAGGCCATTCAACCGCTGTACTGATTGAGAATCCGCAAGAGCACTTTGCGATTCCTAAAAAAGCAGCCGCTCCCGTTATGCTGATGGATGATGGCGAAACCCGCGATGAGGGTATCAAACTCAATGGCAGTTCTCTACTCGCACTACAGGAGTTTGATTTGTCATCTGATGCCGTGCTGCGTGATATCAAACCCTTAATGAAACGACTGCTGCGTTTGCAACTGGGAGACAGGCCATTGCGTAGTCGTGAATTATTTGCAGCATATACACCGCCGCCGCCACCACCGTACGCTGGTGGCAATGAGTAGCCCATGACACTCAGTATCAACACATCGGGCTTTGATTGTATTGCTGAGACTGAACGCTGTCTGTTGGAACATGATCCGGAAAAAAAAGCGGCGGATACCATCGAGCTTGCCCTGCGTTGGCAGCAGCTTAACCAAAATCAACAACAGGCATCGCTTAGTGAAACGGCATCGCAACTGCGTGTGCTGCCCGAGGCTGGTAGGCCGGCAACCCCCGTATTGGTGGATGCGCGCAATTTGCCGCGCCGCCGCCTTGGCAGTGTGCAAGGGCGTGTTGCACTGTTGCATTCGCTCGCGCATATCGAATTTAACGCGATTAATCTGGCTTTGGACGCCGTGTACCGGTTTCGTGATATGCCACTAGACTACGTCAGCGATTGGTTGAAGGTTGCCAGCGATGAAGGGCAGCACTATAGGTTGCTTGCCGAGCGGCTTAACACTCTGGATAGCTATTATGGCCAGCTTGATGCGCATGACGGTTTATGGGAGATGGCGCGCCGCACCGATCACGACGTACTGGTTCGCATGGCACTGGTACCTCGCATTCTTGAAGCGCGTGGGCTGGACGTTGCACCTCCAATGATCGAAAAGCTATTGGCGCAGAAAGACACAGAGAGCGCCGCTATTTTACAACGCATTTACACCGACGAAATCACGCACGTCGATGTCGGTAACCGTTGGTTTCGTTATGTGTGCGAGCAACGTTCGCTTGATGGTGCAGCGGTGTTTAGAGACTTACTCGAAGGTCATGCATCGGCCTATCTTCGCAGCCCTTACAATGATGAGGCGAGGTTGCAGGCAGGTTTTACACTTGAGGAGATGCAGATTATTCGAGAGATGGAAGCAGAGTACAAAAACGCTTCGGCGAATTAATTGCTTCCAGTGTAGCTTCACTGTCAGCCTTATGACTTGAATGTGTCCAGTTTAAGTGTCTGCCCATCATGCAGGGCAAACACGGCATGATCGTTATGCCAGTCTCCCAGCACCAGGCGGGTACGCGGCGACGCGGCGTTGTACTGGTGCTCATTTGGCCTGTGAGTATGCCCATGTATAAGGGTATTAATCTTGTGCTCGTTAAAGCAACGGACAACCGCTTCCTCGTTGACATCCATGATGACAGCTTGCTTATCCGCTACCGCCTGACGACTTTTTTCCCTTAAGTTATTAGCCTCGCCCATACGCTCCTCAACAGTTTTTGCAAGAAACTGTGCCTGCCAATCTGGATTGCGCACATACTGACGTAATTGTTGATAGCCGACATCATCGGTGCACAGCGTATCCCCGTGGAGTAGCAGGTACTCTTGCGAACCCAGCTTAATCGTTAGTGTATCGCTGATATGGAGCGTGGCCTTGATTGATTCAGCGTAAGTATGCCCGAGCAGGAAATCCCGGTTACCGTGCATCAGATGTAGCTTGCAACCCGATTCACTCAGCTTCAGCAAGGCGTCATGAATTAGCTGTAAGCCAGGGTCAGCGGCATCATCACCCAGCCAGTATTCAAACAAGTCGCCCAGTATATAAAGCGCTTTAGCCTGGCTGGCGGCGGTAAAGAATTTACAGGCCAGCGATAGTGTTTGTGGTTCGGAAGGCTTTAGATGAAGATCGGCTATAAACAGCGTTTGCTGCGAGAAGCTCAACACTTATTCTACGGTGACAGACTCAATGACAACAGGCACCATTGGCACATCGTTATGGGGGCCGTTGCTACCAGTTGAAACCGCTGCTATTGCATTAACGGCGTCCATACCCTCTGTTGTTTTTCCAAATACGCAATAGCCGAACCCGGCCTGCGATTCGTTTTGGAAATTCAGAAAGTCGTTGTTACTTAAGTTGATGAAAAACTGCGAGCTGGCGGAATGCGGGTCGGGTGTGCGTGCCATTGCGATTGTGCCGATGTCATTGACCAGGCCGTTGTTCGCTTCGTTTTTGATATTGGCATGGGTAGATTTTTGCACCATGTCAGCATCAAAGCCGCCACCTTGAATCATAAAGTTAGGGATAACACGATGGAATATCGTGCTGTTGTAATGTCCTTCATCGGCATAGCGCTTGAAGTTGGCGCAGGTTTCAGGCGCGGCAGTCTCATCAAGCTCTAAAGTGATCGTGCCAAGGCTTGTAACAATGGTGGCTTTCATATGCGTTTGAGTTGATCCGTCAGGTTAAAACGCACATTGTAACAGCCCGCTTACGCCATGGCTTGGGTGGCGCTCTATTGCGCTACTGACGCCTTGTTTTCTTCGACTGCTGTGGTGTCGCCAGGGTTGGTTTGACCAGCATCAGCCGCCGCCTGTGCTTCAGGTGGCAAAACGACAAACGCTTTATTAATGACAATTGTCTGGGTAGGTGCGTCGCGTGAAAATGGCCCACCCGGGCCTGTGGACACCTGTGAGATTTGGTCAACAATATTCTTGCCTTCAACGACTTCGCCAAACACGGCATATCCCCAGCCACGAGGGGTAGGTGCTCGATGATCAAGGTTGACGTTATCTTCAGTGTTGATAAAAAATTGTGCTGTGGCCGAATGCGGTGCATTGGTTCGAGCCATAGAGATGGTATAGCGTTGATTGCGTAAACCGTTGTTAGCCTCATTGGGAATGGCGGCTCGGGTGGGCATACGACTAAAGGCGCTGTTAAACCCACCGCCTTGTATCATGAAACCTTCAATAACACGATGAAATATTGTGCCGTTATAGAAGCCATCGTTGACATACTGCATGAAGTTATTGACGCTCAGTGGTGCTTTTTCAGGCGCCAGTTCTATGACCATGTCCCCTAATGTGGTGTTTAGCTGCACACGTGGTGCCTCAGCCTGTGCAAGGCCGGACATTAAAACTGTGGAGACAAAGCCTATCGCAGCGCAGCGCCAAATTCGGGCAATCAACATGGGTTTTCCTGTAAGACGTAATAACCGTACGGGTAAAGAAGTTTAGCTTTTTTTATGCCAGCGCTAGGGGGCTATATCCAAAGGGTAATCTGGAATCCGCGATCCGGTTCAATTTGTTGTCTAAATATCGTGCTATATGAGCATAACGCATGCGCTTTTACCTCGAACACGACTTGAGTGCTGCGGGGACGTGGTATCGTTGCGCGTGTTTATTTCCCGAATCCAGTGTAGTGAAAAAAATTCCTCCGTTAAAGCCTGAATCAGAACCTTCGGATGACGCAGGCAGTGCCGGTGCCTTAGGCGATTCGGCGCTAGGGTCGACGGCAAAAAAACGCAAAAAATCGGTGAGCCGTAACCAGGCAAGGCGCTATGCCCGTGAAAGGGCCTTACAGGCACTGTATCAATGGGAGTTTTCTGGCAGCGATGCCAGTGCGGTGCGCAAGGAATTTATTCAGCAACAGGACATGAGCCGTGTTGATGTTGACTATTTCATCGAGCTATTTAATGGCGTAAGCAAAGATCCTGACGCTGTGGATGCAGGCTTGCAAACCGCTCTGGATCGGCCAATTGACGAACTGGATCCCATTGAGCGCGCTATTCTCAGGCTGTGTGTTTATGAACTTCAACACCGGCTGGATATTCCCTTGCGCGTCGTCATCAACGAAGGTATCGAAATCACGAAACGATTTGGCGCAGACAAAGGGCATCGTTACGTGAACGGCGTACTCGACAAGTTGGCGGAAAACTTACGACCTCTCGAATCCAATGGCTAAGTTGAAGCTAACAGTTACTCATTTACTGGCCAGCCCTGCAAATTTTTTGGCGATAGGCGCAGGTTCAGGCTTGGCACCTGTGGCGCCGGGTACAGTCGGTACACTGGCTGCGATTCCACTGTTATTCATCATGCCCAGCAATCCGCTGATCTATCTTGCTGTGTTGGTGTTGATGTTCATTGCAGGCGTCTGGCTATGCAATGTGTGCTCATCATCGCTAGGCGTGCACGATCATCCCGGTATTGTCTGGGACGAGTGGGTAGGGTATCTGCTGGCGATGTTTTTGGTGCCTGTTAATTTTTTGAATATCCTATTAGGTTTCGCTTTCTTCAGGCTTTTTGATGTACTTAAACCCTGGCCCATCGGTTGGGCCGATAAACGTGTAGAAGGTGGTATGGGCATCATGCTCGATGATGTGTTCGCCGGGCTTTATGCCTTTTTCTCGGTGCACCTGGTGCTGTACGTTATTGCGATGTAAAAACGAAGCACTATGGTAAATCGTAGCCAAAGCTGCGCAGGCAGTCACACAATTCAATCAGTGGCAGACCAATTAAGGCCGTGGGGTCGTTACAGGCAATGTTTTCGAACAGGCAAATACCGAGTTTTTCCATTTTAAAACTGCCTGCACAATCTATTGGATTATCGATGTCGACGTAGCGCTCAATAGCTTCATGAGTGAGTGGCCGCAGCGTTGCCACGGTGGTATCCAGTCTTTGCTCTTCTCGTCCGGACTGCGTATCAAGCACACAAACAGCTGTGAAAAAATGCACGGCTTTGCCTTGCGTATCCAGCAGCTGCTGTATGGCATTGTCGCGAGAACCGGGTTTACCAATGAGTGTGCCGTCGACACTTGCCACCTGATCCGAGCCAATTATCAGACTTTGATCACAGGCTTGTCTGAGGCTGCGTGCCTTTGAGCGCGCCAGCCGTTGAGCGAGTGCTGCCGGCTCTTCAGAATCCTTAGGGGTTTCGTCGCAGGAGGGCGGTTTTGCTGTGAAAAGCAAACCCAGACGGGTGAGTAATTCAGCCCGATACGGTGATGTAGACGCCAGAA
>CAYSZH010000083.1:0-19305 GCA_964435305.1 uncultured Granulosicoccaceae bacterium
GATTGGGCAATGACACTGGCACAAGCGTTGCGCCCAGTGCTTCAAATTCAGCCAATGCAGCATGCACACTCGTCGCCACCCCCTCATCCAGGCCGTCAGAAAAATACTCATCTGGCACACCGATTTTGAGCCCCTTAACAGAGTCATTAAGCGTGGCTGAAAAATCAGGCACAGCTTGCTGTGCACTGGTGCTATCACGCTCATCCGCCCCCGCCATCGCCTGCAATACCATCGCGCAATCTTCTGCCGTACGGGCCAATGGTCCGCCTTGATCAAGACTGGATGCAAATGCAATCATGCCGTAGCGGGATACTCGCCCGTAGGTGGGTTTGATACCCGTAAGGCCGCAAAATGCAGCGGGCTGTCGAATCGATCCACCGGTGTCGGTGCCGGTAGCAACCGGTGCTAGGCGCGCAGCAACCGCGGCGGCACTGCCACCGGAAGAACCGCCCGGCACAGTGTGCCTGTCCCATGGGTTAGCCACCAGCCCAAAGAAGCTGTTTTCATTGGAGGAACCCATGGCGAATTCATCCATGTTGGCCTTACCCAGGTTAACCATGCCGGCCTCGTTCATCTTACTCACAACCGTGGCATCGTAAGGTGCAACAAAGTTTTCGAGCATACGAGAGCCGCAGGTGGTGAGAACACCTTTGGTGCAAAATATATCTTTTTGGATCAGCGGTATGCCCAGTAGTGGGCTATGGCCATCTTGTTGCCGGGTACGATCGGCCGCATCTGCGGCGGCTTTGGCAGCCTCTGCAGTCACGGTAATCAGAGTATTGAGCTCACCATCAAGACGCTCGATGCGGCCAAGGTAATGATCGGTCAGTTCGCGGCTGGAAATATCGCCATCAGCAAGCAGCCTAGACTGCTCCGCCAGGGTTTTCTCATGCATGGTTTAGGTTAAATTCCGTAAGGGATACGTGCGCAATGCGCGGTCACTATTCAATAACTCGGGGCACAATAAAATAGCCATCGCGGGTATCGGGCGCCGGCGCCTGCAGCGTATCGCGCAGGTTTTCTTCACTGACATTGTCATCACGCAGCCGTAAGCTGGCATTGCCTGGATGTGCGAGCGGTTCTACCCCATCCGTGTCCACCGCATTCAACTGCTCGACCAGGCCAAGCACACTGCTCAAATCCTTCGCCAGTGGCTCAAGAGCAGCCTCATCCAGCCCAACCCGCGCCAAATGAGCGATACTCTTCACATCGTCTTTAGTCAAATCCACTGTTTTCTCTGCAATCACATGGCTTGAGGGCAAAATTTAGCATAATGGGCCCCGGCCCGCTCACTCATCATGCTTATTAGGACAATCGCTGACATGTCAGACAGTCATTCTCAATCGCAGCGCATTGAAACGCTGGAGCTCAAATTGATGGATTTGGAGAACAGCCTGCAGGAGCTCAACGATGTCGTGCTACGTCAATATCGCGATATAGAAAACCTGCAGCAAGCCAACAAAATACTCGAACTGCGGCTGGCAAATTCAAGTGAGGGCAGCACGCCTCTGCCAACCGCTGCCGACGAAGTACCACCGCACTACTGATAGAAATTGTGCCAGGCCAGACCCACCCGCCTCATCCGCCCAGGAATAAGGTTTTATCCCGAATGCGGTACGGGGGAACAATTAAATTTTTATCGGCCAGTTGAGATTGAAACACGCGGCCTGCCAGATCATAACGAGAGCCGCGGCAACTATCGACGAACCCGCCAAGCCATGGCTCGCCTAGAAACTCATCGCCACCAGCGGGTAACAAGGAAACCGGGCAACTAAAGTCAGTACCCACGCCAATGCCAACAAACCATTCATCCTCTCGCGAACGCAGCGCATGTGTTGCCCACTCGGGCTGGCGCGAACGATCAGAATCGGGATCGTCCAATGTTGCCGCTAACCCGTTAAGCGCGATAATATCCTTGCTACTGCGTCGATACACAATCACCGGGCGTCCTTCCCACAACACACTTTTTGATTCACCAGCTTGCATTTGGCTGATATCCACTTTCATTGTCGGCACAACGCGGGTACTTTCATCGCTTGAAAAAACCATCGATAAAATGACATAAACCATAACCAGAAATGCCATCATCAGCATGAGCTTGACCGCCACCCTGAGGCGCAGTCGATGTTGTTCTTGTTGTGCTGTATTCATCTGAGATAGTGTATTAACGTGACGGACTCAATGCAAAATACGGTTTGGAGCGCACCATCGGTTTTCGTTTGCGCCCAAACAATCGAACAAGAAGACGTAGCCCATAGCTTATCGACACGCTTTGGCTGGCCCGTGCTGGATAGGCCACCATCAAAAAACGAGCCGCAAGTCTGGCTACTGAACCTCACAGCTGATCGTACAGAACTTATCAGACCAGATGGGCTTAAAACGCACATAGACTTTGTGCGTGGTGCAAACGCTCGGCATGCTCGCGAAGCGAGCCTTGCAAATCAACCGCTCGCTCGAGCTCTGGGTGTACAGACTTTTCGCAAAAAATACGGTGAGGCGCCACGGGTACTCGATGCCACCGCCGGGCTTGCTCAAGATGCCTGGCTGATCGCACAGCTTGGCTGTTCTGTGCATTTGCTGGAGCGAATTACCGTATTGCATGTAATGCAACACGATGCGAAAGCGCGCGCCTTGCTCGCAGATGATCACTCAGTACGCCAATGTGCGCAGCTGCTACAACTGCATCTAAGCAACGCGGTGGATTGGCTAAAAAATGAAGGCCATGTTCAAGCGCCCGATATTGTGTACCTCGACCCGATGTACCCTGCAACGCGCAAACAGGCTCGGGTGAAAAAAGGCATGCAGATGCTGCACGATTTGGCAGGACCTGATACCAATGACGAGAACTTACTACTACAAAGCTTGAATACGGCAACCTACAGAGTGGTTGTGAAGCGCCCTAAAGGTGCAGATAAACTCATCGGCACTGATGCCTGGAAAGGACAACAAACAAGCATTGCATCGCCAAACACACGCTACGACATTTATCATGTCGCCAGCACGAAATAAATTCCGTGATGATCAGTCACGCATGTTCTGAAACTGCAATGGCAACCCGAGTTCGCTATCTTTAAGCACTTTCATGGCAGCTTGTAGATCGTCGCGTTTTTTACCATTCACACGCAGCTGCTCCCCCTGAATTTGCGCCTGCACTTTTAATTTTGATTCCTTTATTTTAGCCACGGCCTTTTTAGCCGTTTCTTTATCGATGCCAACACGCACTTTGATCGTTTGCTTAACACCCTTGCCAGAGGTTTCTATTTTGCCGGCATCCAGACAGGCAATATCAATAGAACGCGCGGTGAGCTTTTGATACAAAATAGGATGCATTTGCTGAATCTGAAAATCACTGTCTGCTGCTAAAACAACCATGCCATCAGAAAGCTTGGCATCGGCTGAGGTGCCCTTAAAATCAAAGCGGTTAGTAATTTCACGATGGGCTTGATCAATTGCATTACTAAGCTCATGCTGATCTACTTCGGATACAACATCGAAAGAAGGCATAGTTCGGTCTCGGCTTTTGCGGCGTTGGCTGCCTATTCTATCAATTTGAGAGAGCAACTTGTGACCCGATGGATTCTGTTAGCTGGTGGCGTACTGTCTGGCATGGCTGTGCTGCTAGGCGCATTTGGTGCGCATGCCCTCAAACACGCGCTCGACGCACAATCATCAGGCTGGTTTGATACTGCAAACCACTACCTTACAAGCCATGCGTTTGCCTTGATCGCCTGCGGCCTGCTGCCGGCGTCCACCTCTGCAAGCCGAGCAGCGGTGGCCTTTATCGTCGGTATCGCACTCTTCTGTGGCAGCCTGTACGTCATGACGTTTACCGGCATAACCAAACTCGGCATGATCACCCCCTTAGGTGGTTTAAGTTTCTTGATTGGTTGGTTGTTCTTTTGCCTGTCCGCCAATACGCTTGCCAGCAAGCGCATAAAGCCTGAGCACTAACGTACAATGCCTCAAAATGCCAGTTTACATAGCCCTGCTAACGCGCGATGTGAGACGGCATTGCAGGCCTAACTGAGGCAATAAACTAAAAACTGCCATGAGCGATAAAGAAAACGATTTAATTGAAGCACGCCGCGACTACACAGCCAACACGCTCACGCGCGTACAGCTGGCATCGACACCGCTGGATCAGTTTACCCAATGGATGAAGGATGCACGTGCGGCCAATATTATTGATGCCAGCGCTATGGCATTGTGCACCGCCGATCAGTCCGGCGCGCCACATTCGCGCATGGTGTTATTAAAAAAAGCCAGTGACGAAGGTTTTGTCTGGTACACCTACCAAGAGAGCGATAAGGGCCGTCAACTAGAAGAAAACCCGCAAGCCAGTCTGCTTTTTTACTGGCGTGAACTTGAACGGCAAGTGCGCATTGAAGGATCAGTTGTGAAACTGGATTCAAGCGACGCTGATCAGTACTTTTATTCTCGGCCGGAAGGCAGTCGTTTCAGTGCAGCGGCATCCATACAATCGAGCCGCGTAGAAGATCGATCAGTGCTTGAGAAACGGGTGGCTCAATTGCACGAGCAACACCCAGATGGCAAGGTACCCAGACCCGATGTATGGGCAGGGTATTTATTACAAGCCAAGCGATTTGAATTTTGGCAGGGCCGTGCCGATCGGCTTCACGATCGCTTTGTGTATACATCGGCAACATCGAGTAGCGATGCTGTACGCTGGCAAATCGATCGACTGTCTCCTTAAACGTGGCACACCCTAAAATAAAAAATACCGTTATTCCGAATACCAAATACGCTGCCACCACTCATCAATCGTTAATTAAGAAACGCAACTTCAGGTCACAACAAAATTACTAAGCTTATGAAACTGCTGACCATCGCCATTATTATCGTCGCTGCCGTGCTGCTGTTACGAATCGCCGTGGGTGTTTTTGCATCGACAAAAGCAGCGGCAAACGTCGGCGCAGATAAAACCGCCTTGGCCGACTGCCCCAAGTCGCCAAACTGTCAGTCCTCACTTGCCACGCGCGAATCCCAACGCGTTGCACCTATTGCGTTTACTGGCCCTGCGGAGCAAGTCATAGACAAACTGGCCGCCATTATTGATGCTGAACCTCGCAGCACCATTGAAGCTGTACAAGCTGACTATTTGCACGCCACTTTTAAAACACGACTAATTGGCTATACAGATGATGTGGAATTCAGGTTCAGCGAAGATAAATCCGTTTTAAATATACGCAGCGCGTCACGCATCGGTAAAAGTGATTTGGGAGCTAACTTGAAACGCATTGAACACTTACGAGCCGTGCTCAACGGCAAGTTGTAGCACAACCACAGATACACCTAACTTCCACGTTGTTAAGCTAGGCTGCAGTGCCCTACCCAGGCTTTAGTGCTCATTCGTCCGCTTTGGGACCCACAGCACATCTTCACCGATCTTAATTCTTAAAATAAGGGTTTTAACTCAAAGCCGCTTAGCGGTGCTTGAACTTAAGGATATGCTCGGGCAACCTACTAGTTCTGAGCAGCTCAATGAAGACCCAAAAGGCTCCATTCGTGCAGAGCTGATCAGGCCATGTCTCGCTGGCTGGTGCGTTTGGCACCAGTCAGCTTAATGCGGCGGCGGCCTGCCTGTCGGCGTGATAAGACGAACGCACCATCGGCCCACTGGCGACATGCGAAAAACCCAAGGTCTTGCCGTATTCAGCTAGTTCTTCAAATTCCAGCGGATGTACATACCGTGCAACCGGCAGATGCGATTCACTAGGTTGAAGGTATTGCCCCAGCGTAAGCATATCGACATTATGCTCACGCATATCCTGCATCACCTGTTTAACTTCTTCCATGCTTTCGCCAAGGCCCAGCATGAGTCCGGATTTGGTTGGCACATGCGCAAAACGTGCTTTATGGTTCTTTAGAAGGCTAAGCGAATAAGCATAGTCCGACCCAGGCCGGCACTGTTTGTATAAGCGCGGTACGGTTTCCAAATTATGATTAAACACATCCGGTGGGTTGTCTGACATGGCTTCGAGCGCTTTATCCATTCGGCCACGGTAATCGGGTACCAGCACTTCTATTTGAATGCCTGGGCAGGCTTCACGCACAGCCTTGATACAAGCATCAAAATGACTGGCGCCACCGTCACGCAAATCGTCTCGATCAACCGATGTAATCACCACGTAACTTAAATTCAGTTGCCCTATCGCGTTGGCAAGGTTGGCCGGTTCGTCTGGATCAAGTGGTTGCGGCCGGCCATGTGCAACATCGCAAAATGGACATCGTCGGGTACAGATATCACCCATGATCATAAAGGTGGCTGTGCCATGACTAAAACATTCACCAAGGTTAGGACAGCTTGCTTCTTCACACACCGAACTTAATTTAAGCTCGCGCATGAGTCGCTTTATTTCTTGCACTCTGGGGTTACTATGCACCCGCGCACGAATCCACTCTGGCTTACGCAAACGCGTTTCCGGTTTAACCACCTTTATGGGAATTCGAGAAAGCTTTTGCTCGCCTCGTTGATGCCCTTCCGGATCGTTTCGAGATGGTGCCTGATAGTCCATAAGTGTGAAGTTTACCCGTTATTGCTCTGCTGTAGGCGCAATGCGGGCCTGCAATGATGACAGCAGCCTATCTTGTACCTCGCTCACGGTGGTGTCTATGCCCAACTGAGTAAGACTTGTGACTTCCATTCCCTGAAACCCGCACGGGTTTATACCCGAGAACGGCGTCAGATCCATATCGACATTAAATGACAAGCCGTGATAGCTGCAGCCTTTACGCACACGCAGCCCCAGAGCTGCAATTTTTTGACCACGCACGTAGACCCCCGGAGCATCGCGGCGGCCTGTCGCCGACACATTGAACCCCTCAAGCGTATCTATAATGGCATTTTCGAGTGTTTCAACCAGGTTCCGAATACCCAGCCCGGCGCGCCTTAAATCCAGCAAGGTGTAAACAATCAGCTGGCCTGGCCCATGGTAGGTGACCTGCCCACCTCGATCGCTGTTCACCACCGGTATGCCAGCACTGTTCAAAATATGTTCTGACTTGCCCGCTTGCCCCAGCGTGTACACGGAAGGGTGCTCGACCACCCAAAGCTCATCCTCAGTTTGGGCACTTCGGGTGTCTGTGAAATCGCGCATTTTTTGCCACACAAGCGTGTAGTCTGCCAAGCCGATGTGCTGGATATTCAGAGCGTAAACAGCACGCGAGGTTCATCGCGCAGCGCCCCGTAAATGCGCTCAAGCTGGGCCTGGTTATGCGCGGTAAAATGAACACGAACAGAGAGGTACTTATCCCCACTGCTGGCTAGCGTTGCCACTTTATCCGGAGTGGCGGGTGCAATAAGGGGCGTCACTATGCCCACCACCAGTTCCTGAAAATCAGCCTGATTAAGGCCCATGGCCTTAATTGACAGTTTGGCAGGAAATTTAATCAGCGATGGTTGACCATCAAGCGATGGTTTGGCCGGTTTAGCAGAGTCGGCCACTACTGAAAATACCGCATTATTGAATGCTTCATACGCAGCAAAATGCCGCCTTCTTCTATTTTTTGCAAGGCGAGCAGCGGCACTTCACCTATGACCTGATTATCAGCCGTGAGTACTGATCGGCCCAGCTCTTCACCAATACGCGTAGGCGCTTTTATGTAATCACTGACTTCGATTTGACTGTGCAACGAATCAAATAAGTCTCTTGGCAAAGTGACGTAGAGATCTTCGGCAACACCCAGTGGGATTTGTTCTGCTGTACCCATCCAAATACGCGCTTCGCTAATGACCTCGCCCGCCGAATAGATACGTTCGGTGCGGAAAAAACGAAAGCCATAGTTAAGCAGGCGCTGGCTTTCCGCCATGCGCGTTTTATCGCTGTTGGTGCCAAGCACGATGCTAATAAGACGCATGTCGTTGCGCACCGCTGATGCGACAAGGCAATAACCAGCGGCCTGGGTATGACCGGTTTTCATGCCATCAACCGTATCGTCGCGCCACAGCAACTTGTTACGATTATTTTGCTTGATTTCGTTAAACGTGTAATCGCGCTGAGAGTACAGTTTGTAGTGATCCGGGAAATCCGAGATCATGGCGCGGGCAATAATCGCTAAATCGGATGCGGTGGTGTAGTGATCCGGATCCGGTAAACCCGACGCGTTCATGTAATTTGTGTTTTGCATACCGAGTGTTTCAGCCATGCGGTTCATCATGTCAACGAAGCCTGCTTCGCTGGCCGCAATGTGCTCAGCCAGGGCAACACTGGCATCGTTACCCGATTGCACTATTAGCCCTCTTAGCAGCTCGCCAATGCTCACTGTTTTGCCAGCTTCAATAAACATGCGCGACCCTGGCATGGCCTGGGCGGCGTCGCTGATAATCGCAAGGTCAGTTTCGAGCAAGGTGCCTTGACGGATTTCAGTGGCCACCAAATAGGCGGTCATGATTTTCGTCAGACTGGCAGGCTCGATACGTTCATTCGAATTTTTTTCGGCCAACACTTCGCCACTGATATGGTCGATGAGTAGAAAGCTGTTCGCTGAAAGCTGGGGCGGCGCTGGCAGAGGCGCGGCATAAACAGCACTAGCCCCAGATGCCGCAAGCAGCGCAATAAAAATGAATTTGACTAAAAAACAAGCAGTTTTTACTGATGACATCGGCATGAAAACTTAACAATCAATTGACTGAAATGAACACTGTTTGAAGCTGTATTACGCACTTAGTGTAAATGATTTGACATCCAGATGCGTTATCAGTTCTCTACAGCAGGTATGGCGTAACTGTCAATTCCGACAGCCGTGAGCTCCTGCAGCGTCGCGTGAAGCCTTTCACCTTCACTGAAGGGTCCCATTTTGACGCGAAACAAGGCTTCTACAGAATCACGTTCAACATAGGCAGGCAATCCTGTCAGATTGCTTACAGAGTCAACCAGGTGCATGGCGTTGGGTTTCTGCGAAAACGCGCCCAACTGTATAGTGTAGGTTGAATCACCGACATCCTCCACACCAACTACCGGGTTTAATTCAACCGAGCCCGTTTCGGTTGCAACGCCGCCGGCATCAGCCTGTAAAGCGTAAGATTCTGTGTTGGCTGTAGCGGGTACATTTTCTTGCGCAGGGCTTGCGTTGACATTTTCCACATGATGCGTGCTGAGGCCTCGCACAAACACATTGGCCGTACCTGATTCGAGCATATCGAGTTCGCGAGCCGCGGCAAACGACATATCAATGATGCGTTCACCTGAAAACGGGCCTCGGTCATTCACTTTCACAATGACCTGTCGGTTATTGTCTAAATTGGTGACTTCCACAAACGTCGGCAAGGGCAAGTGTTTGTGCGCAGCTGTCATGTCATACATGTTGTACACCTCACCACTTGATGTGTTGCGGCCGTGAAATTTACTGCCATACCAGGACGCAACGCCCTGCTCCGTAAACTCTGCCGCCGTCTCCATCACCACATAGCGTTTCCCGAACACAACATAGCTTTGCATATTGCCAAGCCGAGACTTCGGCAGATTACGCACTTGTGCTTCGCTTGGGATTTCATATCTATCGGTGCTGCCTGGGCCATCAAACGAGCCCGGCGGATTAGGTTTGGCACAGGCCGCCAGAGCTGCTACCAGAAACACAAGCATAATATTTCGCGCAAGCCGCGCTACAGGTAGAATCATAAGCATAGGTGTACCGACCTTAAACACCACGCAATGCAAGCTCCTGACTGAATTGATAGACCGCAAGAGCATACAGGGCGCTGTGGTTATAACGTGTAATCGCATAGAAGTTGGTATAGCCCACCCAGAATTCTTCGCCAGTTTTTCCGCTAAATTTCATCACACTGACATTACGATCACCTTTCACCGCCACCCCTTTTTCGCGCACGGTAGCGGCCGCAATGGCAGGTTTAAGGGATTTTTTGATCAAAGCTGACAAATTTGCCGATGTTGCCGCTGCAGCATCAACCGCCAGCGCAACCGGTGCGCCACGCTGCCATCCATGACGCGATAGATAATGTGCAACCGAGCCAATCACGTCAGCCGGGCTGTTAAAGAGATCCCGCCTTCCATCACCATCCATATCAATTGCATAATGCCGATAGCTGCTTGAGATAAATTGCGGGAAACCCATTGCGCCGGCATAGCTACCCCGAACACTCAGTGCGTCCCAACCTTCGGATTCTGCCAACACAATGAATTCGGTTAGCTCACGTTTAAAAAATTTGGCGCGCGGTGGGTAATCGAAGGCCAGGGTCGCGACCGATTCGAGCACGCGGTACTGACCCTTAAAACGGCCATAGTAAGATTCCACACCAATTATGGCAGCGACAATTTCTGCAGGAACCCCATAACGCTCTTCTGCAGCGTTCAAAAGGTCTTCATGTTCTTGCATAAAGGCAAGGCCTGCGTCGATGCGCGCTTGCTTGATAAAAATGGGGCGGTATTGCTCCCAGGTCAACACCTTTTCAGCCGGTTTTGAAATCGACTCGAGCACCCTTGGCAGGCTTTTGGTTCGCGCAAACAGGCCCGCAACGCGATGCTGATCGAGGTTATGCTCGCGCGAAATGGCGCGCACGTAGTCCTGAACAGATTGGCGTGTTAAAAATGATTCAGCCAGCGCAAGGCCCGGCCAGACCATCAGCAAAATAACAATAAAGGCTATGAAGCGTGAGAAAAGCGAGGTTGGGTGTCGATGTGGCATGCTTGTCTCGATTGGCGAAATCTAAAGTGTTGTTGCGGTGTAACGGCAGGTTAGCTCACCTGAAACCAGTCAATAACGGAATGACCCTTACTAGAAAGATAGTCGTTTGTTTTGGAAAAATGACGATTGCCCATAAATCCACGGTGAGCGGAAAGCGGTGACGGGTGAGGTGATTTGAGCACGCAGTGCTTTTTTGCATCGATCACCTGGCCTTTCTTCTGGGCGTAGCTCCCCCACAACAGGAAAACCAAGCCCTCTCTTTCCTCGCTGAGGTGACTGATTACGTTGTCAGTGAACGATTCCCAACCGCGGCCCTGATGAGACGCCGCCTGCCCCTTTTCAACCGTTAAGACACTATTGAGCAAAAACACACCTTGCTCTGCCCACGGAATAAGGCAACCGGCACCGCGCTTGGCAAGGTCGGTTTTACCCTCGCCAATGTCATCATCAATTTCTTTGTAAATATTTAATAAGGACGGCGGTGGTCGCACACCCGTGGGCACCGAAAAACTCAAACCGTGGGCCTGACCGGGCCCGTGATACGGATCCTGCCCCAATATCACCACTTTAACTTCATCAAGGGGTGTAAGCCCAAAGGCATGAAACCAATGTGCCGAGTGCGGAAACACCACCGCTTTGCTCGATTTTCTGTCAGCTAGATAACGGCGTAGCTCAGCCATATAGCGCTGCTCGAACTGCTGATCGAGGAAAGCTTTCCAGCTAGGATGGACAGGAACAGCTGCTGGTTTCTCTGACACAAAAAATGATGCTTCGGCGGTGTTGGCTGAGAGAGCTTTAGTTTAAAACAAAAGCCGTCTATTATCAGTGTTTGCCTGTGTCATCTGGATTGATCATCATCTGCCGCCGTCTCATTGCAACAGGTGTGCTGAGCGCCTGTCTCGCACCCGGTATGGCTGCTGCCCAGCAGTGTGCTGTGCCCGAGTTTGCGTACGCGCCAGGTAACGGCGTAATTGGAAATGAAGCCCTCGGCAGCCCATCCAGTTCTGACGAGGGTGCCGCTCTACTCACCGACCCCAATGCGGAAGTGCTCGCCGAAGCTGACCGTATGGTGAGCGAAGACGGCGTAGTCTCACTCGATGGAAATACCACCATCACCTTTCAAAATCGGGTTTTATCAGCCGAAAACGCAAGCTATGAAGCGGCCACGGGTGAAGTCAAAATCGATGGAGAGGTCAGCTTTATATCAGAAGGTATTCGTTTAAAGAGCCGCAACGCCAGCATCGATATAGACGACAATCTTTTTTCGACAGAAGATACCGACTATGAAATTGATTTGAATGGCAGACGAGCCACCGGCACCGCGTCCAAAATGGAAAAAAGCGAGGACGGGCTTTTTTATCTTAACGGCGCAACTTACTCTTCATGCCCGCCCGGTGACAAAAGTTGGTTTATCCGCGCAAAAGAGCTCCGTCTGGATCCAGAAGAAGGTATTGGAACCGCAAAAAACATCGCGCTGATCTTCAAGGGTGTACCACTATTGGCGGTACCTACCTTCAGCTTCCCGATCAGCCCTAAACGTAAAACCGGTTTTCTGGCGCCGATTTTCGCGCGTGGCGATAACACGGGTATTGAGCTGCGCTTACCCTGGTACTGGAATATTCGGCCAGAACTGGATGCAACCTTTACCCCGCGATTTATGAGTAGGCGTGGTGCACAATTACATGCAGAGTTGCGCTATTTGAACCGCCAGGGTAGCTGGATATTGGAATCTGAATACTTAAACGATCGCGCACTTGATGGAAGAGTGCGTGCCTTAACTCAGCTTCGGCACAACGGTCGCTTTGGCGCGTATTGGACATCAGAAATTGTTGCAAGCCGCGTATCCGATCAAGATTACTTTATTGATCTTGGTGACAGCCTGCAGCTGGCCAGTATTACCCACCTTGATAGGCGCGCCGATTTTCGATTCGAACGTGGCTCTATTACCGGGCTGGCACGATTACAAAGTTATCAAACCGTCGACTCCGATATTCTGCCAGAAGATCGACCGTATCAGCGGTTGCCGCAGTTCACCGCTCGTTGGGAAGCACCAAAGGATGAATACGGTGTGCGCGCTTCGGCCGATGCCGAATGGGTGTTCTTCCAGCGTAACCAATCTGTTAATGGCTCACGTTTTGATTTGCAGCCACGCATTTCTTTGCCCATCTCGCGTGATGCCTGGTTTTTCACCCCGTCATTAAGCTACCGTTTTTCGAGCTACTCGCTGGATAACACGGGGCCTGATCAAGCCTCGAGACAAAGCCGCAACTTAACCACCGCCTCTGTCGATGCCGGTTTGTTTTTTGATCGAGCCTTTGGCGACGATGGCTCTGTATTAACACTGGAACCGCGCTTTTATTACCTGCGTGTGCCTTTCCAGAATCAGGACGAAATCCCGCTTTTTGATAGTGGTGAACTTGATTTCAGTATTTCTCAGTTGTTTCGAGAGAATCGTTTTTCAGGCGCGGATCGCATTGCCGATGCCAACCAGGTGTCACTGGCACTGACCAGCCGCCTGATCGATGGTGCTGATGGCCGCGAAACCATACGCGGCAGTATTGGTCAGATTTATTACTTTGCTGACAGGCGAGTACAGCTTGAAGAAGATACCCCGGAAACGGATGACGCTTCGGATATTGTCGGGGAAATCGCAGCCGATTTACCCAGCAACTGGTACGCTCGTGGACAATTGCAGTGGAACCCGGACAACAGTACAACCGTTCGAGGGTCGATGTTACTCAGTTACCGGCCTGAGCAAGACAAAATCGTTAACGTGGCACACCGCTCAGTTAACACGGGCAGTAGCGCCGAAACAGAGCAAATCGACCTGTCTTTGCTATGGCCTATTGCCGATAGCTGGCGTGTCGCAGGCAGATGGAATTATTCGCTTGATGCGGATCAAAGCATTGAAAGCTTGGTGGGCCTGGAATACGACAGCTGCTGTTGGGCATTGCGTTTTGCCGCCAGACGCTTTATCGCCGATGACGGCGACAGCCACGAAACCAATATGTATTTACAACTTGTACTAAAGGGCCTTGCACCCGTTGGCCAAAACTACGGTGCTTTGCTGGAGAACGCCATTCTTGGCTATCGGGACGAATACGAATGACATTAAAATTAATAAATCCGCTACGACATTTATTTGCAAGAAGCGCCGCGCCCAAACAAGGATTGTTTGTCGTACTGATCTTTTTTACGGCCATCTGCTCGTCGTTCGTCCAGGCACAGGATGTTGTCCTCGACCGCATCAGAGCGGTGGTGAATGAAGGTGTTGTACTCGAAAGCGAAGTGCAAGCCGAAGCCAATTTTTTACGAGGTCAAGCCCGAACGAATTCACAATCCCTGCCGGCAGAAGACGTCTTTCTTGAACGCGTGCTGGAGCGTTTAATTGACAAAGAACTTCAGCGACAACATGCGCTTCGGCTCGGCATCGTGATTGACGCCTCTAGCGTCAACCAGGCCGTGGAACAAGTGGCGCGTGGTAATAACATGAGCCGTGAACAATTTAGACAAACGCTGCGCTCACAGGGCTTTGACTACAACTATTTTAGAGGCAACATTGAGCACGAACTTCTCATGACGCAGCTGGTGCAGCGCGATGTTGAAACTCGAATCCGTGTGTCCAAACAGGAAGTAGACGATTTCATTACCACGGTTAGCAAAAACGAAGTCAACAAACGCTATCGTATCCAGCATATTTTAATCGCCGTATCACCTGCCGCATCCGAATCGGACGTGGCCGCCGCACAGGCACGGATGCAAACCGTTATTGCCAAACTCGATGGGGGTGCCGAATTTGCACAGGTGGCATCGGAAGATTCGGATGGCTCGCGGGCACTTGAAGGTGGCGATCTGGGATGGCGTGCACTTCAGGAAGTTCCGGACTTTCTCGCAAACCCATTACGTGAAATGGAGGTTGGGGACATCAGTGAACCCGTTCGAAGCCAGAACGGCTTGCACATTGTGAGGCTTGCCAATATCGATAATGGCCAACTACAAGCGCGTACAGAAACACTTGCCAGGCATATATTTGTTAATGCCACTAAGCAAAACGGGCAGGCTCTGTTAAACGATTTGCGCGTACGGCTTGTTGCTGGCGAAGACTTTGCAGCGCTTGCCAACAATTACAGCGATGATCCAAACAGTGCGTCCAACGGTGGAGAACTTCCCTGGTTTGCAGCCGGGCAAATGCCACCAGAATTGGAACAAGCCGCCAACCGGTTAGACAAGGGCGAACTAAGCCAGCCGTTTCAAACCCCCTTTGGATGGCACTTGATGGAGGTGGTTGAAAGACGCACCCGTGAAAACAATGCCGATGCCATTCGACTACAAGCCGAACAAGCGCTGCGAGTCAGAAAGATCGAGCAGGAAACGCAACGCTGGGTACGGCAACTTCGTGACGAGTCCTTTATCGAAACACGCAGTTAATTGCCCTTGACTAACATCAAAATAGTTGCCCTGATACCACCGCAATGCAACGCATTGCATTAACATCAGGCGAGCCTGCCGGTATCGGGCCAGACCTTTGCATCATGCTGGCACAGCAGGCTCGCGACTACGAACTAATCGTTATAGGCGACCCTGCAACTCTCCGCGATCGCGCGGCAATGCTTAAATTGCCACTGCGTGTACGCGAGTTCGACGTAGCAATCTCCGCACAAGCTGACGCTGCAGGAGAACTATGTGTGTTACCGGTGAAAAGCAGCACTACGGTAACCGCCGCCCAACTCGATAAGCACAACGCGCAATACGTTTTGGATACCCTGGATGCTGCAATGGATTTATGCATCAAACAACAGGTGAGCGCCATGGTCACCGCCCCTATTCACAAAGGCATCATTAATGATGCAGGCATTGCGTTTACCGGGCACACTGAATATCTGGCAAAGGCCACTAACAGCACCCCAGTAATGCTCCTGGCCGCCGGTGATTTCCGCGTCGCGCTGGTCACCACACACCTGCCACTTGCCGAGGTGCCCGCCGCCATTACTGAAAAACAAATTATGGGTGTGATGCAGGTACTGCATGCGGAATTAAAGACACGTTTTGGTATCGAGTCACCGCATATTTTGGTGTGTGGGCTCAACCCGCATGCCGGCGAAGATGGCCATATGGGGCGCGAAGAGATTGACGTAATAAGTCCCACTTTAAATAAGCTGCGAGATAAGGGTTTACGCATTATCGGCCCTCTGCCTGCCGATACCTTGTTTACACCACAGCACCTTGAACATGCCGATGCCGCCGTGGCCATGTTTCATGATCAAGGTTTGCCGGTCTTAAAATACGCAGGTTTTGGCAAAGCGGTCAACATCACCCTTGGCTTACCGATTATAAGAACCTCCGTCGATCACGGCACCGCACTGGATAAAGCGGGTACGGGCGCCATAAACGATGGCAGCCTGCGTGCAGCGATTGATATGGCGCTATTGATGAGTGCGCATTCTCATCTGCCTGCGGCTCATCCAAGTTAAAAGGCTTCAGCATTTTGGATCACCAACCCCGTAAACGTTTTGGTCAAAACTTTCTCAGTGATGACCAGGTCATTCAGCGCATTGTCGATCAGTTAAAACTGCGCAGCGATGATCACGTTGTTGAAATAGGCCCTGGCCTGGGCGCGATAACCTTACCCATGTTGGAGCTGCTCGACCAACTACGTGTGATCGAGATTGATCGAGACCTAATAAGCAAACTCAATAAAGTACCAACAGATAAGCTCAGTGTGTTCGAAAGCGATGTGCTGAACGTGGATTGGCCAACATTTTCTGATGGGAAACCACTGCGCATCGTGGGGAACCTGCCCTACAATATAGGCACCCCGTTGCTAATCAAACTGGCAGAAAATCGTTCAGTTGTCACGGATATTCATGTGATGTTGCAGAAGGAAGTGGTCAACCGGCTCGTTGCGCAATCGGGTACCCGTGCGTATGGTCGTTTAAGTGTGATCATGCAAAGCAGTTTTGCAATTACCGCGCTATTTGACGTTCCACCCACCGCATTCACGCCTGCACCAAAGGTAACCTCGGCGGTTGCACGGCTTAAACCTTTGGAAAACGGACCGAAACCCGAAGCACTGCAAGCACTGGCGGCAACGACTCGCATTGCGTTTGCTAATAAACGCAAAACACTTAGAAATAATTTTAAAGGTGTGCTGACTTCCGAAGACCTGCAAAACCTGGGCATTGATCCTAAGGCAAGGGCGGAATCACTCACCATAGAGCAATTTAAAACCTTAGCTGGTATGCTTGATAATTAGCTTTTTTAGATTGGCCGGAGCAACCCCATGGTAGGCGAGACAAGTGTGACAAATTCAACAGATGATGCTATCGAAGTCGATGTTGACACACTGTATGTTGAGTCAGAATCAGACCCAGATAAAGAACGCTATGTGTTTGCCTACACCGTGACCATTCGAAACGTTGGAGATGTACCGGCCAAGCTGATATCTCGGCATTGGGTTATTCGTGACGGTAACGGCAAGGTAGAAGAAATTCAGGCTGAAGGTGTCGTAGGTGAGCAACCGCATCTTAAACCGGGTGAAGGTTTTCAGTACACCAGCGGCACCATGCTCAAAACCCCGATGGGCGTCATGGGGGGAAACTATACATTAGTAACCGATGAAGGGTCTGAATTTAAAGCGCCGATAAAAGAATTCTTGCTGACCACGCCTCGCACGCTGCACTAACATCTTTATTGCAGTTTCTCGGTGTTTCCCTGCTACACTCTGCGCTGTTTTTCCACACCCGTAACTGTATGACAACCTACGCCATCGGTGACTTACATGGCTGCCTTGATCCACTGCAACGCCTGCTCGATAAGGTTCGCTTTGACCCGTCGACAGACCGTGTTTGGTTAGTAGGAGATTTGGTTAATCGTGGCCCGCAATCACTTGAAACACTGCGCTTTGTAAAATCCCTTGGCGATAGCTGCATCGCCGTGTTGGGCAATCACGACATACACCTACTTGGTGTGATACACGGGCTGCGCAAAACAAATAGTAAAGATACTATCAACGATATTCTGCGCGCACCCGATCTTCAAGAACTTAACGATTGGCTACGTCACCGACCTTTACTTCACGACTGTGAAAAAACCGGATTTACGTTGGTGCATGCGGGAATTCACCCTGCATGGACATTAAAGACCGCGAAGAAAATGGCCAACGAACTTGAAGCACATTTTCGCGATGAGCATTACGTAGAGCATCTCGAAAGGCTCTTCGGTAACAAACCAGAGAAATGGTCCAACAAACTTGGGGCTCGCAGGCGACGTCGTTTTGCGCTGAATGTATTCACACGTATGCGGTATTGTTCTGCAAAAGGTACCCTCGATTTTTCTTTTAACGGCGCGCCAGCAAAAGCCCCCAAGGGATTGATGCCCTGGTATGAGGTGCCAAAACGCAAAGTCATTCAACGGCGAATATTGTTTGGCCATTGGAGCAGCCACCCGGCTTTTGCATTATCCAATGTTGTCCCTCTGGACAGAGGCTGTGTATGGGGCCGCTATTTAACTGCCGTGGCACTCGAAACCGGCGTATCCAATGTGATTGATTGCGCATAGACGAAGGTAGCAGTGCTGGGTTATTCTGATTACATCCAATTTCAACCTAAATAGAATCAAAACTATGTCTATCACACGATTAAACAGCAATGAACGCATGAGCCAGACAGTGGTGCATGGCAACACCGTGTACCTTGCAGGCCAGGTAGCCCAAAACGCAAAAGGTGGTAGCGTCACGGCTCAAACGAGCGACATACTCAAAGCCATTGAAGGCTTGCTCGCCGAAGTGAATTCAAGTAAAGCCAATATACTCTCAGCCACTATTTGGCTGACCAGCATGGATGACTTTGCCGAAATGAATGCCGTGTGGGATGCCTGGGTCGATACCAATAACCCACCAGCGCGGGCGTGTGTGGAGTCACCGCGTTTGGCAACTAACGATTTTCAGGTTGAGGTGATGGTGATTGCGGCGGTGGGTGCATAAATACGCCTATTTAGCCACTATCTTAAAACCGCTATAGCTGTATTCAGTATAGTGGACTAAAAACAGGCTCAGGCTGTTTGCAGCCGTGTCAGGAGTTACTAAGCCTGAGCCGTTCACTCATAATCGTTCACTCAAAGTCGTTTTTACATGTCCCAACGATATAGTTAGTTTCATTTGACTATGAATGAGACTAACACAATCCATTTTGGTTAACCCTCGCCTATACATGCAGATAATACTCCAGTATTAACCTACTCCCAGAAAGATCTATTGCGTTAATTAAATAGCGACGCACTTATCGAAATTGCTCCAAAAGCCCTGAAATTAAAGCGTAATTGTCATTGATGGTGGCGTTCGTCAACATTGATATTTTAAATTGAAATTTTTGAGATAAGGATGAACTGTTTGAGATACTCTATTTAAAATAGTTCTATCTGCTGTGCCTGCTCACTTAAGTTGTGAGTATGGTTATACGTGATTAATCAGAAGATTTACACGAACCGGTTGCTAAGCACATGTCTGCGAAGGAGTCGCAAACTAGCTTGCTTCGGGAGAAAATATTTTATGGAATCTTTAAAGCGTTGCATGTCTTTCTCTTATGCAGCAGTTGCACTTTTACTCTCAGTGAGTTGCGGTGGCAGCAGTGGCACGCCATCGAGTAC
>CAYSZH010000084.1:0-19125 GCA_964435305.1 uncultured Granulosicoccaceae bacterium
GGGTCTGTACAAAGTGGATCCCACTCATGCGTACATTAACTTCTCTTATAGCCATTTAGGCTTCTCAAACCCTGTACTGGCTTTTGACGATTTCACTGTCGATCTGAATCTAGATCAAGGAAATCCAATAAATTCCAGCGTCCAGGTCAGCATAGATGTTAACAGCATCGTAGCAGGGTCTGATATCTGGAAAGGCCACCTCACCAGTGCAGACTGGTTTGACGCTGGCAACCACCCGGAGATTACCTTCACATCCACCAAGGTTGAAGCGGCTCGCGACGGTAACTACTCAGTCACAGGCGAACTTATTGTCAAAGGTCAATCTGAATCGGTAACCCTCGATGTGACCATCAATGGTGCTAAAAACCATCCATTTAATGGGAACCCAACCATTGGTCTGCATGCTAACACTGAAGTCTTACGTTCAGCCTTCGGCCTCGGCAAATTCGCACCAAACGTCGGCGATCTCATCACCGTTGATATTGATGCCGAACTTGTAAAGGAGAAGTAAGTAAGCTAACTGAATTAAGGTGCTCCCGCAACGTTACTCTACTGTCGCCATCGGCCTTCACTGGCTGATGGCGATTTGCATTCTTGCAATGCTTGCCATGGGCAAATTCATGGTGAGTCTGGACGAGAGCGATCCGTTGCGTTTCAACTTAACGCAATGGCACAAAGTAGTTGGGGTATTACTGCTGTTGCTCGCTGTCGCAAGGCTACTATGGCGACTCACACATAAAGCCCCTGCTCACCCAGCGAACGCACCCACTTGGGAAAAGCACGCAGCGAATGTCTCTCATTTGCTACTGTACTTTCTGATATTGGCCGCCCCTATAACTGGCTGGATGATGGTGTCAGTATCACCATTAAACATTGATACTGTACTGTATCGCTCTATCTCTTGGCCGCACATTCCGTATCTGTCAAGCCTGCCAAACAAGGGTGATCTATCACCACTTTTCCACAGCTTCCACCAAAACGTCACCGAAGCGATGATCGCTGTATTGTTGTTGCATATCGCCGGCGCCATAAAGCACAAACTGATCGATAAAGATGAGGTTATGGGCCGGATCTGGCCTCAAAGAGAACGCAATGAAGGCCGCCGCATTGTAGGGGCGGCACTGTTAGGAAGTGTACTTCTTGCAACAGGTCTCGTTGTCGCTGCAAAGCTAAACTCCACCAGCATCCCGCTGCAAGCTGGCAACAGCAAAGTGAGTTTTATTGCAGACGTTGCAGGTGACGATGTGTTAGTTATCTTTGCTGACACAACTGTTGACAGTCAGATCGACTTGAACAATCTTGAGCAAAGCGTACTTAGCGCCACAGTAAACACCACTCAACTGACTTCAGATAATTTTCAGGTCACCGGTTCCCTGTCTGAGGCTGAATGGTTCGATTCGGCCAATTTCCCGGAAGCGACCTTCGCGGCTTCATCGATGGAGCAGTCGCCTACCTCCCCTGAAACCTTACTTGTCAGTGGCCTATTAACGATCAAAGACGTGGGTCAAACGCACACATTTGATCTAAAATTGACCACATCTGACGATGGCAGCCAGCTCGCGAGCGGCTCGTTCGAGGTCGATCGGCTGAGTTATTCGCTGGGGGAAGAGAGCCAGCCAAACGATGATTGGGTTGCGATTCCAGTGCAAGTGCATTTTGAGTTTGAGCTCACACCGGGTCAAAAGTAATGCCCTGTATTAATGAAACCACTTATGAACTGCGGGTTTCGCCCGTGTCTGGAATAGGCTGTGCTGCTAAACTAGGGGGCTAACCAATATCTAACAGGTTCTACTGGTGCCACCCATCAAGCCGATTAAAAAAATTCTGGTTGCTAATCGTTCAGAAATAGCCATTCGTGTGTTCAGAGCCGCTAATGAGCTCGGGATTAAAACCGTGGCCATCTGGGCCGAAGAAGACAAGCTTGCCCTACACCGCTTTAAAGCAGATGAAGCCTATCAGGTGGGTAAAGGCCCTCACCTGGAAACCGACATGGGTCCAATTGAGTCATACCTGTCGATTGATGAGGTGTTGCGCGTTGCCAAGCTCTCAGGTGCCGATGCGATTCACCCCGGGTATGGTCTGCTATCAGAAAGCCCTGAATTTGTTGACGCATGTAATGAAGCGGGCATTCTATTCATTGGCCCCAAAGCAGAAACCATGCGCTCGCTTGGTAATAAGGTCGCAGCTCGTAATTTGGCGGTGAGTGCCGGTGTCCCGGTTGTGCCTGCAACCGACCCATTGCCAGACGATATTAATGAAATTAAAACCATGGCCAATGCCATTGGCTACCCACTCATGCTGAAAGCTTCCTGGGGTGGTGGTGGCCGCGGCATGCGCGTTATACGCTCCGAATCCGATCTGGATACGCAAGTTGAAGAGGCCAAGCGTGAAGCTCGCGCGGCATTTGGTAAAGATGAAATTTATCTTGAAAAGCTGGTCGAGCGCGCCCGACACGTAGAAGCACAAATTCTAGGTGATACCCATGGCAACTGTGTGCATTTGTTTGAGCGCGATTGCTCCGTGCAGCGGCGTAACCAAAAAGTGGTTGAACGTGCACCTGCACCTTACCTTAGTGATGCCAAGCGAAAAGAAATTGCCGACTATGCACTGACTATCGGCAACAGCACGAACTACATTGGGGCGGGCACCATTGAATTCCTGATGGACATGGACACCGAAGAGTTTTACTTCATCGAAGTGAACCCGCGTGTTCAGGTGGAACATACCGTGACAGAAGAAGTCACGGGTATCGATATTATCAAGGCACAAATTCACTTGCTCGAAGGCGCCGTTATCGGCTCAACAGAATCAGGTGTGCCAGCGCAAGAAGACATCCGGCTTAACGGGCACGCGATGCAGTGTCGTATAACTACCGAAGATCCTGAACAGAATTTTATACCAGACTACGGTCGCATTACTGCCTACCGCGGTGCCCAGGGGTTTGGTATCCGCCTTGATGGTGGCACCGCCTATTCTGGTGCAATCATTAATCGCTTTTACGACCCCTTGCTGGAAAAAGTCACAGCCTGGTCCCCTACTGCAGATGAAACCATCAAAAGAATGGACCGAGCACTGCGCGAATTTCGTATACGCGGCGTCGCAACCAACTTAACGTTCCTTGAAAACATTATTGGGCATCCTAGTTTTTTAGATAACAGCTACACCACTAAATTTATCGACTCAACACCAGAGCTCTTTGAACAGGTTCAACGAAAAGACCGGGCCACTAAACTGCTCCACTATGTGGCCGATGTAACCGTGAATGGCCATCCGGATGCGCGAGATCGTGCCAGACCACGCGCTGACGAGCGTCCAATGGACGCACCCTGGTTTGATCAGGAAATTAAAGACGGAACGCGTAATCGCCTGGATCGCGATGGGCCGGAAAAATTTGCGCAATGGATGCGTGAGCAAGAAAAAGTGCTTATCACCGATACAACGATGCGCGACGCACCACAGTCACTACTGGCAACGCGTATGCGTACCTTTGACATCGTTAATATCGCTGGTGCTTATTCGAAAGCGCTGCCAGAACTACTCTCTTTGGAATGTTGGGGTGGTGCGACGTTTGATGTGAGCATGCGTTTTTTAACAGAAGACCCATGGGAAAGGCTTGCACTAATACGCGAACGCGCACCTAACATTTTATTGCAAATGCTCATCCGTGGTGCCAATGGTGTTGGTTATACCAACTATGCGGACAACGTCGTCAAACATTTTGTCCAACAAAGTGCTGCAAATGGCGTGGACTTATTCCGGGTATTCGATTGCTTTAACTGGATCGAAAACATGCGTGTATCGATGGACGCCGTTCTTGAAGAAAATAAACTGTGTGAAGCGGCGATCTGTTACACAAGCGACATGCTCAACGATGCCAAGCCGAAATACCATCTCAATTACTATCTGGATATGGCTCGCCAGCTTGAGAAAGCAGGCGCACACATCTTATGCATAAAAGATATGGGTGGTTTGATGAAACCGGCCGCAGCTAAAGTGCTGTTTAAAGCCCTGCGCGAAGAAATTGGAATACCCGTTCATTTTCACACGCACGACACATCTGGTATAGCCGCCGCCACTGTACTAACGGCGATAGAAGCTGGCGTGGATGCCGTCGATGCCGCGATGGATGCTTTGTCTGGCAATACATCACAGCCCTGTCTTGGTTCTATTGTGTCCGCGCTCGATAGCGATCCGAGAAGCCCAGGGTTGGATTCGAATGCCATACAACGTATTTCGTTTTATTGGGAATCAGTTAGAGCACAATACGCTGCTTTCGAAAGCGATCTGAAAGGCCCGGCGTCAGAAGTGTATTTACATGAAATGCCTGGTGGTCAGTTCACCAACTTAAAAGAACAAGCACGCTCACTGGGTCTTGCACCGCGCTGGCATGAAGTGGCTCAGGCCTATGCCGATGTTAACGAGATGTTGGGTGACATTGTCAAAGTCACACCTTCTTCAAAAGTGGTTGGCGATCTGGCCTTGATGATGGTTAGCCAGGACCTCGACATTCATGACGTAGTCGACCCCGATCGAGATATCGCGTTTCCCGATTCAGTGGTATCGATGATGAAAGGTGAAGTAAGCCAAGTGCCCGGCGGTTGGCCACCACAGTTCCAAAACAAAGTTTTAAAAGGCGAAACACCTTTAACAGAACGAGCGGGTGCTTTAATCCCGCCGGTTGATCTTGAAAAAACTCGCATAGAGCTTGAAGAAACCTTACAAATTGAGATCGGGCAACGCGAACTCGCCTCCTACAATATGTACCCAAAAGTGTTCACTGACTTTGTTGGAGCACAAGCGATATATGGCCCAACAAGCATGCTGCCAACGCCTGTGTATTTTTACGGCATCAATGTCGGCGATGAGTTATTGATCGAAATTGAAAAAGGTAAAACACTGGTCGTACGCTGTGTTGCTATTGGAGACACTAACGAAAAAGGCTTGGTGCGTGTGTTCTTCGAACTCAACGGTCAACCACGCTCTATACAAGTTCCTGACAGAATACATGGTGCTACCGGTTCAGCAGCGGTACGAGCGAAAGCAGATCCTGAAGATAAGCTGCAAGTCGGTGCACCCATGCCAGGCGTGGTATCAACGGTGAGTATCAAGACAGGGCAAACGGTGAACGCGGGTGATGTGCTGCTCTCAATTGAAGCCATGAAAATGGAAACGGCGATCTATGCCGAAACCACCGGCGTGGTCAGCGAACTACTGGTTAAAGCCGGCGATCAGATTGATGCTAAAGATCTATTAGTGCAGTTTGAAGAAGAAGAGGAAGCAACAGCGTGAGCCAGCTGGATGCGGTGCTTGCACATCTTGATGACAACCTTGACGATGCCTTGGATCGTTTATATGGGTTGTTGCGCATTCAAAGCATCTCGACTGATTCTGCCTATGCGCACGACTGTAAACGTGCTGCGGACTGGCTTGTTGATGATCTAAACAGCATTGGGTTTGATGCTGCACGATACGACACGCCAGGCCATCCCATGGTTATGGGAAAGCAGAACATACAGTCAGGCCGCCCTCATCTCTTGTTTTACGGTCACTACGATGTCCAGCCAGTTGACCCATTAGAACTTTGGGATGCGCCACCTTTCGAGCCTGCACTACAAGACACCGCAGCCGGAAAAGTCATACGTGCGCGGGGTGCTGCTGACGATAAAGGTCAGCTCATGACATTTGTAGAAGCTTGCCGAGCATGGAAAGCCGTTACGGGTGAACTACCCGCTGGCGTCACTGTATTTTTTGAAGGCGAAGAAGAAAGTGGTTCACCGTCACTTATCCCGTTTATGCACGAGTATCAAGCGCAACTCTCTGCTGATGTCGCACTGGTTTGTGACACTGGTATGTGGGATGCAAACACACCGGCCATATCCACAATGCTGCGCGGTATGGTTAGCGAAGAGCTGACCATCACAGGCCCATCATTAGATTTGCATTCAGGCATGTACGGTGGCCCGGCAATCAACCCAATAAGAGTACTCAATCGAATCCTGGCAGGCTTGCACGACGACACCGGTCGTATCACCTTACCTGGTTTCTACAACGGCGTTAGCGAACTGCCAGCATCACAGAAGGAACAGTGGGATGCACTGGCGCATGATGACGACGCTTTTCTTGGCGGCGTTGGCTTATCCACACCCGCTGGAGAGAATGGCTATAGCGTACTAGAACAAATTTGGTCAAGACCGAGCTGCGATGTTAACGGTATTTGGGGCGGCTACACCGGTGAAGGCTTCAAAACAGTTTTACCCTCACAGGCCAGTGCAAAAATCAGCTTCCGTTTAGTAGGCGACCAGGACCCAGATGAAATCCAGGCCAGCTTTCAGCGCTATATTGAAGAAAGCTTACCGCCTGATTGCTCGGTCAGCTTTCGATCTAAAGACGCCTCGGCGGCGATCAATATGCCCGTAGATGCACCCGCCTTTGCAAAAGCGCAAGCCGTACTCACTGAAGAATGGCAAAACCAAGCCGTTTACGCTGGCTGCGGTGGTTCGATCCCGGTGGTGGGTCATATCAAAAGCATACTCAACATGGACAGCCTACTCGTCGGCTTCGGCCAAGACGACGATGCCATCCACTCACCCAACGAGAAATATAACTTAAGCAGTTTTCATAAAGGCATGCGCAGCTGGGCGCGCATACTGGATGCTTTGTCTTAGGGGATCAGGTCTTTCCGCGCCACATCAACCCCCGTTTTAACCGACGTCCTCTGTGTCACGTACCGGAATATAAACCTCAGTTATCAGCGAATCTTCAGGTGTTACAGCCGGATCGTTAACATAGATTTCAAATGGCGCTTGCTTCGATGCTTTGATTTTTTTATGCCGCATGTCGCCCATACCTTTACTCCAGGCATTTCCCAAGTGGCGATAGGGCCCGGTATGGACAAGCTTAAGCGCCTTGCAGGCCTCGCGGTTTTCTATCTCAACCCCATCTCCTAACGGCGCGCCGGTATCGGCAATTGGAATACAAGCCGTGTAATCACATCTTGCGTCTACCAAATCCATCTTGTTATAAATGGCAAATGCAGCACCCGTCATTTGCACCTTTGCATCTTCAATAGACTTAAAAACAGATGGAAATTCTGCTGCCATTGAATCACCAACATCGGCCATGCTGCTACTAGCCATACGGCCCGCATACCGAGTTGCGGGTACCTCCACAACCCCTTCCACCAAAACTTCCGAATTAACACTGCCCGTTTCGACATAGTCTTTGAGCATACCAAGCCCACGCTCGTAGTCGCTGCGAATCATGGCCGTCATTTTCTTTGTCATAAAAAACATAAAGAACGGCAAGCTACTGTCCATATGCCAAACCACTTCCGACTCGTTTTGCCCTTTTGCGTTGATATCCATAGCCACCTTAGCTTTGGATTTAAACGGTTTAAGAAACGTTAAATCAGTTTCCATCCGATTATCAGTAAGCGAGGTGATCTTCATTTCACCGGAGCCTGTCTGATCGCCCTGCCAATCGTAGCCATGCCCAACCTCTCCAGGTGAGCCATGGACATTAACCTTCGCTTCGCGCTCCAATATCAACCAAGGTGACCATATTGGCCAAGTGTTGAAATCAGCAACAGCCTGACCAACCTGCCCAGCCGGGGCGTTAATCGTGATTGAAGCGGAGGTGTTGATCGCGGGCATTGGGGACTCTTTGGTCGACGTGGGGACTCAGGCCATATTTTTACATATAAGCCGCTTTTTCACAAAACCATAACTGGGTGCACTGACTGTTGCCGGCCTCGTATGCCGCTGCCGCAGGGCTTCCGTTTGCGGCATTATAGAGCCGGGTATTGAGCCAGATATTTGGCGAATAGGGGCTAGACGCCGCCAGAGCGGCTTAAATTACGTTACCACATAGCGTAGCAACAGTATGTACACACAGTTTAGGAGCCAAGCAAACTGCCCGCTGGAAAGCACCCATACTCCTCAGATTCATCCAGCTTGGGAAACCCTTCAAATATAAACACACCACCTGATGTGCAATTAATTTGAACCGATGGCAAAGTTGCCGGCAACAGTTCAATCGAAGATACCGCGGCGGGTTTGCCAGTCCAGCTGCAAGCGCCAAGCAAAACAGCCAAAGCGAGTGTCATTGTTGCTCTCATGCCCTAGCCCCCTTACGGCGAATTTGGTCGATATATGCAGACTATTGAAGTGCTAACAAAATTGCAGCGTAAAATTACCTGATAATTTATCGCAACCCTATGACAATCAAGTGAATTCAGCGCGAATAGCCTCGGTGTGCGCACCTATTTGCGGTACGGCGGGCGCTTTGTTAACTTCTGTGTCGAGCTGATGTAGGCCTATTGCTGGATGCGCCGGTAAACTTAATGGCCTACCACTGGAATTTATGACGCTGCGACGGCGCAGTGCTGGGTGCTCACCAAATTCATCAACTGAATTTAACGCACCAAAAGCAATGTCCGCCTGTTGCAATCTGTCTCGAAAGGTAGTTGCATCGATACCCTGAGTTATCGTCGCGATAATGTCGTCCAGCTCTTGTCTATTTTTAACGCGTGCATCGTTACTGACAAAGCGCTTATCACTTGCTATCGCTTCTTGCTGTAGCACGTCACGGCTAAATCGCAGCCATTCACGTTCGTTCTGAATTGAAAGCAAGGTTAACTTGCCGTCACTACTGGCATACGCACCATAGGGTGCGATAGACGGATGACGCAGACCTTCACGTTTTGGGGAACCGGTACCGGTTTCAGCGTGGATCAAGGGCACGCTCATCCATTCTGCGGCAACATCAAATAGCGATACGCTAACGCCCGCACCCGAACCCGTTCTGCCGCGTTGTACTAATGCTTCAAGAACAGCTGCATGTGCGGTGGCACCTGCGCCTATATCGCACAGTGAAACACCAATGCGCCCAGGCTCACCGGGGCCGCCGGATATGTCAACAAGACCGCTTTCAGCCTGTATTAATAAGTCATACGCCTTCTTATTATGGTATTGCGTATCACTGGCATAACCTGAAATGTCACAGGTTATTAATGCGGGAAATTTAGTACGTAGCTCTGCAAGATCAAAACCTGCACGAGTCAGCGCACCAGCTGATAAATTTTGTACCAGCACGTCTGCTTTGCTTAGGATACGACGCAGTACACTGGCATCTTCAGCCAATTTAAAATCCAACACCAGGGATTCTTTACCGTGATTAAGCCAGGCAAAATAGCTACTGTCACCACAGGCAGCGGTATCGTAGCGGCGCGCAAAGTCACCCTCTTCCCGCTCAACCTTAATTATTCTTGCGCCCGCGTCTCGTAAACGCGCCGTGCATAACGGAGCGGCAACAGCCTGTTCAATCGCTACAACCAATAAGCCTTCAAGAGCTGCCATAACTGTTAACTAGCTTGACCTGGGCAAGCCAAGCTCCTGCTCAGCTATAAATCGTAAAATGAGATTGGTGGATATCGGTGCAACTTGATACAGGCGAGTTTCACGAAACTTCCGCTCAATATGATATTCGCGCGCTAATCCAAACCCACCGAAGGTTTGCATGGCCACATCACCCGCTTGCTTTGAGGCATCGGCCGCCAACAACTTTGCCATATTCGCCTCAGCACCACAGGCACGTTCCTGATCAAATAATCGTGCCGCTTTATCCACCATTAAGGCTGCGGCCTCAGTTTGCGCATAGGCTTGAGCCAGAGGAAATGCAATGCCCTGATTAGCCCCAATAGCTTTTCCAAATACCACACGCTCTTTTGCATAGTTGGAAGCTTTATCAAGAAAATAGCGCGCATCACCAATGCATTCTGCTGCAATGAGAATGCGTTCTGCGTTCATGCTATCTAGAATGACATCAAATCCATGATGCTCTTTTCCCAACAATTGGCTTACAGGGACTGGCACATCATCAAAAAACAATTCGCAGGCATGATGGTTAATCATCGCATCGATGGGCTTAATGTTTAGCCCATGCAATTTTGCATGTGCAATATCCACAATGAAAACCGACAAGCCGTCACGCCTGGACTGGCGCTCTTCGATAGAACGCGTACGCGCCAGCAACAACATAATATCGGAGTGCTCAACGCGACTAATCCAGACTTTCTGACCGTTGA
The DNA here is from genome assembly GCA_964435305.1 of uncultured Granulosicoccaceae bacterium. Classification (GTDB taxonomy): domain Bacteria; phylum Pseudomonadota; class Gammaproteobacteria; order Granulosicoccales; family Granulosicoccaceae; genus Granulosicoccus. The sequence continues at coordinate 10,085 of CAYSZH010000084.1, forward strand.
CAATGTAATGATCACCCGATTTGACAGCGGCGGTTTTTAACGAGGTTGTATCGCTGCCGGTACTCGGTTCAGTAACACCGAAAGATTGCAGCCTTAAATCACCTTGGGCAATCTTGGATAAATACAGTTGCTTTTGCTCTTCTGAACCGTGGCGTAAAACGGATGCCATGGTGTACATTTGGGCGTGTGCGGCCCCTGGGTGCGCACCGGCAAAAGAGACCGCTTCAAGTACCGCACAAGCTTCCAACATGCCCATACCTGAGCCACCGTATTCTTCAGGAATAAGGCAGCCGAGAAAGCCATCTGCAGTCAGCTGTTGTACAAACTCCGTCGGGTAAGCTTTTTTTGCATCCAGATCAAGCCAGTATTGTTCGCCAAAACCATCACACAAGGCTTTTACTGATCGCTTGATATCATCAATAGCCTGCGAACCTGATGACGTCTCGCTCATGGATTAACTTTGCCCTGTAGGTGCATCTGCCAATATTCGTAAACCGTATTCTCGGCTCGCGTCGGTTATCCAAAGCCAAAGATAATCAGCAAAACTTCGTCTGACAATTAATTCGACCTGCGATTCGGAAGTACGAGATAGAACCGCTTGTGCTTTTGCGAAAGTGGTATTAACTGATTTACCCACTGGAAAGTTGACTGGGTGAACATCGTAATGCGTGCTTTTTTTCAATAGCAGTGGAAGCGCCAGTCCCCCCAACGTGATGATGCTATAGCCACCAGTGACGTTGATTAAAGCAAATGATGCCCCGCTTAACTTTGCACGCAATGCGTTCTCTAACCAGTAGAGTTTTTCTACTGGACATGACAAAAGCCATTCATCTGGGGCCATCCATCGGATACAGTAATTTTGAAGCGCATTGTTGTCGCCCATTGCAGCGCCCCCAACACAAAAGCTCAGACGACCTGGTAAGGCCGCTCCAAGTAACTGCGATAGCGCTTCATTCACTCGATTTGAATCAGCTTTAACACGTAGGGTAAGTAAGCCAGTTAAATTGTGTTCGCAAAACACAACATCACCATCTTGTGATTGCTTTTTTATAGATAGCCGGTTTAGCTCGGCATGGTGCAATGGTGTTTCTATCTGAGAAGGTTTGTTGGCAGCGTGTTGATCAAATACCAGCACCCCATCAAACTCTTCCTGCCTGGAATTATTCATTTGCACCACCTTCGGCGCTAAGCCAGTCTGTGCCAACAATGGTGGCCTCAATGGTACGACCATCAGCAAGCGGGAAATACACCGACTCACCCAGTCTATTGAGACCATCTCGGATCACGCCCATGGCTATGCTGCGACCCACATTGGCGCTGTGATAGCTTGAAGTGACATGACCGACCATGGTCATAGGCAGTGTTTGGGTTGCATTACGCACAGCCTGTGCACCTTCAGGCAAAACCACGTTAGGGTCTTTAGTTGCAAGCCCAACCAGTTGTTTGCGATTTGGACGTAGGCAATCTTCACGCACCATACCACGCTTGCCAATGAAGCTAAACGGCTTGCTGCTCGATACCGCCCAGCCATGATTGATATCATGCGGTGTCATCGAACCATCGGTATCCTGACCTGTGATGATAAAACCTTTCTCGGCACGCAGCACATGCATAGACTCAGTGCCGTAAGGGGTCAGATTAAATGACGCGCCATGATCAAATAGCGCACTCCAAACATGCATACCATTGTGAGCAGGCACATTGATTTCAAATGATGTTTCACCAGTAAACGAGATTCTAAATATTCTCGCAGGTACACCTGCCACCGTGCCGTTTCGCCAATCCATAAACCGAAAATCATCTTCATCCAAAGATACATCAGTACAGAGCGTGCTAAGCAGTGCCGCGCTTTTAGGGCCCGCAATGCTGATCGTTGCCCAATGATCGGTCACGCTGGTGAAATAAACATCCAGTTCCGGCCACTCTGTTTGATGATATAACTCTAGCCAGTTCAGCACGTTCGCCGCACCACCGGTGGTGGTCGTCATTAAGAAGTGATTATCTGATAGGCAGGCTGTAACACCATCGTCCATCACCATGCCATCTTCCCCACACATCAAACCATAGCGACAACGACCCGGTGCGAGTTTTGCCCAGGCATTGGTATACACACGCCCAAGAAATTCACGTGCATCTTTTCCCTGAATATCAATCTTTCCCAGCGTGGAAGCATCGAGAATACCCACATCGTTACGTGTCGCCAAACACTCTCTGTCGAGCGTTTGTTGCATAGATTCACCCACACGTGGGTAATAATGTGGGCGCATCCACTGCCCGACGATTTCAAACTTTGCACCGTTCTCAAGGTGCCAGGTATGCATTGCACTAAAGCGTTGAGGATCAAACAAGTCGCCCACATGTGAACCGGCCACTGCACCAAATGTGACCGGTGTGTAGTTGGGACGGAAAACAGTAGTGCCCGTTTCAGGTATCGTCTGATTCAGTATTTTCGCGACAATGGCCATCCCATTCACGTTACCTGTTTTGCCCTGATCGGTTCCAAAACCCATTGCGGTGTAACGCTTTACATGCTCGATGGATTCAAAGCCTTCACGTGTACTCATTTGGATACCAGCCGCTGTGACATCATTTTGCATATCAACAAACTGCATTGGTGCCCGACTGGGCGCTTTAGAATGCGGTATATGAAAGATTGCCATTGGCGCGCACACTGAAGCACTTGTGTAAACGGGTGCGCTGATAGCCGAAGCTCCATTGAATTTCGTAGTTGTCTTTGCGACAGCAGCCATCGCAGCTGTAGCGCACTCGCTGCCGACACGTATGGAACTTGCCATGGCCGTATTCAATTCATGCTCACCGGCGGCACTGCCTACAGCTTGAACACGTTCATGAGTTGGACCAGGCACAAAGCCTATAATGTCATCGCGCCAAACAGGTCGACTACCGGTATGACAAGACAAATGTACTGCTGGGCTCCAACCGCCTGAGCTTGCAACGGTATCGCACTGAAGTTTTCTGATGTCACCAACAACAAAGGTTCCTTTTTCGTTAATACCCTGCACAAGTGCCTGTGATACGCGCCTGCTTCCCTTAACCTCAACAACAGCAGAACCAGTAATGAGTTCGATTCCGCGACGTTGCGCCTCTGCGACAACATCCCCATCTGGTTTCGAACGCGTATCAACAATGGCAACAACGTTTTGCCCCACATCATCCCAATCGAAAGCGCATTGATACCCACTGTCGTTAGCCGTCATAACCACAAGCGAGTGGCCCGGCACAACGGCATAGCGGCGTATGTAATGGGACACAGCAGAACACACCATACACCCTGGCACATCGTTATTCCCGAACACCAAAGGACGTTCGTGTGCACCAGTGGCTAAAATAACATCGTGCGCACGGACCTTGTGCAAGCGCTCGCGACTCTCACCTGCAGGCGCAAAATCGCCAAGATGATGGGTGCGTCGCTCATTAACGGTTAAGAAGTTATGATCATGACAGCCTGTCACCGTTGAATTAGTCAGACGTATTACGTTGGGGTTGTTATCCAAAGCCGAACAGACTTCAGCAACCCAATCCATGGCAGGCTTATTGTCAAGCAAGGCAGTTGAATACAACAAACTGCCACCCGCCTCTGTTTGTTCGTCCGCCAGCATGACTCTGGCACCGGTTTGGGCGGCTGCTAAAGCGGCCATCAGCCCGGCTGGCCCGGCGCCAACGACCATGACGTCCACATGATGATTCATATGGTCGTATCGATCAGGGTCAGGCAACTTTGAACTACGACCTAGACCGGCCGCTTTACGAATGGTTTTTTCGTAGGTTTCCCACATGAACGCAGGAAACATAAACGTTTTATAGTAGAACCCAGGGCCCATGATACTGCCACCGAGTTTACCCACCACACTCATTGCATCAACGTTTACGCTGGGCCAGCCGTTAACCGCACGACATACCAAGCCACTATACAAAGGTTGCTCTGTCGCTTTTATGTTTGGCGTTTGCGTCGCCTCGGTACCACCCACTTGCATGATCGCATTGGGTTCTTCTACACCTGCTGTCATAATGCCGCGCGCACGCGCGTATTTAAAACTACGGCCCACAATATTGACACCGTTAGCCAACAGCGCTGACGCCAGTGTATCGCCCTCAAAGCCGCGATAATATTTATTGTTATAGCGAAACGTTAAAACGCTTTTTCGATTAAGCCGCCCGCCCGAGGGTAAACGGTTACGCTGCGCAAACTGTCCGGTACGATTGCTACTCATGACTGATCGTACTCTTTCGGCTCGTCAATTGGTTCGCGGGTTTGTCCGTCAATTGGTTCATCAAAATGCTCACCCACTTTGTAAGTACCGATAATTTTGTAGCTAACCGTGTCACGTGCGATGTTGAAAAACTTTCGACAGCCGGCACTGTGTTGCCACAGTTCGCGATGCAGGCCTCGCGGGTTTTTTCGAAAATACAAAAATTCTCCCCATTCCTTATCGCTGCAATTGTCAGGATCGTCAGGCCTTGCCAAGTGAGCTTCTCCACTGGCGTGAAATTCTTCTTCTTCGCGATACTCTTGGCAATGAGGGCAATGAATTAAAAACATAATGAGCTTCCGACTTAATGCGCAACGCCAGCAGCGCCGTGTTCATCAATAAGTGCACCGTCATGAAACCGGAACATAGAAAAAGCACGCGCAAGCTTATTAGCACGCCCTGTAGCCAGCATATCGGCAAACACATGACCCGACCCCGGCGTGGCCTTAAACCCACCGGTTCCCCAACCACAATTAAAAAACAGATTTTCGACCGGTGTGTCCGAGATGATCGGGCAGGCATCGGGCGTGGTATCCACAATACCCCCCCACTGTCTGTTCATGTGTACGCGACTGACCACTGGAAACAGTTCCAGAATGGCCTGTACCGTATGCTCGATAACAGGATAAGAACCGCGTTGACCATAGCCGACATAGCCATCGATTCCAGCGCCAATAACAAGATCACCTTTGTCCGATTGAGACATATAACCGTGCACGGCGTTAGACATCACCACCGTGTCCAGAATCGGTTTGATGGGTTCTGATACAAACGCTTGTAATGGGTGGGATTCAATCGGTAACTGAAAACCTGCCATACCGGCCAGCACACCCGAATTACCTGCGGCAACGCAGCCAATCCTGCCCGCTTTAATCAATCCGTATTGTTTAGTGTTAACACCGACCGCTGCACCATTTTCTACCACGATGTCATCCACCTCACATTGCTGAATGATATCTACACCATGCTGATCAGCTCCGCGAGCGTACCCCCAGGCCACCGCATCATGCCGAGCAACGCCGGCACGCGGCTGCCATGACGCACCCAGCACCGGATAGCGTGTACTGCCAGAACAATCCATGATTGGCACAATCTCTTTACACTGCTTGGCGTCAAGCACTTCTCCATCGATACCGTTAAGCCGATTGGCATTCACTCGCCGATTGATATCGCGCATGTCCTGCAGATTATGGCCAAGATTCATTACACCACGTTGCGAGAACATGACGTTGTAGTTGAGCTCCTGCGACAGCCCTTCCCACAGCTTCATGGCATGTTCGTAGAGATGCGCCGCTTCATCCCACAAATAGTTTGAGCGCACAATGGTGGTATTCCGGCCCGTATTACCGCCACCTAGCCAGCCCTTCTCCAGCAATGCCACATTGGACTTGCCATGCACACTCGCAAGGTAATAGGCCGTGGCCAGCCCATGCCCTCCACCACCCACAACGATAAAGTCGTAGTGCGGCTTTGGTTCTGGGTTACGCCACATGCGCTGCCAGTTTTCCTGATGCTGCAAGGCGTGTTTGATTAAACCGAATCCGGAGAAACGTGTCATGTGTCTTCTGTGACTCAAATCTAAAAGGGCTTTATTGTGCTTTAAGCAAGGCCCGTAAGGTTGGGGAAATACGAATATTAATAGTCTAGCAGCGGCAAACGTAACTGGGTGCACAGGCTGTTGCCGCGGTTCTGTAGTAGCCTCTCCACACCGGTACACATGCTCAAAAACTAAGCAAACGCACCATTAAAACGGTATCACAACGACCAGCAACAGTGAATGCACCCAGTTTTGGTAAGGTGGTAAGCCCACACTCAGCCACCCCAGCCCAATATGTCCAGTAAAACCGCCCTGATGATCGCCCCTAATGGCGCCAGGCTTACACAAAATGATCATGCTGGTATTCCAGTCACGCCAGAACAAACGATCCACACGGCTCTGGCTTGCAGAGAATTCGGTGCGCAGGCATTGCACGCACATGTCCGTGATGACCAACAAAAACATTGTCTGGATGTGGACAGGTATGCCGAGCTGTTGCGACTAGCGAAATTGGAGCTAGGAGACGAGTTTCCGGTTCAAGTGACAACTGAAGCATTTGGTATTTACACAGCACAGCAACAAATGGACTTGGTCCGAGCGCTAAAACCGCGTTACATAAGTGCCGCAGTACGCGAACTGATTCGAGACCCTTCGGATGAAACAGAGGCGGCCTCGTTCTATGCCTGGGCACGGCAGGAAAAGATCGCAGTTCAGCATATCGTGTATGACCTTGAAGAGCTTCACTGGTATGAATCACTGCGCACGCGCGGCATAGTGCCTGCTGATAGTCAGTCCTTACTGATGGTGATGGGCCGCTACACAGAAAAAGTGCTCGCCGACGAAAATGCCACGAAGGAAGCCATTGAAGTATTAGGCAGCATGAATTTACGCTGGATGCTATGCGCGTTTGGGCATACTGAAACAGCGTGCCTTGCCAGCGCATCTGCTGCCGGAGGAGGAATGCGGGTTGGGTTTGAAAATAGTACTCAGCATGCCGATGGTACGACCGCCAAAAACAACGAAGAGCGGGTCGAACAGCTTGTAAAGCACTTACCTAAACAGACGGAATATTACAACGCAAACGATCTGCATCTTATGTTAGGCGGCTATTAAACACTGGCTAAAACTACAGCGGATTATGGCGAAGCGAACGTAAAAATAAACCAAGGCCACCAAAAGACAAAATTAGTATCAGGATAAGATCGAAGGCGGACATATTCGCAAATCTGAATTGAGATTGTGCAAGTACCCCTACAATTAACGCAAGCAGTGACCCGACCGCTAAAATCCAGCCAATGGGACTTTTACTATTGTAAAAAATATAGATGACGCCTGCGATAAATGGCAGCATCACCATGCCACTTGTGATTCCAACAGCACCAACGCCATACAGGCGCATGCCAAAACCGAATTGACTGGTGATAAGTATGGAGTTGAGTAGTAAATAGAAACCGGCGATCATCATCGCCAGACCAATTAAAAACGACCATTCACCACCTTGCGTGCCACCTGCTCCGCGCATTGCTGTAAACCCAATCTGTTTCGCGTTGTTTACAGAGTATAGCAACTTAAATCAAAGGCTCAATTTGCGCTGCGCAACAATAAAGCCCGTCTTGATAAAAACAAGCCCATTATTAGCAGCAGCATAGTGCTGCCAGATGCCGCATAGCTTGCCGTGTCATCATCCGCTAAAAGCGCTCTGGCAGGCTTGGGTTCTGAATTAATAGTGCTTTTATCAGCGCTGTTATTGAATGAATTGGCATCAGGCGTTTTGGAGCTCAGCGCAGCTTTCGCATCAAGCTCATTCACTTCCCCATCAAAGACAAGTGACAGCGCAGACAACTCCCCGCCACCCAGTCTATCTAATGCACAGTACAGGGTACTGTCCGTTATACTACAAGACCAGTTGCCAGCACCAGAATCTGTAAGCGTCGCATCGCCAACAACCATACTCAGTTCGATCTGGTTAGCCCCTTGTTGATGATAATTAGTGACATAAAAGTCGACACGCGTTTGCTTATTTGTCACAACAAACTCACTGTTCAAGGCTAAATCGCTGGCGTACATTTCAGCAATCGCCGCAATATCCCCGGCACTGGGCGCCGCACGCTGACCCATTGCGTACTGAGCACTATTATCCAACGCCTCAATAGTTTCTTTTTCGTTTGCTGAGAAAAAGTGCGCACCGTAGTGCATTATGGAATGATAATCATACTCACCGTGCATGCGGGTATTGGCATCTCTAATATCAAAATTACCCTGTTTTCCGTCTTTGATATTATCCCAGTTAATTTTTATATATTGATCACGATCGGAACGTGTGTGCTCATGCTCAAGCCCAAGTGCATGACCAATCTCGTGCATCAAGCTACCCGCACTGCAGTTAGGTGCAACCCACACAGCTTGACGACCACCTTGCCGCCCCACCCAGGAGGCACAGCCTGAGGAGAGTTCAAAGTAAATATGGTCGGCTGATTGAGCATTTGCCTCCGCCGCATCGATCGCTACTATGGAGATACCGGCAACGGCATTCCACTTCTCAATCGCTGTGAGTATTTTGCCTCTTGAGGCTTCGGAAATCTCAGGATCAATAAGGTAAGGCACAATGCCATCGATCCATAGAGAATCAACAACACCATTTGAATTTTCAAGGCCAAAACTTAAGGCACGGGTGCCATCTGCTAAATGAGGATGATCGTGTGCTGAATGGGCATGCGTTGGGCGGTGCTTTAAGATGTCTCCTTCAACAACGTAAACAGATGCATCATCTGCGACAGTGCGCAGCATTTGTTCCTTATCAAACCCATCTTGTTCGGTTGAGCCTTGTGCGGCAGGTAACAATGCACCCAGCAGCAAGACTAGCGCAAAGCGCTGCCCAAATAATGGCATTACTATTCCTCTTAACGGGACTTTTGCAATGCGGAGATTCGTCCTCTTAGATGACGTCAGTTCTGTATCTTCAGCTCTTTACGCTTGATCAACCTCATACAATATTGGTCGATTAGTGCCTATAGAGCTAAAGGACAGAATCAGTCCTCTCCCCTGTTGAAAAGGGTTAACGGTTTTGGACAATGCCGTCTTAAATCAGCTTGAAGAAAAACTTGATGCGTTTGCATCTAAAACCTTGTTTCCTATCCTGTAATATTGAACAGCCACACATAAATCCGGGCCAGGTCGTGTAGCTCTCGTTGGTTACTGCAAAAGGGCCTAGCCACGCCCATCACAGCGGCTTC
>CAYSZH010000085.1:0-18770 GCA_964435305.1 uncultured Granulosicoccaceae bacterium
CCTGGATTGCAGCTGCACGGTTGGGTGGCTGACCCAAGCTTTTCTCGTGCACAGGCCGATATGCAATATTTTTATGTTAACGCCCGCATGGTCAAAGACAAAGTCATTTCACATGCGGTTAGGCAAGCCTACAGCGATTTAATCTATCACCAGCGATTTCCAGCGTTTGTATTATTTCTCGAGCTCGACCCAAGGGCCGTGGATGTTAACGTGCATCCTGGGAAGCAGGAGGTACGTTTTCGTGATTCTCAATCAGTGCATGGATTCGTTAGACGTTCTTTAAAAGATTTTCTAGCGGCATTTACACCCGCTGATGCACTTGCAGGTTCTGACACTGATGTGCGTGTACCTGAGCTTGAAGCCAGTGGCGCTTCTCAATCGGCATCCCCGGGTGTTGCTTACGGTGGCGTAGCGGCACAACGAGCCATGCCACTTAATGTGCGTGAGCAGTTTGAAGGTATGTCTCGCCTTGGTGCTGAACCCTCACACACATCTGCTCCAAAACCACTCGACCCTTATGGTAGAGACGCAAGCGCTCTGCAGGCCTTATTTTCTGTTGATGCACAGCTAATCGACGGGGATCAGACCGAAGCACCACCATTAGGCTATGCACTGGCACATTTGCATGGCGTCTATATCCTTGCGCAGAATAGTGATGGCCTTGTGGTGGTGGATGCGCATGCAGCCCATGAGAGAATCACCTATGAGCGTCTGAAGAAAGAATATTCGCAGCGAGCGGTAAAGGTACAGCCCTTACTGGTTCCGGTTGCCTTGCATGTCAGCGAGGCTGAAGCGGACCAATGCGAAAGTCACAGCAGTGTGCTTACCGAACTTGGCTTGGAAGTAGAAAGGTTGTCGCCTGAACAACTGCGGATTATGTCTGTGCCCACTATTCTTGGGCATGCCGATATGACGGCCTTGCTGCGCGATGTTCTGTCCGATTTAATGGAGTATGGCTCGGTAGATCGTGTACGAGCGGCTGTGGATAATGTCCTCTCATCGATGGCCTGTCATGGTTCGGTGCGTGCAAATCGTAAGCTTTCAGTGCCAGAGATGAATGCGCTGTTACGTCAAATTGAAACCACCCCTAATAGCAGACAATGTAATCATGGGCGTCCAACATGGACTCAGTTGGATATGAAAGCGCTGGATGCGCTATTTATGCGAGGGCGCTAATATAAATTCTCGCGCCGTTTTATTTCTGCTTGGGCCAACCGCGGCTGGGAAAACCGCTGCATCGCTTGCACTGGTGTCGCATATGGATGCCGAAATCATTAGTGTTGATTCTGCGCTTGTGTATCGGGGCATGGATATCGGTACAGCTAAACCGGATAGCCACGAGCGTGCAAAGGTGGCGCATCATCTCATCGATATCTGCGATCCTGAAGAGCCTTATTCTGTTGCGCGGTTCTGTGAGGATGCGCTTGCAGCTATTGAAGATATACAGTCGCGCGGTAAAGTCGCTATCCTAACGGGCGGAACCATGTTGTACTTTAATGCACTTGAAAAAGGCATTGCGAAGCTGCCTGATGCCAATCAAGCGATACGGCAGGCACTGGAACAGGAGGCGGCGCATGTGGGTTGGTCTGCCATGCATAAAAAATTAGCTGAAGTGGATGCGTGCTCTGCTGCCCGCATACACCCAAATGACCCTCAGCGGCTACAAAGAGCGCTTGAAGTGCATCAGATTACTGGCGAGCCGTTAAGCGAACTGCAAAAAAATACCTCTCCACTTCTGACAACGCCACCGGTTAAGTTTGCCTTGTTGCCAGAATCCCGCGCTTGGCTACATGAGCGCATTGCGCGTCGATTTAAATTAATGATTGAGGACGGGTTTTTAGACGAGGTAGCGATGTTGAAGTCGCGACCTGGTGTGCACAAAGAGTTACCATCGATGCGAAGCGTGGGTTATCGTCAGGCCCTTGAGCATTTAGACGGGCAATACGATATTGATACAATGGTTGAAAAATCAATTGTTGCGACACGTCAATTGGCAAAGCGCCAGTTCACCTGGATACGCGGAATGGATAACTTGCACCCAGTCATTTGTGATCAAGGTGACACCGAACAACAACTTAGTCGCCTGCTTGAGGTGTATGACAACTCAACGCAATCCGAAAAATACTCTAATTGAGAAATTACCATAATGTCTGAACTAGTCATTCCCTCAATAATTGAACAAATAGGTAACACTCGGCTAGTGCCGATAACACGCGCGGCTGCTAACAATCGAAACAACGTTTTATTTGGAAAACTTGAAGGTGATAACCCGGCTGGTTCGGTTAAAGATCGACCCGCAGCCAATATGATTCTTCAGGCTATGGCCCGAGGTGATATCAGCGCTGGAGATTTGCTTATAGAAGCAACCAGTGGCAATACCGGAATCGCATTAGCGATGGTCGCAGCCAGTGTAGGGATACGCTTACGTCTTATCATGCCCGATAATATGACGCTAGAACGCCGCTCCTCTATGTCAGCCTATGGCGCTGAATTGGTGCTGGTAACAAAGGAGCAGGGCATGGAATATGCGCGCGACCTTGCTCTGGAAATGGGACAAAAGGGTGAAGGGATGGTATTAAATCAATTTGCGAACCCGGACAACCCAGATGCACACTACAAAACCACGGGCCCTGAAATATGGAAAGACACGGAGGGGCGTATTACGCATTTTATAAGTTCGATGGGGACCACCGGAACCATCATGGGAATGTCACGCTATTTGAAAGAAAAAAATCCTGACATCACCATTGTGGGTGTGCAACCAGAAGATGGTTCCAGCATTCCGGGTATCCGTCGGTGGCCGAAAGCCTATATGCCAGAAATATTTGATGCTAGCCGCGTAGATCAAATCATCGATGTCAGTCAGACTGATGCTGAGCAAATGGCAAGACAGCTGGCAAAAGATGAAGGTATTTTTTCCGGAGTTTCATCTGGCGGTGCAGTGGTTGCAGCCAAGAAAATATTCGAACAAGTGGATAACGCAGTCGCGGTGTCCATTGTGTGTGACAGAGGTGATCGTTATTTGTCCAGTGGTTTATTCTCAGCATAGCGTGTTCGTCAAAAAGCAAGCGTTGAATTGAGACTGTTTCCAGCTCGCCCCAAATGGGTGATGGCCTTATGGGGGATGCCATTCAGATGCGTTGTGCGATAACCTAATCGTGTTGGACTTATCTCCAATAGGTGCAAGGCAAGTTGCCCGCTCTAGTCATAGAGCGGGTTTTTTTATGGCTGTTTCAACAGGCATAAAAACTAACGTGTCTTTAAGATCGCCGAGCGCACTTTAACCATCTCTGCCATGATCGATATGGCAATTTCAGCTGACGTTCTACTGCCAATATCCAGCCCTACCGGGCCGCGCAACTTAGCGATATCTTCTTTTTCTATGATGGAAGCCAGTCGCTTGCAGCGCCTTTCGTAATTGCGCTTTGAGCCCAACGCGCCTACGTAGAAGCACTCTGCAGGTAATGCTTCCAACAAGGCCATGTCATCAAGGTTTGGATCGTGAGTAAGAGCCAGCACCGCGGTGTGGAAATCACAGCCATATTGCAGCACCGCTTCATGTGGTTCTGACTCCAGTAAGGTGACACCATTGTCTTGCCAGCCTGCTACAAATTCTTTTCGTGGATCGCAGACGGTAACGGCAAAATCCAGTGGCTGAGCAAACTGTGCGACAAAGCGTGATAGCTGACCGGCACCGATGATTAAAATTTGCCAGGACGGTCCGAATACTTTTTTTAGTACCGTACCATCATATTCAAACGCATCGGAATCCTTGGCAGGGGAGAGTACAGCCTGGTCTTCACCTAGATTGACTGTGCGACAAATTCGCATGCGCTCGTCAAGCGATTTGAGTATCGATTTTAGCGGCGCTGAATCGTGAAGTGGCTCGAACACCAACAATAACTGCCCGCCACAGGCCAGACCAAACCTTCGCGCCTGTTCGTCATCCACAAGATGACTGTGTGTGCGACTGAGGCCGCTTTTGCCAAAAGATTCGGCGAGCTGCTTTTCAATACAACCACCGGAGACAGACCCAACTAAAACGCCATCGTCTCGAATGGCTGCCATGGAACCTGGTGGGCGAGGGGATGAGCCCCAGGTTTGCGCCACAGTCACAAGATCGACCTTGTGATTGTCGTCAAGCCATTGGATGCAGGTTTGCAGTACTTCCCTATCGCTGTTGTCAATTGCCATTTGTAGTCTTAGGGACTAACTGGTCAATTCGCGGGCCGTTTTGTTGACTTCGTCGCTGTGCCATCGAGCTGCTTTATTCGATGGAGGCAGAGACTCTTCATAGAAAAATGACGGTAACTCATCATCGGCTTCAGTGAACCCGGCGGCTTTGTTGAACTCGGCCTCCAGTTTGAGAGCATCAAGACCAAGCTGTCTGAAGAAAGGTTCTTCCAGCTCTATACCGTGTGCGTCGTTAATCGCTTCGATTAAAAAATCGGTGTGCGTATTGGTTACAGATCGGCCAAAAATACAGAGCCCAAGTGAGTCAGCCGATGCCGATAAGGTTTGAATATCCAGGCTGGCTTCGACCAGTTCTGTCGCATCTTTATCTTTGCAATCGTACTGCGGAAGGTTACCGGCAGTATGATCTGCACCTTGCGCTGTCATCATCATTGTAATACCCGTAACTTCGATTACACGTGGGTCGTAAGCGCTTATCGCCTGGCGTTTTATCACAGGTACTCTGGCAACATTAAAACGCTCACCTACCACGGCCGTGCCACCGGCATAAATTTTACCGTTCTCAGTGCCAGTGCGAATTTCCTCAAGCACACTTTCCATAAAAGCAACGTCGCCAAACTTACCTTTGCCTGCTTCCATTAACACACCGATCATGCCGCCGAGCTCTATGGTGTCTACCCCTAAATCGTTGGCTATACGGTTTAGATGCGCCAATTCGTCAGGGTCGGTTAAGCCACAGTTGGTGCCCAGTAACCCAATGGTTTCGTATTCCACGGGTGAGACCACTTCATTACCGTCTTTATCAGCATAAACGTTACTGCATTGGATAATGCAACCTGGCATGCAGGCATGGGTAGTTTCTCCACCGCGCGCAATGTTCTGTTCTCGCAGTGCATCACCACCCAGTTTGAAAATTTCCTTGTCGGTATCTACGGCTCGCCCCAGTGCGAAATTTTTAACAGGCAGGCCGCCAACATGGTTTGTGTAATCTGCAACCATGGCTGTGCCGATATCTTGAAACGCTTTGATCGGCGGGGATGCGTCTAATTTTTTCTTGTATTCTTTAACAGCACCCATGACTTTCTTGCGATCGTGCAGAGTGGGCATTTTATATAGATCGAGCACAATCGCTTTAACTTTCTTAGCACCCATTACCGCACCAACACCACCACGTGCGGCTAAACGAGAAGGTCGTAGATCGACATCGCTAAACGAAATACCGGAAAGCAAACCTTGATATTCCCCTACAGGGCCTATTAAACCCACACTGACTTTTTTGCCGTAGCGCTCATGCAGTTTTTCAGCTGTTTCAAAATTGCCCATGCCCATAAATTCGCTGGCATCTTCAAAACTGATTTCGCCTTCCTTATTGATACGAATAATCGTCCAATCTTTACAGGCGTTATTAAGGGTGAAACCGGCGATGTGCAATTGGCCCATAGCGAAACCAAATGTGCCGCCAGCGTTAGCTTCTTTTACACCCATGGTGAGTGGGCTTTTACAACCTATACTGACTCGGTTCGCATTGGAAAAGTTAGTGCCTGCAAAAGGCCCTGCTGAAAATATAAGCGGGTTGTCATCGGATAGTGGATCGACTGTGGCTTTGTTTTGCTCAAGCAAGGTTTTGGCAATGAGGTAGCGCCCGCTGCGAACAATGTCTTCGCCGTGTAATTCATCGGTTTTGACGCTCTGCGTGGCGAGATCGATATGGTGGTAATGACGCATAATCGGAAAATACCCTCTGTTTTGTTTCTAAGTCGGCCTAATTTCGGCACCAATGCTGCCATTGTAGCGTTTTTCGGCACACTATTCGAAGATGATCGGATTGGTACTCTGTAGCGATGTTCAAATGACTAAAATGCGACTTTCGTCGATGCCTGGGCGTGCTTAATTGACGGCGCTTCAGCGGCTGGTTGATAATGCCAAAGCGCCGTGCCTTTGAGCACGAGCATAGCTTGGAGGGAATGGCTTGAACGCTCAGCCACACAATACAGATACCGCTGTTGCACTTCGTGATCCTGAAGAGGTCATGACACTCTCTCGTTTGGGTTCTATTCACCAATGCCGCTTGAGTTTTTTGCGCGTGCTGCTGCGCAAGCTCAAAACCGAGCAATGGCGATTTGATCGGCCCCTGTGGCGTATAGATCAGCACGGAGTTGGGGTAGCCACCTACCGCGCCACTGGCCCAGAGCGTTGTTATACGCTGGTGGCGTTTGCACATGCGCTAAACGATGATCAACGTTCAGATCGGGTTATCGCCACGGCCTGGGATACCACCTTTACGTTGTTTGATGGTGAACCCACCGATGAAGATATCGAACGTCTTTCCAGAAATGTACCCTTGCAGGAAGCCGGTCGCGTTAGTCAAAGCGAATTGGTTTTATCAAGGGCCAACAAATCGGTACGCCTGTTTAATTATGTGGTGGACTGTCTTGCTCAAGGTAAGCAACCGAATGCTGAAAAGTTAGGAGAGGTTGGGTATTTGATGCGCACAACCGCCGTTTACGGATCAGGCAAGTTCGGTGCGGCCGATCGAGAGCAGTGGGCGAATCGTGATGAATTTACAGGCTCTTTTCAACCAGAAATGCTGTCAGTATGGCTCATCAGAAATTTCACTATCGATTTGGTTGAGCATATGGCAGCGTGCCGTGCACCCGCGTATGCCACAAACCTTGATAAACGCATTCGGCAGCAATTGGGTGTCGGTAATTCAACCGGTCTGGGTATGGCACCTTTCCTGATAAATCATCCGGCCCTTATACATCAATGGATTTGGGCGCGAGAAACCGCATTGTCAATCGTACGATCAATCGACTCCCTGTCATCGGAGGTTTTCGACACGTTAAAGCAACTGGTTAAACGCGCACAAATTAATGCGCAAAATTGGCATAGCGAACATGACTACCAGCAGCGTAAAGTCAGCTCACTCGTAGCCGATCTGAAAAAATTGGACGATTATCTTGCCGTTGATATGCTGTGGATGCAAAACCGTCCGCTGGATAGTTTGTATCGCTGGGCCGAAGCCGAACTGGGCCTTGAGGCCCAGGAGCAATTAGTGTCGCTGATGATTGAGCCATTTGGTGATGAAGTGGATACGCTACATCGACAGATGTGCATTGATGAAGACGGTTTTTTTCGTATTGATGCATCAATGACAATTGATAAACTGCATCACTTAATAGAACAACACTATCAATGGGCCTTAAGTCTGGATTTTAGTACCCCGGAAGCCCTTGCGCGGGTTTGGTATGTGTCAGCGGAAAAACTTGAACCCAGGCTTGGTGAACGATTTGAAGAACCATTGGCCGCCTATGAACAGCCATTGGCACCTGCAAGAGATGTCGTTGCGCTTTACGAAGACCTGGCGCAATACAAAAAGACGGACACCCTGTCAAGCTTGTTACACCAACAGCCTGAGCACCGACAAATTATTCGCCGATTACAGACAACGTCCATGTTGGTTTATGCTGAAATCCGCGATAACACGATTGCAGCCGATATGCTGCCAATTGAATTATTGCGTTGTAAGCTGGCATTTTTTGGTGCCACAAAATTTGATCCACGTTCAGATCGCTGGTTACGTATTACGCTGTTTCAGGGTGCACCTTATCCAGATGAGATCGATCGGTTAGATCCGGATGAATTTGCTTATCCTGAAATTCTCGTCGCCTCCTGATTGTTATACTTATGAGTCGTTCATTGGGTGAATGCCGCGCGTTATGCGTAAAAGCCGCGCGAGGATCGGGGCATCCCTGGGGAATGGCTGAAGAAGCAGGCTTTGCCGCACACTGGTTGCTGCAAAGAGGCTTTCCTGGACTTGCGGCCACAGCAAGTTTACTGGAATGGCGAGCCTCCGCTGGTACTTCGTTCACACAAGAACAGTGTGCTTTAGTTCAAGGCACTCGCCTAATGGATACACAAGCGCTTCAACTGCCGAGCCACGATATTTACCAACCACTGCTATTGCTGCCTTTTTTGGCACAGATAGTCGATCAGATAGCGTCGCTGCGCTTTGCAAACACAGATGTGTTGTTCGCATTCAATGATGCTGTGTTCGTGCCGGCTGAAAGGTCTAATTTGGTGTGTGATTATGCGCACTGCACACTGGTCATGCACGGTTCAGGGAGCGTGGGGAGCGACCAGCAGTACCGATCCAGTGCTGAAGATGATGAGAGTGTGCAGCGATTGGAAAAACTGGCTGAACACACTTACGCACCAGCCACCGAAAGTTCGAGGCTTAAGGGTGCGGGTTCAGGCTTAAACGATAACGACTGAGCTTAACGTGTTAGCCCAGCTACTACGTGGCAATGCTTTAGCTGGTGTTGCTAAGACAGCATAAATTCGACGTCAATTCCAGCTACATTGAGCCGGTCGCCGCTACTGAGCATAACGGGCTCATCACCGATTGAATCTTGGTTGAGCGTTGGCATATCAACACTCTCATCGCTTTCAATATGCATTAAAAAGTACCCATCAGGTTTACGCATAATGGCAGCGATCTGGATACCTGGCCGCCCTAGCGTGGTCACAGGTTTATCGATCGGAAGTACTTGGCCCGATTTCGCACCATTTTGAATCTCAATAACGGCACCTGAGGTCCGTTTTTTGGTGTCTTCCAACTCGTGGGTAAATTTTTCCGGTACTGAATCGAGTGGGTGTTCATCTACCGTTGGCACATCCGTTTTGGAAACCTGTGCGCTTGCTTCTAAAACAGCGTCTTCGTTGCTTCGTGGGCCGGCAACTACACCTGCGGTTTCTGCCACGGCACCGTTGTGGCTAAATGCACGGCTTGCTGCAGCGTTTGCACTGGTTGCTGCAACGCTTTTAACGCTTGGTCTGGCCGCTGGCGAACGACCAAGGGCCAATTTGGCTTTGTCAGACAGTGACATCGGTGCATCGTCAAATGAATCAACTGGGTGATGCAGTTTCGTAGGCTCGTCGTCGATCAGATCATCAGCAAAGCTGTCATCCAAGGCATCATGTTTTGTTTGAGGAACACCACCACTTTCTTCAGCTAATAACTCGGCTGTGCTGGGGCCTTTGGAAACAGCCCGAACGGCATTGTCGACCACTGGCAAGTCCAGATTCTGATTATCTGAGCCGTACTCCTGAGGGTTTTGGTCGTTCGCAACTGAGTCGGTAATTCCAGTACTGGCCGCTGCACTCGCCGCCGCATTGGCACTGTTAAGGTCTGCTTGCGCATTGTGCTCATATGACGCTGCATCATTTTCATATGCATCTTTAGTAGGTGCAACGCTTGCGTTCATCTGCGATGACGCGTGTGGTGAAGCATCAAGCGCAACAGTGACACGGGTTTTGCCAATCACAATTTCATCGTTAGGATCGAGCAACTGGCGCGCAATAAGGCGTCCGTTTACATAAGTGCCATTAGTGCTGTTGTTATCTTCGATTAAGGCGTTTTTACCATCGATTGTTAAACGAGCATGCATGCCTGATACAGACAGGTTTGGGATGCAGACATCATTCGTTGATCGTCTGCCGATGCTGATCATTTGCATGTCCGCATCAAATTCGAATTCATCAACTTCGTTATCTTCGTGCGTAACGATTATTGTTGTCATTAAGTCTTCCTGCTTTTTTTAAAACCGCTCATGCAACTCACTTCGCACTCGGTGTATTTCCTAAACAGCAATTATTGTCATTTCAGGTTGTTACGTCAACTGTTTCATCGTTCGAAACAGCTGTTCTGCAGATGCGGTTTCAAGCTGATTACGCGTGTTTTTCATGCACTTGGCGACGTAATAATGACGCGTCGATTAGCCTGAGGTCGATATCTGTATCGGGATGCTTAATGTGTCGCCCGGATGAATAATGTCGTTATTCAGTGGCTTACCTTTGTTGGTACGGATATCGGTAATCGACACCGAAAAGCGCTGTGCAATTTCTGACAGTGTGTCGCCTATGGAGACGGTGTATTCAATGACTGAGTCACCATGATTAGTGACATCATACACAGCCAGCTTTTGCCCTATGCGAATTTTTGCATCATCCAAGCCGTTCATGATCAGCAATTGATTTTGCGAAATACCGTAATTCAGAGCAATATCGCTGATCGTATCGCCAGCCACAACTTCATGTGTTTTAGGTTCGGAAAAAGCCGATGCTACGTCAATATTGGAAAATGCCTCCATGAATGACTCACCACTGCCTGCCGGGATGAGTAAATGATGTGGCCCATTGGGTGGAGTCACTCCGTGTATTAAACCAGCATTAAGTTTTCGCAATATCTTTGCATCGATTCCAGTGATGCTCGCAACTCGATCAATACTGACGCGAAACCCAGGGTCGATTGATTCGAAAGCATGCTCCTCTGTGATTTTTGGCAAATCAAGCCCACCAACAGGATTGCGCACTATATTGACCAGCGCAATCAGTTTGGGTACGTAGTTTTTGGTTTCTTGCGGTAAATCCAGAGACCAATAGTCAGTATCGCGGCCAGCGGATTTGTTTTTCCTTACCGCCGAGCGCACACGCCCTGGGCCTGCGTTATAGGCAGCAAGCGTTAACTCCCAATCGCCATTGAATTCGGCGTTGAGATAGGTCAGATAGTCTATAGCGGCCGTGGTTGAAGCAATGATATCGCCACGGCCATCAAACCATTCGTTGCGTTCCACTCCAATTTCGCGCGCAGTAATAGGCACTATTTGCCATAGTCCCGTGGCATGACCGGAGCTGCGTGCTTCGGGTAAATAGCCACTTTCAATGGCCGGGAGTAATGCCAGTTCCAAAGGCAGATAGCGACGGTCTAGTGCGCCAAGCACATGAGACAGAAACGGCGCACCGCGTTGCAATATTTTTCCTATCCACAGTGCCTCGCGTTCGTATTGCTGCTCGTAAAAGGCCACTCGCTCGTTACTGGCAAGTGGCAAACGTTTAGAACCTCTTATTCGCTGCCACACAGACACCGGTTCGTCACTGCTTGCTGCCTGGATTAAATCCGCCGATTGATTTTCCGGAAGGACTGGCAGAAAGGCTTGGTCTGCCGTGCCAGGCAATGGACCAGAGGCTGGATAAGTTTCCGCTTGTATAACTATTGCATTGTGTTGATTGGCCAAATTTTTATCAGAATCGAGCTGTTCAGTAGAGGACAAAGGGTAGGAATCTGCATTGGCAGCCGGCAATGACTGTGTTTGCGGGGAAACCGTCACACCATAAATGTGCTCATCGGGAATCTCCCTGAGCATCAGCCGATCAAGTGCTGGGGTGTTGCCAAGAGCCGGTAGCCTCTCAGTGTTTGATTCATCCGCTATTGCGGCGGTGTTGGCTGCGAGCAGTGTCGTAGCCAGCAGTGCGATCGGCGCTATACTGAAGGGGCGCCGTCGGATGTTGCCCTTGCGAATGGTCCGTTTGCTGACTGCCAATTTCGTTCGGTGCTTGGAAGCCTTAATGGCATCTCTGGCATGCGCGTGTAAAAACATGTTTATCTTTTGTTCTTGTTCGAGGAACGGTATGAGATTCGGATTTCGTCAGGCACCAAACTGGGTGGAAGCACAACGGCCGCTGCGCCAATGGTACGCAACCGGCCTCGGGCAGTCTATGCTCGACGAGCTTGAAACGCGCCTTTCTGTGCGTTTGAGCGACGTTTTTGGCTATCAGGGCCTCCTGATTGGAAATTTCGATCCGGAAAGGGACCTTCTGGAACCGGCGGGATTACACCGTAGGCTTACGCTGGATGCACCCGGACTGGCGGCTGATATCAATGCGGATGTGCTGCATTTGCCCATAGCCAGCGACTCCATGAAGCTGGTGGTGTTTTTTCACACGCTTGATTTTTGTGACCAACCTCACCAGGCTCTGCGTGAAGCAGACAGGGTGCTGATGGATGACGGTCAGCTAGTCATTATTGGGTTTAACCCTTTAAGTGCTTTTGGCTTGCGCCATCTGCTTACTGGGTGGCGTGGAAAATCACCTTGGCACGGACGGTTTTATTCGCGTGTGCGATTGAAAGATTGGTTGTCTGTTCTGGACTATCGAATCCTGCACAGCTCTGCATCGTTTATACGCCCACCAATCAACAGCGAACGCTTGCTATATCGCCTGCGGCAAGTCGAAAAATTGCAACCCTGGATGAGTGCAGTGGGTGGTGTGTATATTATGCAGGCGCGCAAGCAAACTATTCCATTAACAATGCAACGCAAGCAATGGCGTCAGCGAGCGGGTATGCCAGCTGGCAGCATTGCAAGATCAGCGGAGCAGGCTAAAACGGTCGATACGCTTAACCCAGGTAAACCCTCACAATAAGATATGGCTAAAGTAGAAATTTTCACCGACGGGGCTTGCCGCGGAAACCCTGGCCCTGGTGGTTGGGGCGCGTTGCTACGTGCCGGTAAACACGAAAAAGAGCTTTTTGGTGGTGAGCAACACACCACAAATAATCGTATGGAAATGACGGCCGTCATCGAAGCATTAAAAGCGCTTAAAAGTAGCAGTGAGGTCGTGCTTACAACCGATTCTCAGTACGTGCGCAAGGGCATCACAGAATGGATGGATGGTTGGAAGCGTAAAGGCTGGATAACATCGGCTAAAAAACCGGTAAAAAATGCCGAACTGTGGCAAGAGATGGATGCGCTGGCGGCGCAACACACAATCGACTGGCGTTGGGTGAAAGGGCACAGTGGACATGCCGAAAACGAACGTGTAGATCAACTGGCTAACAAGGGCATTGATACCTTGCCGAGTAAGTCCGCATGAGTAGGCAAGTGGTGTTGGATACCGAGACCACAGGCCTTGATCCGAAAGCTGGGCACCGTGTTATTGAAATCGGTTGTGTGGAAATGCGTGAGCGCAGGCTCACTGGTAAAAACCTGCATATGTATTTGCAACCGGATCGTGAAATCGACCCAGGTGCAATTGAAGTGCATGGCATCTCAAACGAATTTCTGATTGATAAGCCGCGTTTTGAAGACGTTGCGGAAGAGTTAAAAACGTATCTTAGCGGCGCCGAACTTCTGATTCACAATGCCCCATTCGATGTTGGATTTCTGGAAACTGAGTTTTCGCGTGCCGGCGATGCGTTCAAGCTAGACAGTATCTGCGACGTTACCGACACCTTGGCAATGGCCAGAAAGATGTACCCCGGTCAACGCAATAGCCTGGATGCGTTGTGCAAAAGATTGGATGTGAACAACGGACACCGCACGCTGCACGGTGCCTTGCTCGATTCTGAAATATTATCCGATGTGTACCTTCGCATGACAGGTGGACAGACGGCTCTGCTACTGGATGTCGAGCGCAATAACACCCAAAAAAGTGATCACGATGCCACACAATTGTCCACAGTGGATGTGCCAGTCATTCGTGCCGGCGAATCGGAGCTTATTGCGCATGAAAGCTGGCTTGCAAAACTCAGCCGTGAAGCGTCTGATGGATGCGTATGGGCCGAGAAACCCGCCGATGATGCGACTGCTGCCGTCACTGAAGATCGCTAAATACGCCGCGCTTTATTAGAGCGAGTTGCCAAAGCTTGCTTTTTCTAGTGAATACGCACATGCCGTTGCTTATCCCGTTGCCAGTCTCGGTCCTTAATCGTGGCACGTTTGTCGTACTCTTTTTTACCTTTTCCAAGGCCAATCTCAACCTTCACCCGTCCATTTTTCCAATACACCGACATGGCCACTATCGCATAGCCTTTTCGTTCCACA
Source organism: uncultured Granulosicoccaceae bacterium (assembly GCA_964435305.1). Classification (GTDB taxonomy): domain Bacteria; phylum Pseudomonadota; class Gammaproteobacteria; order Granulosicoccales; family Granulosicoccaceae; genus Granulosicoccus. Next base: position 13,857 of record CAYSZH010000085.1, read on the forward strand.
GCACCGATAAGGCGTGCTAGCTCACGCCTGTGCAACAATAGCTTACGCCGCCTGTTGTCGTTTGGTACGCTGTGAGTTGAGGTTGAAATCAGCGGTGTGATATGGCAGCCATACAGCCATGCTTCCATCTTGTAAATTTGCACATAGCCGTCAGTGAGCTGCACTTTGCCTGCGCGCAGGCTTTTGACTTCCCAACCCTGCAGGACTACACCGGCTTCAAACTTTTCATCGATTTTAAAATCAAACGTTGCACGCTTATTTCGGGCGATAATGTTCCCGGTCGGTTTTTTTAATTTTTTGTTCTTTTTCGCCATAAAGGCATTATAGGGCCACTTGGTACGATTACTGGCAAACTATGCAAACGATTTCCCGCAGCGCGCTTGTCGAACACCCGGCAAGCGATATGTACCAACTGGTGTGCGATATTCAGCGCTACCCAGAATTTTTGCCCTGGTGCAGCGAAGCGCAGGTCAGTGAGCGCAGTGACACACATCAGCTTGCATCGGTCTCGATAAGTCGCTTTTCAAAGCAATCCACATTTACAACTAAAAATGTGCTGGTCCCGAGTCAACAAATCGATATGCAATTGGTGGATGGGCCTTTTCGGCAATTGAGTGGCACTTGGCGATTTAAACCGCTTGGGGAATCGGCGTGTAAGGTTGAATTGGATATTGAATTTGAATTTGCCAGCGCGATGTTTGCCAGGATGTTTACTCCGGCGTTCGAAAAAGCCTGTAACACTGTGGTGGATTCGTTCATTGCGCGCGCCAAAGCGCTGTCGGAGTCCTGAAATGGACGTGAAGGTTGTGTTTGCATTACCCCATTCGCAGCAGCAGGTGGCACTAAACGTTATGCCAGACTGTACCGTAATACAGGCAGTTTCGCTGGCCTGTCAGCAGGGGCTTGACCTTAGCGAGCTCGGTTGCGATCTGAGCCAGGCCGCTGTGGGTATATTTGGCGAGCGCGTAGCGCATGAGCACGTACTGCGCTCGGGCGACCGGGTAGAGATTTACAGGGTGCTGCAGCAAGATCCTATGGAGTGGCGACGAAAACGTGCCGCCTCAGAGGTTACTTCCCTGCCGTCTCGGCGGAAATAGAATTTCCCACCAGTTGCGGTGCTCTGGCAGTTCACCGGTTTCTGTTTCGGCATTGCTGTCGATCCGCACCACAGATTCTTCGGTGAAAAAGATCGCCACACGTTTCGCCTTAATAGCGGAACCCGCTGGCCCCCGCGTGTACAGGTAATCCCAGCGCTCGTTGTGAAATGGGGTATCAGTTATTGGGCTTCCAAGCAGGCTACGTACTGCGGCCTTATTCATACCGATAGAAATTTCGTCCAATTGACGCTCAGAGAGCAAGTTACCCTGCTGAATGGTGATTCTGTGAGCGCGAGGTAGCCAGAACGGATTGCCGCCACAGCTTTGCACCAGTAGACATAGGCATAGTATCGCCGAAATTCGCACTGATATGGTTCCCATATAATTTGTGTGGTTGTTGCAGTATACTTTAGCAGCCCACAGAGCTTTGCGGGGCACTGTTACGCTACGGAATAGACATGTCCCAAATGCAGAATACTTCAACTACGGAACTCAAAAACGCCGGACTGAAGGTTACGCTGCCTCGTTTAAGCATACTCGAGATCCTCGAAGATGCCGAACAACACCATCTTAGCGCCGAAGATGTCTACAAAGCCTTGCTCAGTAAAGGCAGTGATATCGCTCTAGCGACGGTGTATCGGGTTCTCACTCAATTTGAAACCGCTGGCCTTGTGACGCGCCATCATTTCGATGGAGGTCAGGCCATTTTTGAACTGGACACCGGAGACAATCACGATCATATCGTGTGCGTGAAGTCTGGCAAGGTATCGGAGTTCAAAGACGAAAAAATTGAAAAGCGGCTACAAGAAATTGCGACAGAGTTGGGATACAGCCTAACCGATCATAAAATCATTCTGTACGGAATCTTTGATCAGAAAGCTGAAGCTAAAGATAATCTTGGCCCACTGGAACGAGCCCGGTTAAAAACATCTGAGTAAGTGGGCAATTTGCTCATGTCACGCCTTGCCAACACCACATCGTTTTGATACTCGATACTGGCAACAATGCGAGCACGCTTAATCTATTACCTCTACAATTTTTTTGCGCATGCGTTCGTTGGTGTATGGGCAGGTTCGTGTTGAAACCAAAAAACGCGGTTTCTTAGACAAGGCATCCAAACAGGTGAATGCCGCTGTAACAATTTTTCCCCCAAACGGTATATTGATTTATGGCAACACTCATAATCCGCTCATCGGAGTAATGTAATTTAAGCCCTCGGGGTTATTAGAAGATTCACTGCCGAAGTTCTCCTTAACGAATGGAAAAATGAAATCAGATATGTCTAAAAAGCGTGGTGTTGTCGGTAAATTTTTCCACTTCATATGGCGAGCGCTTAAAGTGGTGAACGTACTGGTTTTTGGCCTTGCTGCAACACTAATTCTGGGTGCTTTGTTGTTCGCTTTATTTAATCTGGGCGGGCAAAAGATACCGCAGGACAGTGCGCTGCTAATCGACCCGGCGGGTAGTTTAGTAGAGCAGAAGAGTGAACTTGCCGTACTTTCCTTGCTACAAGGTGACGATCTACCGCAGCAAGTTTTAGTAAAAGATATCGTAGATGCAGTGCTCTTAGCTAAAGATGACAGCAGAATTGAATTCCTTGTACTGCAACTGGATAAACTCCACGATGCCTTGCTTCCTAAACTCGCAAGTATTGCTTCTGCGATAGAAGCATTCAAAACGTCTGGAAAAAAAGTCATTGCCATTGGTGATAATTACTCTCAATCAGCTCTGTTGCTGGCAGCTTTGGCAGATGAAGTGTTGATGAATCCGGAAGGGTATGCCTTTCCAGAGGGCTTTGCGGTGTATCGCCCGTACTTTAAAAGCCTGTTGGAGAAGCACCAGGTAACGGTTAATGTTTTCAGCGTGGGTAAGTATAAGTCCGCAGCCGATCCGTTTTTTCTGGATAACATGTCTGAAGATGATCGTGTGGCCTGGATGGGCGTTTTGGATCCAATGTGGGACGCATACACTACCAGGCTGGAGATGGCTCGCGGTCTGACGGCTGGTAGTATCAATTCCATGCTGGAAAACGCCAGCGAAGAAATGAGAACGGTTGAAGGTAATCTTGGTCGTTTAGCCTTAGAGGCAGGGTTTGTAGATCGACTTGTGACCAGCAGTGAGCAGCGCGAGTATCTTATCGAACTAGCTGGAGAAGATTCTGACAAAAAACATTTCCGTCATGTTTCTTTTAAAGATTATCTAAAAGCTACCCGCAAACCGGATAAGCATGGTGGGGATAAAGTCGCCGTCATTAAGGCGGTAGGCAACATCGTTGATGGCAGTGCACCCGCAGGTGAAATTGGATCGAAATCGCTGAGTAAACTCATTAGGAAAGCGCGATTAGATGAAAATGTTAGGGCAATCGTGTTAAGAATTGACTCGGGCGGTGGGAGTAAAACAGCCTCAGAGATTATTCGAGCTGAGTTGCAGGCGGCCCAGGATGCTGGAATCACAGTGGTGGCGTCGATGGGCTCTGTTGCGGCGTCTGGAGGTTATTGGATCGCGGCAAGCGCTGATGAAATTTGGGCCATGCCAAACACCATAACAGGCTCGATTGGCATTATTGGGCTGCTACCCACGTTTGAGAAAACACTTGCCAACTATGGTGTTTTCACTGACGGTGTCGCAACAACACCTATCGCTGGTGGCATCAACCCGATGCGCGGCCTCTCCCCAGTTTACGCCGACCTCTTGCAAACAACTATAGATGCAGGTTATCAACAATTTCTAACAACGGTAGCCACTGGACGGGACATTGACATCGATGCTGTACATGAAGTCGCTCAGGGCCGAGTTTGGACAGGTGCGAAAGCTCAGCAATTTGGTTTAGTAGATTCGCTGGGTGATCTGGAAGAAGCGATAAAGGCCGCGGCACGTCTGGCTAATGTTGAAGACTACTCATTGTGGTACGTAGAACCAGAGCGATCTGTTGAAGAACAATTGATACGAAGTTTCGCCGACAATGCAAGCAGTGTGATACCGCAATTCAATAACAATCCTGTTGCCAGGATACGGAAATTAATACGCAGTGAGCTTGGTTTTCTTGAGCGGCTTAATGACCCTCATCATGCCTATGTGATCTGTGGTGATTGTCCTGGGGTGTTGTAGATTGATTGTGTGGTGCTTTGCATTGATTCAAAAATGATTGCTAAGCCTCTGCGGCATGATCAAGCATTTCCTGCGCATGTTGACGCGTTTTGTTGGTAATTTTTGCTCCGCCAAGCATGCGGGCAATTTCATCTCTGGTTTGTTTGGCATCGAGTGTTTCGAGTTGCGTTTTCGTGGTGTCCTTCACCACCGATTTATTCACCCGTAAATGGTTGTGCGCTTGTGCTGCAACTTGCGGTAAATGTGTTACGCATAGTACCTGCGCTTTAGCGCCGACGGTACGTAGCAGCTGACCAACGGTCTCGGCAACCGCGCCACCAACCCCGGCATCGACTTCATCAAAGATAAGCGTCGGAACTGGTGTTGAATTAAGGGTTGCAAGCTGAACACATAGACTAATTCGGGATAGCTCACCACCAGATGCGACTTTCGATAATGGTGCCGCAGCTACACCTTTGTTGGATGCCACATTAAACTGCACACTGTCACAGCCATGCCGGTGTAATGCGTCTTTGTTGGTATCGATTTCGATTTGCAATTCGCTGCCCTTCATGGCCAATGATTGCATCGACTCTGTGATGCTGGAGGCCAGTTTTTTAGCGGTGCGTTTTCGCAAGCGGGATAATTTTGCGGCGTTAACAAGATAAACAGCTTTGAGGGCACCTACTTTCACCTGCAATTTATCGATGCTGTTGTCCGGCGCGATCAT
>CAYSZH010000086.1:0-18237 GCA_964435305.1 uncultured Granulosicoccaceae bacterium
GTCATCGCAAGAGCGATCCCGGCTTTAGCTCTTTCTGCATGATAGGCTGCATATCGTTCAGTGGGCATTCCATTTTCTGGGTACGCTGGCTCATGAGAGGTGGTCATGATGCGATTTTTCAAAGTCAGATGTTTAAGCACGAACGGCTGCAGTAATGGATCGTTGTTCATGGTTCGCCTTCGATACGTCCGAGTGATTTGTCGTCCAAAATTGAACGATTAGATTTAATTGAATAGTAAACGATTTATTGCCATGGCTCCATCCTCGCAGTGCAGCAGAAGCAGACTGCTCAGTGAACAAGCCTCTTCATTCTGCAGAATATCCAGTTGATGCACCCTGTTGCCGTTGAGCCAAACACGGCCAAAACCGGCCAAAGGGTATTGCAAGAAATGACTAGAGGGTGATTAAATGTACCAAAGCGCTCACGCACCCTTCACCAAAACCAAAAAAGGCTGAAATTTAACCCTATGGCACCTTCAATTGAAACGAGCGTTCAATACCTGAAAAACGACAACGCTTTGGCCATCTACAAGGCATCGGTCGCGGGCGGTGAGCTGGTGTCGCATGAAGGCAACTACACTCGTAAAACCGTTACTGTTGAAAATGCCCGAGAGTTTAATGATCAGCTGAATATTGACCGAGAAGGTTTTCGATTAGTTGATCAGCCTACGAAAATAACTGACTTCTATGATGACGCTCAGCTAAGTAATTATGAAGCCGAAATAATTTCACTACTGAAAAAAATCACGCAGTCAAGCGATGTATTGATATTTGATCATACACGCCGCAGTTCCTCAGCCCATGTACGGTCCAGCAAAAAAATTCGTGAAGCATCCACCGTTATCCATAACGACTATAGCGATAATTCTGGCCATGTCAGGCTCAAAGACTATTTAAGCAAAGCCGAAAAGAAGCAGCCCGAGTCGCTTGTTGAGCGTGACTTCGCCATCATCAATGTATGGCGCAGCACAAACGGCACTATTCTTAACCACCCACTGGGGATGTGTGATGCCACCAGCGTGCCCGAATCCGATCTGGTGCCGGTAAAACGTGAGGGCAATGGCCGAATCGGAGAACTGCAACTGATGCTTCACGGACAATCGCATCGCTGGTGTTATTTTCCGCACATGACGTTCAACGAAGCCTTGGTTTTTAAAACCTTTGACTCGCGCCTCGATGGGCGCACGCGTTTTACTGCACACACCTCCTTCGAAGATCCGCAAGCACCAGATAACGCTCCAGCCAGAGAAAGCATTGAAACTCGCTGCTTTGTTTTCTTTTAATCGCTGAGAATCATATCAGCCGTTTTTTCGCCAATCATAATGGTGGCAGCACAGGTGTTTGACGAGGTGACGGTGGGCATGATTGACGCATCTGCCACTCTAATACCTTGAAGACCATGCACCTTGAGGTCAGGCCCGACCACGGCAAGTGGATCATCCAGAGGGCCCATTTTACAGGTACCAACAAGATGGTAACCCGTGTTGCCAGTGGTTCTCACAAAATCCAGAATTTCATCATCACTTTGAATTTGCGAACCGGGGAATTCTTCCCGTTCCATCACTGGCGTAAATTGATTTGATTGCATAATTAGCCGCGCCATTTTCACACCTTGGATGGCGTGTTGTTGGTCTCGTTCATCCTGCAAATAGTTTGGTTGCACCCTTGGCAACTCGTTTATATCTGTCGATACTATTTTTACTGTGCCTTTGCTGTAAGGACGCTGCTGAGTGAAACCACAGGTTACTCCAGGGAAGGAATCTAGTTCATATACTCGCCCTGGCCGATAACTGCCGTGGCTAAAAACAAACTGAAAATCCGGCCTTTGCGGATCGATACTACCTTCTGAGAAAAAGGCTTTGGAGTCGATAAAAGCATAGGCCACCGAGGGACTCCAGGCCAGAATACTCGGTTGCCGAAATGCCCAACGTATCACTTCACGCCCCAAACGCCACCCTCTCGCCTGCATATTTAAAGAATCATTGCCCGGCTTTAATCGAAACGCCAGACGTGCAAAGTAATGATCTTGAAAGTTCTGACCCACGCCCGGCAGGTGATGAACAATCGATGCTTTTGCATTTCGTAAGTGATCCGCATCACCGATGCCAGAGCGTTGCAATAGAGTGGCACTGTTAATTGTGCCTGCACAAAGTAAAATTTCTTTGTTAGCTGTAAGCGTAGTAGCCTTACCATCTTGAATAACATCCACACTTACGGCCCGTCGCTTCTCAATATTTATTCGCGTTGCCAGCGTGCTAGTCCTAAGGGAAATATTTTTTTTTGAAGACCAATCCGGCAGATAACGACCCGCAACGTTCTCCCTTTTTCCCTGATGGATAAAACGCTGGTAATATCCAGTGCCCAACTGCGACTCTGCGTTATAATCGTTATGTATTGGCAAATCGGCGACATCCGAAGCTGCTGCTATAAAGCGATCACATAAGCGGTGCGTTTGCTCGCGCTCACCAATACGCATTGGACCTGAACTGCCTCTGAACTGAGATTCAGATTTCTCGAACGTTTCAGACTTTCTAAAAAACGGCAGCACATCATGATAGGACCAGCCTATGTTGCCCTGCTCCGCCCAATGATTAAAATCATCTGCTTGCCCACGATTGTAAACAAGGCCATTGATGGATGTTGAACCGCCAATGATTTTTCCTTGCGGCAGGTAAACGCGGCGACCACCCGTGTTCTCAGTGGGCTCTGAACCAAATTGCCACATCATATTCGGATTTTGTAAGTTACGTACAAACCCTGCTGGAATATCAACCAGTAACTTTTTATTGTTAGCGCCTGCTTCGAGCAAGCAGATGGAGCCACGGTTTTTTTCGGCGAGCCGTGCAGCTATTACAGAACCTGCCGCACCACTGCCAATGATGATGTAGTCGAAGTTGTTGGCCACTTCCACCTGCACGTTTGATGGGTTTTACACAGCACAAATTAGCACAGAGCGTGTTTAATGTCAGCTAAATCGATTTAGCTCAAATCACACTGGCGCCGTAAATCGGTATCGCCTTCACCGAATATTTTTCGGTTACGTATGCGCACTTTGCTTAGCCGTATTTTACTGTAGACTGCAGTGCTATAGATTTTCCTAGAAAGCACTTTCCTAAAATTATAATCAATCATTATGAGTAAAAAAGAAGTTGCCATTATCGGAGCTGGGCTAATGGGTCATGGTATCGCCTACATGCTCGCCTCAGCGGGACACAATGTGCGAGTTTTTGACAATGACGAAAATGCACTTGAGTCTCTTCATAAGCGCATTAATATAATTGTAGATCTATTAAGTGACGATACTAATGCGATTGAGCGCATCACGGCTGTTAATGAGTTCTCAAGCGCGGTCGAAATTGCTGATTTTGTCATTGAAGCTGCAGCTGAAAACTTGGCAATAAAACAAAGCATAGTTACTGAGCTTGAAGCATGCGTTGCACCGGACACAATCATCACCTCCAATACATCCGCTTTGCCCATCACATCGATTGCAGCTTACGCAAAACATCCAAAACGAATAGTTGGCACGCATTTTTGGAACCCACCTTATTTAGTTAAGCTCGTGGAGGTCACTCAGGCTCAAGAAAGCCATATAAACACAATTGAAAAAACGATTACCTTACTATCCGACGCAGGCTATCACGCTGTGCATGTAAAAAAAGATATTCCAGGGTTTATAGGAAACCGTTTGCAACATGCACTAAAACGTGAGGCAATTGCGCTGGTTGCCAATGGCGTTTGTGACGCACGAACAGTTGATGATGTGGTCAAACACGGTTTTGGCAGAAGACTAGCTGTAATGGGGCCATTAGAGCAAACAGACCTGGTAGGGGTAGATCTCACCCAATCCATCCATAACACTATAATGCCCGACCTGGATCGAACTGATATTAGTCATCCCTATTTACAGGAGCTGATATCACAGGGCCATCTTGGCATGAAATCAGGTTGTGGATTTAGAACATGGACGGAAGAGGAAGCAGCCAGTTTCCGCAAAAATTTAAATGAGTTTCTGCTACATCAACAAAACGAACAAAGCAGCTGAAGAACTAAACAATTAGATGTTGAACCGGCGCATAGTCACTGTTATAGATAGAAGCGCATTTCTCTGCATCCGCATACCTTTGCGAATAGAGTGTATTTAAAGCAATGGACATGCATTAAAACTGGGTGGTTCATCAACCGCTAAATACGTAACAGAATTTCCATCAAAAAACGTGTTCAATTCATCACCTACGACAGTGGCTTCGAAAATGCTTTGGTACGGAGGTGGATCACTAGCCTCTGCAACTTGATAAACATCATCGGCAAAACTGCGTACTGTGTGTCTGTAAAGACTTGAATCTCTCTTACTGAGACATCCGTCATCTCAAAGTATTCACACTCACCTTGCCAGGCACCAATAATTGCAGTAGCCAGATCTTCCGGCTGATTTTCTACAGGCATATTTTCCATAACAGGGTCATTTTCAGACCCCATATTTAAATTAGATTGTTCTGTATTGTCAGTGTCTGAGTTAACGGGATCTGTGTTGTTCTGATCAGGCGTTGCCGTGGAATCGCCAATCGTCTCCGGCGTTTGGAGCTACTGACCCAGATTGAGAACCTCCACATGAGGATAATGCCGCTAAAGAAATGGCGATAAAAAACACGTAGTAAAACCTTGACAGGCACTCTTTCCAAAATCTAAATCGAATGGGCCAAGAAATCACCACAAACGGATGCTTAAGTTTATAGCCAAGAGGTGTGGGACTACATACCATTATTGGCAGCTAGCCAGGTTTTTGAGTGCGTCAAGGGAGACGCTAATCACAATTTTTCAATAGGGTTGAATTTTTTGCCGACCCCGTATTTCACTTCACAGTGCCTAAAGCGCTGATACAAACCGGTTTCGAATCTTATTCAACTTAGCTAATGGTTGTTTTCGCAAAACCTTACTTTGAAGCACTTTTTTTTTATGGTATTCGTCCAGAACTTGATCCAAAAGCGCGTCAGTATCAATAACTGGCAGCTCCGTATCTGAGTCAGGATACTTAGAAAAATCGGGATTAAAACCGTTTCCATCTAACCACGTATTAAAAAATGCATTATTACTGTCAGAAAAAGCTGCATAAAACGCTTCGGCACTCGATCTTAGTGGCAACACCTCACCATGCTCATCATCTAAACCGTGCATAATAGAGATGATTTTTTGCCGCATTGACTCTTTACTCATCCCTTTCAACCTCGCATCCATGGCATCAAGTTTGTTAAATTCAACTAAGGTGGCTAATGCAGAGTATGATAGTCGTTCGTTGGATTTCTCGTACTGCAAATTCGCATCTGAAGAGATTCTACTTTTCACATCGAGATATTGTTCAAAGTCTTTCACCACATCTCTGTCAGTTAAGCGCTCTGGTTCAAATATTTTGGGATCCACATTACTCTTACCAAACGCGTTGGACCAACGTTCGGCAAGCAAAAAGTAGTTATAGTAATACCCCTGATGAGCCTTGGGCGAAAAGCTGAATTCTTTATCGAACCCGCTCTGGATTTGCGTATTGTGGGAACTCAATGCAAGTCGATCTTGCCTTCGCACATAAAATACTACTCTTATGCGATCAAAACAATCAGCAAGAAGTTCTTTTAGAGACATCACATCATTTTCTTCAACCAGCCTGGAGTGGAAATGCTCAGACGAATAAACCACTAATGAGTTTTGTTTATTCTTCTGAAATTTCTTCAAATGGTTTTTATGCTCTTTAGCGAAATCTACTTTCCATTTTTTGAAAAGATCCTCACTCGAAATATCGTTTTGAAAATTTTTGAGCTCCTGTTTTACAAACTGCGGGCTGGGAGTCGATTGAGCATAGAGCACAAGCCGGAAATTACTGATTAAGCCGAGTGACTTATACGGAAAGCAAACATTTCCAGCTGCGAGCTGTGCTTCATTCTTATAGAGAAAATTCTGGATTGCCGTGCTACCGGTTTTCTCAGTTCCGATATGGATGACCGCCTCATGCATTCTTAATACATCCAATAGTTCTTGGGTAAGGCCGTGCGTACACTTGAAACATCATTCGCTTTAAAATTACCAATCTGTCGCTGAGTAACGCCACACAAGGGGGTACTCTGGTTAAACTTATCTTGTGGTCACGGAGCAATATCTATTCCAATCGCTGCCGTTTTTGCCGTAGATTTACGGGTATCGATATTGGTAATTTTAGTGAGTTCGCTTTAAAGCTCGCCGAATATCACTCAAATGCATAACGCTGGCACGCGCAAAGACTGAAAATAAAAGCACAAGCCAGCCCACACCGAGAGCGGCCCCTCCACCGCTGGAGCCAGATAGCGTCATCATATTCACAGCACTATCATCACTACCATCTGATGTCATCTCACTACCTGTCGCTATCGCAGCCGGCGATCCAGCAACATCAGGTTGGCTTTGTACACCAGCACCTACATTGTCACCTAGTGCAAGACATGATGCTCCGCCATCCTGCTGCGGCTGACATGCCTGATAGGCCGTGCTGCGGGCTGTTCCAGGGCCTGTTGGAAAACGCATCAGAAAATTACCATCAGCATCAAATTTGATCACTTCGTTAAGGTAAGAGATAACCACAAAATTACCTTCATCATCAAACGCAATACCCTGCGGCATAATCGCTCTACCGTCGCCAATGTTTTCCGGCAACAAGGTCGTTAATAGATTGCCGGCTGGATCAAACTCGTAAATGCCATTATCTCCTGCCCCAGAGCTAACCCATACCGTGTCGTCCATACCGCTTGGCAGCATATTGGTATCGCGGGCAACAGCCATCAAACTAACAATGCCGTCGGTTGTAAAATCAAACTGGAAGTTATTGTCACGATCAAAATTTGAAATGGCTCCAAGCCCACCATGTGTACCGCCCAAGCGATTAGTAACTAATAACGTGCCATCTTCTAAAAAGGCTGAACAATTAGGATCCACCAGAGCTGTGCCTGTGAATCGATCAACAAGGTTTTCAGCAGCATCGAATACCATGATCTCGTTGGAGTTTGAGTTGCTAATAAACACCTGACTATTGGCGGGATCAGTGGCAGTGTTGCTTGAAAACGTAATGCCCACAGGTTCATTGAAATCATCGTGCTCTAGCTGCCGTAAGAACTGATGCTCATGATCAAATATAAATATTGAATTGGTGAACTCAGCCGCTATCCAAATTTCCCCAGTGGCTGGATGGAAGGCGATACCCCGCGGACCATCAAGCCCGGGTGCTGTAAAACGCTCCAGGGCATCACCATTGGCATCGAATACCGCGATTTCATCCGCTGTCCACATAGATACATAAAGATTGCCGGTGTTCTCAAATGGCAGCAATGCATTTGCCGTATGGGGCAATGCACCTATGGCACACGCCACACACATAGATAAGCGCAAAACTGTTTTAGTCATATGCTTCAATTTTGGCTGCGATCGAGACATTTCTGACGCCTTTGTTGCTTACTGCTTAAGATTTTACTAATACTCAATATGTTCATTTTTTAACTATGCAAAACTGAGAAAAAATGTGTTCTTTAAACAGTATTATAAATCCCAAACCACGCGAACCCCTTGGTGTGATGTTGTGCTATCGGGAGAATTCCCGGTCCGAGCCACAATTCGATAACGATAGCAATAGCTTCGATGACACAAAAACGAGCCGCCTTTTAAAAGCTTAAAACCTTGCATGGTTTTGAGCTTTCGCTGCACCCGCTTTTTTAGTGAACTCACCCGGTAAGAGTCAGCCGTCCATTCCCAAACATTACCCACCATATTATATAGCCCATACCCGTTCGGCGAAAATGACTTTGCAGGTGCCGTACGTGCCCAACCATCCGCAACAGTGTTATGCGATGGAAAATCACCTTGCCAAATATTGCATGGAAGCACGGAGTGATCATCCGGCTCTTCATCACCCCAGGGAAAGCGCACATCTCCAAGCCCACCACGCGCGGCATGCTCCCATTCAGATTCTTGCGGTAAGCGCCCACCTACCCAACGTGCAAACGCACTGGCATCATTCCAGGAAACTTGGACAACCGGATGATCAGGCCTCCAGCAATCATCGGCTGAACCAGGGCCATGTATATTTCGCCAATCAGCCCCGTCAACTCTGCGCCACCACTCTGTTCCAACAACAGCTTGTGTTGGGCGAATAGCGTCAGGTATATTGGTATAAAATACAAAAGACCAGCCAAAGCAATTGGTTTGGTCTTTGATCTTTGATCTTCAACGTACTGTTGTCAGCCGCAGAATCACCGCTTCGCACAGGTGTGCAACAAGACCGTCTCACTGGCAGTTTTCCGGGCGAATCCTTCATACTAAATGTCTTGATAGCGTGAAATCGACACGCTAGTTTAATCCATATTCAATCACAATCAGCCATCTCTAACGACACGGTGTACTTCTGCGATAAAGATCGATAAATCCGTGTTTTATAGGGCCAGCTTATACCGCTAAAGCGTTCGGCATCAAGGGTATGCGAACCAGATATTTACAGCTATCATAGTTACTACATCACAATCGAATACACCTTAACGTGCAAGAGTTACTCGAACTACAAACCGGACAAGTTGCTTTTCTGAGCGGATTGCTTGCTGGTTTTTCGCTAACCGTAGCAGCTAATATACTGCAGGTAGACTCCACCAGCGTTATCCGTAAAATCTGCCTGGTACTATTGCTGATGGCCACTCTTCTATTTCTTATCGCGCTTTATGTTGATGTCCGGCTCACCATTGAATTGGCATCCGTGACAGAAATGTCTCCAACAGCGGCCGAAATTCTTCAGAGAACACGCATTATAGGCACCACCAGTGCAACCATGGCTCTAATCGTGTTTGTTATAGCAATCGGCTTACTTGGCTGGCTTGGCGGCTCAATTGCCGGTATCGTCAGTACATTTCTGGCTGGCGCGACATTGCTTGTGCTTGCCTATGTCTGGAAAATGGTATTGCTGTTAGCTTAGGCCACAAACTGAATATGCCTATTAGATGTAAAGCCAGTGCGAACACATTTTTGTATACTTAACTGCACCCAATTAGAAATCGCCTGCTATGAAGCTAGTACACGCACAAGCATCCCCGTTCGTCAGAAAAGTTATGGTCTTGCTCGAAGAGGCGGGTCATAGCGAATCGATAGAACTTATTGATGGTATGGGCTCACCGGTGAGCCCCAATGAACAGGCACTGGCCGCTCACCCATTAGGCAAAATACCCTGCCTTATTCTTGATGATAGTACGTCTTTGTACGACAGCCGTGTGATCACTCGCTATCTGGACGATAAATTTAAGTTATCCCTTTATCCAAGTGGGGACGCTGCATGGCCAGTACTGACCCTGGAAGCTCATGCCGATGCCATACTCGACGCTGCTGTGCTGTGCGTTTACGAAGTGCGTTGCAGAGAAGAAGCCATCCATAGCACCGATTGGCTTGATGCTCAGCGCGGCAAAATAAAACGTGCACTGGATGCAATTGAACAACAATGGATGCCGTTACTGCAACAAGAGCCGACCATCGCTCATATCGCTGTCGCCTGCGCCCTTGGTTATTTAGATTTCCGCGCAGAAATGGGTGGTTTTGACAACTGGAGAACGGACCGCCCTAAACTTAGCGAATGGGGTGAGGCATTTTCTGCACGTCCGTCAATGAAAGCGACCGCACCAGCTTGAATTAATTCAAGCGTATTGAATTTGTGTGCTTTCTATCTAAACCTACTCAACACTAATGTCGTTTCTACAGATATAGAAACCGCTTTAAATCAGTCTATCGCTTAACTTTTCTATTGAGCCTGACGCAAAACAACGTCTATACTGTTATCAACGAAAAGATAAGCCCGCCAATTTCTCGCCTCTAAGCAATTGGCGTGGCTCGGCCGAAACTTCTGCTGAAACTGATATGCCCGATAGCGATATAGAATTGGCAAAAGCCGCCCTCCGGGTACTACCAGAAAATGAACCTTCTGAATTTGAACGCTGGTATCAAAGCCCCAATTCGAACAATTCACCGACAGCTTCGCCCAATGCTACATCTGATTGCATTGTTGTTAATTACAATTTAAATCTTGCTAATCCGCTGGATTTACCACCGTCTCTAATACAGTTTGAGCAGACCATACATAGGTATCTGCGAAACACCTCGTTCTCTGACCCCTGGGGTATGCTCAATGATGAAATTGTGCTGCTAAAGCTCAGCGACCAACCTAATAGCCGAGCAGGCAGGCTTCTGTTATTCAAGATTACGTTTGTATCTGCGTTGTTCAAACGACTTTTTCCCGGCGAACAAATTTCGCCTGGGGAACAGATGACGGTGCTACAAACACTATCGGGTTTGACATTAAGAGAGGCCGCCAAACTCGATGGGGTGAACTATGAAACCAAACGAACACAACTCAAAGCTGTTTTCCAAAAAACACAGATAAAAAGACAACAGACACTGTCAAGCTTCTTGATCGCGCATCTAACTCTTGAAGTGGTGGCAAGCCATTCACGGCAACCTACAGGCAAAGAGACAGACGAGCAATTTTTTAATTATGTGGACAATTTCATGGGGGCCTATGTAAGAGCAAGTGTGATTCAAGAGAGCCCGGATAAGCGCTATCGGATAATTGAAATTGGCGATGCTACTGGGGTCCCGGTTGTTTGCATTCATCACCTAGGTATTCTCAATTTCTCTGTTGATGACATTAACCATATTCGTGCGCAAGGCGTACGTCTCATTTGCCCACTACGACAGGGTGCTATTGGCCCGTTGGATGAAAAAATATCAGCAGAACAGCACATAGAACATGCAATTGAAGGCATTGATCTTGCCGTGTCGCTAGTGCCCAAAGATCACGTCCAGATTGTGACTGTACTGAGTGGATGTTACTACGCCTTGCATTACATAAATCGATACCCATCCAAAATCAGCAATTTAACAATGATAAGTGCAGCTTATAAGCCGTCGCACTCGAACCGATCCTTAACTGGATTTAAACGTAATCTACATAGCTTAGCCATGCGCAATCCAAAGATGTTCGCAGCCGCTGTTTCTTTTCTTGTGAGTCAAGTTGAGAATCCGGAAAAATTGCGCAAGGTATGGAAAGAGTCATTGAACGGTTCTGAATCTGACTTTGCACAAGTCGATGCCGTGTTTGAAGACGAGCAACAGCTGGCTAGCATGCAACACCGACTAAAGCACTCCGCCGTATCGATCATTCGCGATTTACAAATTCAGGCAAAAGCCGACTGGACGTTAATAGAATCAGCACCAAAATCCTTACCAGTTCATTTTATACATGGCGACTGTGACACTGTAATCCCCATTAAAAACGTGCAGGAGTTTGTCGATCAACGCCACAACACTTTTTTACACGAGATAGAAGGTGCAGGAAACTGGGCGTTTGGTGACTACACCAACAAGGTATATAAAATCATTCATGATCTGGCTGTTTAGCGGAACATTTAAGTCGCTTGCTTCTCTTGAACTATGCGAGGCTCCAGCAGGGGCTATTGATCGCCCTATTGAACCATTGCTTGAGAACACACAAGCCTCTACGGTTGGATTAAGTTTCGCCACTCGCCAAAAGAGGAGCTGGTCAACATTTTATACGATGGATCATACGTCGTCGTAAACGATTACAGAGAATAGCAGAGTCAATATTTCGCACAGCTTCTAGAGCGCCTTCAACTCACTGCCTGCACTATGCCAAGGGCTTGCTGTAACGCAACAATTCACCATCAAACCCTTGCCTTTCGTACAGCGCTCTGGCTCGAGTATTATTGGAAAACACATGCAAACTCATCCACTTGGCACCTTTGTTTTTACACAGCACCTCAGTCTCCTCCATCAATGCCGTTGCAATGCCCTGGCCTTCAGCTGATTGACACAAGACCAATACTTCAAGGTGTGCACTGGGCTCACCGCTGAGTAGCTCTTTTCGAAAAGACACGATGGCACACCCGACAATTTTTGTATACACCTTGGCAACCAGTACTTCAATATCAGGCCGCTCGCCAGCTACCCAGGCACGAAACATATCAGCATCGCCCTGCCATAGATCCTCTGGCCGACGCTGAGTGGGTACGTCAAAATCGGCAAGCCTGGGGAGTAGTTTCAGAATAGCGTTTGAGTCGCCTGCATCGGCCGAGACTATTGTATGGTTCATATTTTCAGTTCGTCAATCCGGTAAAGGTTCTATTAATAGCTTGTGAGATACTGCTTATCGCAGAGTAGCCTAACATTCATGGAGACCTTAGTATGTCGAGCATAGAATCAGAACAGCGTGCCTGGCAGCCAACAACACGTTACCCTGATCCAGCCGTGATTTCACTGGACCCAATCTTCGATAACTACAAACTGCCTTTAGCTGGCATTGAGCGACTGGCTACCGGCTGTCGATGGAATGAAGGGCCAGTGTGGTTCGGGGATGCGCGCTGTTTTTTATGGAGCGATATTCCCAATAATCGAATTATGCGCTGGGACGAAAACACCGAACAAGTGTCCGTTTATCGTGAACCATCCAATTTTGCCAACGGGCATACTCGCGATCGCGCAGGTCGGCTGATTAGTTGCGAACATGGTGGCAGACGAATCACAAGAACCGAATACGACGGTACACTCACCGTACTAATGGACCGCTATGACGGCAAACCGCTTTCATCACCAAACGATGTCATCGTAAAATCTGACGGTTCCATCTGGTTCACTGATCCCCCCTTTGGCATCATGGGTAATTACGAGGGCCACCGTGCGACACCCGAGCTTGGCCAGAACGTCTACCGTCTGGACCCTGAAAACGGTCAAGCAAGCATTATTGCCGACGACATTCTTGGGCCCAACGGGCTTGCGTTTTCACCAGATGAGCAAAAGCTCTACATAGTAGAATCTCGAGGCGTCCCTAATCGTAAAATTCTCGAATACGATATTAAGAGTGATGGCAAGTCAATCTCGAATAAGCGCATTTTGATTGACGCAGATAGTGGCACACCTGACGGATTCAGAGTAGATGTAGAGGGCAATCTATGGTGCGGCTGGGGTATGGGTTCAGATGACCTGGATGGTGTTATGGTTTTTGCACCCGATGGAAAACCGATCGGGCGCATCGCGTTACCAGAACGCTGTGCCAATTTGTGTTTTGGTGGCCGCGCCAATAGTCGACTCTTTATGGCCGCTAGCCAATCCATATACGCACTGTATGTGAATGTTGCTGGAGTGAAAGGCGGCTAATCGATACACCCCGGATAATCCACAATCACAACAGAAACCTGTAATCTACTCGCTCCTTTTAACCTTTTTAGTAAAATGAGCGAAACGAGTCAACAGCCAGTTAATACCCTTTACATAGAGGTTAGCGGTGCAGGATTGCCAGAGGTGGATGGCTTGTATATCCCCTCAACAGAACCACCCACTGAATCAGAATCCGGCACCTTATCCAGCCTTGGATACTGGAATGGCCGAATGGCCTGGGATCGCGCCGATGGGAAATCCGCGCGAAGTCCCGCTATTTCTTACTCCAACAGTTACCGCTCCTGGCGAATTTGCCGTCTCGATGGGCATCTGGCCTACGACAATACCTGCGATGACGAGCTACCACCTATTAGCGAAAATTGGCATGTGTATAAAAAAGGGGTCGCACCCGCCCCGAAAGTCACCTTGCATTATGTAGACCCACGCCAACCCTGCCCCAAGCCCAATGTTGTCTTCGTCATTGGAGGCCCCGGAAGTGGAAAAGGCACCATGTGTGAGGTCGCTGAAATTCAGCTCGGTTGGGTTCATCTTTCAGCGGGTGATCTGTTGCGAGCCGAGCTTGCGTCCGGCAGCGCTACTGCCGAGAGTATCGATAAGATCATTAAGGCCGGCGAACTCGTACCAAACGACATTATCGTAACGCTAATAAAAGATGCGATGGAAAACATCACCAGAACCACTGGAAAGAATAATTTTCTACTAGATGGCTTTCCTCGATCTCTCAATAACCTTGAAGGCTGGAACGACGTCTTTGCCGATTCGTTACCATTGCCCACCATGTTGTACTTCGAATGCCCCTACGATGTGTTGGAGCAACGCATATTGGGCCGCGCAAAATACTCAGGCCGCAGCGATGATAACGTTGAGAGCATGAAGCTCCGATTCGATACCTACAAGGCCGAAACTCTACCCACAGTGACGTTTTTTAAAGGCGAAAACAAATGCATCGAAATTGATACCAGCCAAGAGCGCCCTGCCGTGTATCAGAATGTGCTCAAGGTTTTGTCTGAGTTCACAGATGATCAATACATTGCACAGCCGCTTACGGAACGAGCTGAAATGCTGCTAGGACTAAAGCCGTATCCAAAGAAATCTTAACGAAATTAACGCCCTGGCCCTGGCAACCGACCGGCAAAGCCTGAACTTACAGCCACTGGTTGTGAAAAAATACGCAAGCACAGCGAATACATTGGCGAGCATCGTCGTAACATGGTTCGCGAGCCTGTACACTACCCTCTCATAAGAATAATTACGCCTTTATCGCCCACCAACGACGCCCTGGCGTCGGAGCAACCCTCTTGTCATCAGATACAGCTGACTTTTCCAGCCTTGGGCTGGCCGATCCCCTATTACGTGCGATTGCTGATACGGGCTATACAATCCCCACGCCTATCCAGAAACAGGCAATACCACACGTTTTGGATGGCGGTGATCTTCTTGCCGCTGCCCAAACAGGTACGGGCAAAACTGCCGGCTTTACTCTGCCTGTGCTACAGCGCCTGGGAGCGAGTGGCAGTGGCAAACGGCCTGCAGGAATCCCACGTTGCCTGGTACTGACACCTACCCGAGAGCTGGCGATACAAATTGAGGCTTCGGCAAAAACCTACAGTAAATATGTGCCGTTGAGAACAGAGGTTGTGTTTGGCGGCGTCAATATCAATCGTAATATCAATGCGCTGAAAAAGCCTGTGGATATCTTGATCGCCACTCCAGGTCGATTACTGGATCTGGTTGGACAAAAACTTATCGATTTATCGAAAATTGAAATCATGGTTTTTGATGAAGCCGACCGTATGCTGGATATGGGGTTTATTCATGATGTTAAACGCATACTCAAGTTGCTGCCCAAGCAAAGACAAACCCTGTTGTTCTCGGCTACGTTTTCAGACGATATTCGCAAGTTGGCTAAAACCATGCTGATAAATCCAAGCGAGGTGTCGGTGGCCCGCCGCAATACGGCTTCTGAACTGGTTGAACAAACCGTGTACCTGGTGGACAGAGGCCGCAAGCGCGAATTGCTCGCCATGTTGATTAAAGACAATCAATGGTCGCAGGTACTGGTTTTTACAAAAACCAAACACGGCGCCAATCGACTGGCCACACAACTTGAAAAAGATGGGATCAACGCCGGTGCAATTCATGGCAACAAAAGCCAGGCGGCCCGTACACGGGCACTGGCTGCATTTAAAGATGGTGGCCTGCAAGTTTTGGTTGCAACCGATATCGCGGCACGCGGACTGGACATCAAGCTATTACCAAACGTCGTTAATTACGAATTACCCCATGTCTCCGAAGATTATGTCCATAGGATTGGACGTACAGGACGAGCCGGCCGTGCCGGACAGGCCGTGTCATTGGTAGATGCCGATGAAGTCAAACTTCTGCGCGCAATTGAGCGCTTGATTCAACGGGAAATTCCTCGAATAGAAATTAATGGATACACCGGTCACCAAGTTGCAGCCGGAGAAACGAGTAAACAAGCAAAACCTCAACGCCCGCGTCGTCAAAACAAAAAAACTGGCCAAAGCGCTCAGAATGAAAGTACAAACCGCACAAACCAAGCGCGAAAAAAGAAACCGAGTAAACCGCAAAACAAACAGAACGGCGGCAAAGCTGCATCGACGCCATCAGGGCGCAGGAGACGAAGCTCATAAGATCTGAAAGGTCATGTGAGCACAGAACAGCATCGTAAAACCGCATTGCTTCACAGTCGAATTTTATAAAATATCTTTCCATTTCATCACCTTAGGCCAATTTATAAAAGATCCATTTTTATTTCATGCAAGGCTCTGGTACCTTTGAGTATTAAGTAGAAAGGGTAAGTTAGTTACACATGGAAAACGATACCTCAAACATCATCAGGATGATGCAGCAAAACCCTGTCGACCCCAGCGAACACGATGAACTTGCAACTGCCTGGAATCGCTTCTGTGAAAAATCATGGGCCGATGCCGAAGCAACGGAACAATTTGCGCAGATCGAAACTGCTGCGTTGACACGGCTTGCTGAAGAAGGTCGGACAACGCCTGCCAGTGATGTAGGCTCAGATATTGGTCGCATTCTTGAGTCGTTTCCCCATGCCACCTATCTTGTGGCGAAAGACGGTCGAGTGGCGGCTTACAATTCAGCGGCGTTTAGTCAGTTCGATCTTAAAATAGGCGACGGTATCGATTCGCTTCCGTTTAAACTGGATAAAGGAGAACGCTTAGGCAAGTTCGTCCAAAAAACACTGCAGAGTAAGTCTGAGGATAATATTGTTCTACTTAAACGCCTACGCTCGACAACCAACGACAAAGACTCGTTAATCGTTGTTTCACCCTCAGCGCAGGCCGACAAACTTTGTCTACTTTTTGTTATAGATTCAAAAACGCAAGCGAATTCTATTGCCTTATTGCGCCGCCAATTCAGCCTGACTGATACGGAGTGCGAAAACCTCTCACTATTTATTGAAGGGTACTCGGTACAGGAAATAGCTTCAAAGCGTTGCAGATCATACGAAACTATTCGCAGCCAGTTCCAAACGTTATTAAAGAAAACCAATTCGCATAGCCAAACCGACCTACTTCGCACGACGCTATCCGTATCTGACTTTGTCAGAAACATCGACATCATTTCAAAAAAGGTCAACCACCCTCACAGACGTCGTGCCGAACTGATCATTGACGGTGGCAGAATTGTGGAAGTGACCCTATCAGGCGACCCGAATGGAGAGCCTGTTTTTAACCTATGCAATGCCGCCTTTTACACTTTTAATCAAGAAATTGAACACCTCTTAAATGAGAATAATGTTCGCATCATCAGCCTGTGTTTACCCGGGTATGGCAATACTGACCCAGTACCCAAAGATGAGCAAAGACAACTTCGTATTCGAGAGGATGTTGAGCAGGTGCTCGATATGCTTAAAATAGACCAGTGTATTCTGATGACAACCAACACTAGCCCGCCCATCACGTTTGATCTTGCTGTGGCATTGCCTCAGCGTTTTAAGCACGTACTTCAGGTTGCTGCCTGTGCTCCGTTTAAATACACCAAAAATGTTGGCTCAAAAGCACCCTGGGCCGATGCGGCTTTAAAAGCGGGCGACAAGCACCCGGGTATTAAAAAATTACTGCTAAAAGGCGGTATCAAAGCTTGGAAGGCACTGGGCGCAGAGCGCTTTATGCGATTACAGTTTGCAGGACACAAGCACGATCTGCACTTTGTGATGCTGCCAGATAATCTTGAAGAACACAAAGACGCTTTGGGTTCGGCTACGAAATTTGGTGTCGATGCCATGACAGAGGATGTGTCCTTGTCGTTCGAAGACTGGTCAAGCGCCGTTGTAGCCTGCCCTTTGAAGATTACCGTGTTGCAGGGAGAATTGGATAAGGTGTTTATTATGAGTTGTGCTCGAGCCATGGCCAATGATCATAAAGACAAAATAGCGTTAGTTGAGGTAAAAGGGGCTGGATTTACACTGATATATAGCCATCCTATGTTGGTGATTGAACATATTCAACGCATCGCGGCCTTGTCCAAAAATCCGATTGGAGAAATTCAATCTGTTTCACTATCAACGTAGATTTTACAGATAGGAAATCAGTTGAAAATTTCTATACTCTGGCTGTCATTACGCTAATAGCGTATCTTCTAATAATGTGTAAATATGTCATAACAAAGCGAAATTGGCGGTCAAATTACTAAGTCATTCTCTCGTAGTTCGACATCAACTATTTATAACAACTACAATTCGCTATCTGTGCGCAGCAGTTTATTCTCTGCATAGCAGACTTAGGTAAGCGCGGTAAATTGACTGTATGGAATGCGTGCTGTGTACCCGAAGGCGACGCTCGTCAGCTAAACTCCAAAGTCCGCTTATTAGAATAAAAGTAAACACGTTATCCCCATTTTTTCTTTCTCTTGTATCGCGAACAGAAATGTACCTTGGTTGCGCTTAGTTGTATAGATCAGCCTTTGTCAGCAAAGAATGGCTTTCAGACCAGAGTGTAGCTCTCAGTTCCCTGT
>CAYSZH010000087.1:0-18161 GCA_964435305.1 uncultured Granulosicoccaceae bacterium
TAACTGCGGCTTAATAAATGCTCTGCCAATTGCTCGACCCACTCAGGTTCAATACCGGCCACCTGCCTTGCGTATAGCTTACTGGTTTCGGCAATTTCACCCGCCATTATCCACTTAGGGCTTTTTTTAAATAAACCTGAGCCTGGAAAAACGGACACATGCCGATTACGCGTGCCTAAAAACTCGCGCTTGTCTGATTTAACAGCCACATTGGCCAGTAAGCCGGTTAGCAAGGCGCGATGTAAATTGGCATAAGCACTATCGGAGGTATTGAGCGGCAGCTTGAGTTCCTTACATAAGCGCAGCAATTGACCACGCACATCCAGCCACTCGACAATGCGCATATTTGACAAAAAGCGTTGCTGACACATTTTTCTGAACTTGGAATTGGACAGCCGCTCTTTTTGCACACTCACAAATGCATACAGATTTAACCACGCAAGAAAATCAGACCGCTCGTCATTAAATTCACCATGCAATTCATCAGCAGCTTGTTTCTTATCAAAGGGTCGATCTCG
Organism: uncultured Granulosicoccaceae bacterium; assembly: GCA_964435305.1. Taxonomy (GTDB): domain Bacteria; phylum Pseudomonadota; class Gammaproteobacteria; order Granulosicoccales; family Granulosicoccaceae; genus Granulosicoccus. The sequence goes on from CAYSZH010000087.1 coordinate 519, forward strand.
CGGGTCCTGCACGGATAGCGCACTCACAATGGTTAGCACTTCTGACACACAGCCCTCATCGGCGGCGGCTAACAACATCCGCCCCAGGCGTGGATCCACTGGTAGCTTTGCAAGGCGACGGCCGAGTTGGGTTAACGTGCGCTTGCCATCCAGGGCTCTAAGCTCTTGCAATGTGCGATAACCGTCGTTAATAAATTTATTATCCGGTGCTTCGACAAACGGGAATTGATCGATGCGCCCCAGACGCATGGTTGCCATCTGCAAAATGACAGAGGATAAATTGGTACGCAGAATCTCAGGCTCGGTAAATTCTGGTCGATTGTCAAAATCTTCTTCTGAATACAACCTGATGCACACGCCGGGCGCTTCACGACCACAACGGCCCATGCGTTGGTTGGCTGAAGCCTGAGAGACTTTCTCTATTGGCAATCGCTGGACTTTGCTGCGTACACTGTAACGAGACATGCGCGCAAGGCCTACATCTACCACCGCCCTGATACCCGGTACGGTCAGCGATGTTTCTGCAACGTTGGTGGCCAACACCACACGCGGTTTGCTGTGTTTTTGAAAAATACGGTTTTGTTCGGTATTGGATAAACGAGAAAACAAGGGCACAATCTCGGCACCCTGTAAGTATCGCGATTGCGATGCGCGCTTGGAGAATAGATCAGCCAGCTCACGAATGTCTCTTTCCCCTGGCAAAAACACCAATACATCGTTATGTCGCTCTTGCAGTAAGGTTTCGCAGGCATTAATGACAGCATCGGGTGTATCGATCTCATCGAGTAAATCGGTTTCTTCATTAATGGGCTGGTAGCGCAACTCGACAGGATAGGTTCTGCCTTCTGCAAATATCATTGGTGCATCGTTAAAGTGTTTGGAAAAACGTTCAGGGTCGATGGTGGCTGAGGTGATGATGACTTTTAAATCGGGACGCCGCGGCAACAGATTTTTTATGTAGCCGAGTAAAAAATCAATATTGAGTGAGCGCTCATGTGCTTCATCGATGATGAGCGCATCGTATTGATTCAAAAATGGATCTTTTTGAATCTCGGCTAATAAAATGCCGTCTGTCATCAACTTGATAAACGTGTTATCGCCTACCTGATCACTGAAGCGAATTTTAAACCCAACGGCCTCACCCACCGTACTGTCCAATTCACTGGCAATACGTGCCGACACACTACGCGCGGCGATCCGGCGCGGCTGCGTGTGACCAATATAACCACCCGCACCCAAACCAAATTCGAGACACATCTTGGGAAGCTGGGTGGTTTTACCCGAACCGGTTTCACCGCACACAATCAGCACCTGATGTTTATCCAACGCTTTTAAAATGGTGTCCCGCTGAGCGGCAACGGGCAAGCTTTCCGGATAACGCGGTATGGGAAGACGAGCCTTTCGATCTGCTCTCAGCTGACTGGAGTGCTTGATTGCATCAAGTAGCTTTTTAGCCTCGGGGGAGTCATCGGACTGACCCACAAGCGATTTTACTTGGCGACGCAAGCGATGCCGATCAGCCTGCATGCAATCGTCAATACGACTGTGAAGAGCCGCAGCGCTGAGGATCATGAGATGTTAAAAGGCAGTAGTGATGTGTACTTGAATACTAACGCAGGCAAGGCTCGCCGAACAAACTTATCGCTAACCCGGTAAACCGGCTACCCAGTCACCCGAACCACTTCGTATGAAACGTTACCGCGACGCAGGCGTTTTTTTGCATCTGTAAGCCGGCTCTGATCGAAAAAAGGACCAATGCGCACCCGGTGGCCCATCACGCCATTAACATCTTGACGCTTAACAATAAACGCTTCAAACCCGAGCTTCAGCACAGCCACTCGCATACGCTCGGCATCATCAACATGGTTGTAGCTGCCGGCTTGCAGGTAATAAGACTCCTGGCCAATGCTGCTCGCTGGAATTTCAGCATAGTCTTCTGCTGCCAGATTGCGGCGCTGTGTATTGATGGCCGTACCAGGCACTACCCGAGTGGCGGGTTTAATTACCACGTTTTCTTGTTGTTGTGTTTGCACAACCGAGATATTGGCATCAACCTGATCTGGCAACACGGTATAGAACTCATACTTCCCAGGGTCGTCATTGTCGTTGAATATGGCGCTGACTTGTGAGGAGTGATAATCACTCAGACTGCTGTCCACCGGCAAGAACGAGATCAGAACGACAAAGCCAATAACAAAACCAACGAGCAGCCCAAGCGCAAGCACATAAGGCCGCGTTTTTTTAATATCTGCTACGGGGTCTGGTTTTGCCGCTGCACTTGCCATTGCTCTACATTACCTCAGGGGCCGAAACACCAATCAACGTTAGCCCATTGACCAAGACCTGCTTGACCGCAAGCATCAGGCACAGCCTGGCCTGACGAAGCTCGTCATCTTCTACCAGGGTTTTGTGGGCGTTATAGTAAGAATGTAGACCATTTGCCAGCTCACGCAAGTAACTTGTGAGCTGATGCGGCTCATGGTTGATCGCAGCCCGATGTAACATCTCCGGATATGTTGCTAATTGTGTCATCAAATCGCTTTCTTCGGGTTCGCCCAGGCGATGCATGCCAGCGAGGCCTACCGCCTGATTGAAGCTCATGCCCAGCTGTTCAGACTTTCGCAGCACGGAACAAATACGCGCATGGGCGTACTGAACATAGAAAACAGGGTTTTCATTGGATTCGCTTTTAGCCAAATCCATATCAAAATCCAGATGCTGCTGGTATTTACGCATGACATAAAAATAACGTGCCGCGTCTTTGCCGACCTCATCTCGCAGCTCACGAATCGTCACAAACGAACCGGATCGTGTTGACATCTGTACCCGCTCACCACCTTTGTACAAATTCGCAAATTGAATGAGCAGAAATTCAAGCTTATCGCGCGGATGCCCCAGCGCTTCACAGGCTGCGTACATTCTGGCCGTATAGCCGTGATGATCGGCACCAAACACATACAGTATTTTGTCGAAGCCACGTTCAATTTTATTATTGATGTATGCAATATCAGAAGCAAAATACGTTGTCTGGCCATTATCCCGAACAACAACCCGGTCTTTTTCATCACCAAAATTGGTAGATCGAAACCAGGTCGCACCATCCTTTTTATAAAGATGACCCGCAGCATCCAATTTTTCCACACACTCCATAACGTGATGTTGCAGGCTACGTTCGCTGAACCAGCTGTCGTAGTGAACACCAAATTCGGATAAGTCCTGTTTGATGTCTGCAAGAATCGCGTGAAGCCCAGTATCAAATAGCTGTAAATAGCCGGCCTCACCCAGTAGTGCCTGGGCGTTAGCAACCAGTGCATCGATGTGCGCTTCTTTATCTCCACCCAGAGGTTCATCATCTGGCACGTTAGCCAACACCGATGTGCTCGGGTGCACATAGCGATCGGCTACATCGGCTGTTAACGTCTGAGCAATATCGTTTATGTAGTCACCCTTGTAACCGTTAGATGGGAATGTGAAGGTGACGCCGTGAATTTCCAAATAACGCAGCCACACACTAGTCGCAAGAATATCCATTTGCCGCCCGGCATCATTAACATAATACTCTCGTTGAATATCAAAGCCCGCTGCCACTAGTAGATTTGCCATGGTAGCGCCGAGTGCGGCCCCTCTACCATGCCCAACATGCAAGGGACCCGTCGGGTTCGCCGATACAAATTCCACCTGCCAGCGCTGATCATTGCCAGTGGTATTTCGACCAAACTGATCAGCCTGTTCCAGCACAGTCGCGACTACAGAACTTGCAACAGAATCTGTCACAAAGAAATTGATAAAGCCGGGGCCAGCAATATCCACCTTGCTAATGTCATTGTTGACAGGAAGCGCATCGACCAATGCAGCGGCAATATCCCGAGGAGATTTTTTGGCAGGCTTTGCCAGCATCATCGCAAGGTTGCAGGCAAAATCACCGTGAGACTGATCGCGTGTGCGAGTCACAGCGATCGAGGGGTTCACATCGTCGGGTACCAGACCGTCTGCTTTGAGCACGTTAAGCGCTGTGGCCAGATGCTGCTCGATTAGTTCTTTCACAGGAGGTGGGCAAATTGACTTAAACAGTGTGTAAGTTTACCACCGCACAGATGCAAAGAGCGCGACTTGTTTACCCGGAGAAGCTGCATTAGAAATTACTCGTCGTCACTCTGAATCGCGTCACCGCCTGGATTGATCCCGCCCTAGAAAAAATCAACCGGATCAACGTCGATTGACCATCGCGTGCGAGAAGCCTCACGCATATTGGCAAGATTCGCGGTAAGCCGTTGCAAGCAGTGATTCAGTTGAGATCGCCTATCCGCCTGAAATAAAAGCTGCGCGCGATAGCGACCACCCAATCGCTCTATTGGTGCTGCCACTGGCCCCAGCACAAACACACCTTCTGTCGGTGGGTTGTTTAGCATTTGAGACACGGCTGCTAAAAAGCGCTGCGGCGAAGCCGCATCAGTTGCTTCTGCACGTACCAAGGCCACAAAGGCATACGGAGGTAATGCCGCAAGGCGCCGATCTTCCAACACCGCTTGTGCAAACAAGGCATAACCATCACGTACCAGTGTCTGCATCATTGGGTTATCCGGATGTCGGGTCTGAATAAGCACAGTACCCTGCTTTTTTTCACGCCCGGCACGGCCAGCCACTTGAATAATCAACTGGCCCATTTGCTCTAAAGAGCGAAAGTCGGTACCAAAGAGACCTCGATCAGCATCAAGGATACCCACCAATGTCACACCCGGAAAATGATGCCCTTTAGCCAACATTTGCGTGCCAACCAACAGGCGAGCTTCACCGCCTGTGGCCAGATCAAGTTGTTTTTGCAAAGCCCCTTTGCGGCGCGTGCTATCGCGATCTATGCGCGCAACCAGTACGTCCGGGAAATGCTCTTCAAGGGCGGCGGCGATACGTTCAGTACCATAACCGACCCGATCTAGGCGCTCTGATTGACAGCTTTCGCAGGTATTGGGCATGGCACGTTCCGACCCACAATGGTGGCATCTCAAACGGGAGCGAGCTGCATGTACGGTCATATGCGCATCACAGCGAAGACAATCTGCACTGGCACCACAATCGTTACACAGCAATGTGGGCGCATAACCACGACGATTAATAAATAGTAAAGCCTGGTTACCATCAGCCAGATGCTGTTTAATCGCATCAAACATGCGATCACTCATTCCTTCAATTAAAGGCCTACGACGAATATCGAGTAAAGCCAGCACGGGCGGGTTTGCATCGCCTGCACGCTGTGTCAGTTTCAGTTCAGCGTAGCGTTTATTCGACACGTTGTTAAGTGTTTCAAAAGAAGGCGTTGCCGTTCCAAGTACCACAGGGCAAGCGGCATCACGGGCTCGCACCATGGCCATATCTCGGGCATGGTACCGAAACCCATCTTGTTGCTTTAACGACCCATCATGTTCTTCGTCGATAACAATCAGACCCAACCGCGGCATGGGAGTGAGCACAGCAGATCGGGTACCGATCACGACATCGGCATGACCCTGAGAGGCAAGCAACCAGTTTTGCATGCGTTCGCCTGTGTTAAGCGCTGAGTGAAGGCTGACAAGACAACCGCTAATGCGTTGTAAAAAACGCCGCATCAGCTGTGGGGTTAAAGCAATTTCCGGTACCAGAATCAAAACCTGCTTCTGCTGTAACAACACCTGCTCAATGGCGCGTAAATACACTTCGGTTTTGCCACTGCCGGTAACGCCATGCAATAACACTGGAGCGAACGAACCGATTGCATCTGTTATATGCCTTACTGCAGCTGTTTGTTCGGGTACTAATTCAGGCCCGGTGACACTTGCTTCATTACGCGGCAGCTCAGTGTTGAGTGACTGTTGTGCGTGGCCTTGATTAATAAGCGCTTTCATGGCCACTCGCCAGCGCGGGCTAATGGCGGCAAAACTGGATGCATCCACCGCTGACGTAGCCGCACCTTGCAACACCGAATACAGAGCATATTGCAACGCGGCACGTTTTTCTGTCGGTGGTTTGTTTGAAGATTCTACGAAGTGATAGGTCTCTCGCTGAGAAAGCTCAGCAGGCTTACCCTGCCTGAGCAGCACCGGTAACGCAGAGCACAGAACATCACCAATTGGGTGGTGGTAATACCGGCTGGCCCATTCCAGTAAAGAAAGGATCGAGGCAGGTAAAACTGGACCACTATCGAGCACTGCCGTAACAGCACGCAGTTTTTCCGGTGGGTGTTCGGATGCCGCGGCCGCCTGTACCACAATACCCACAACGGTTCGCCTGCCAAAAGGGACTTTAACCCGAGTACCTGGAACAGCTGGAGTTGTATCACGCCAGCGATAGTCAAAGAGCTGATGCAAAGGTGTCGGTATGGCGACCTGAACAATAGGCAGATTGGGGGTAGTCAAGTTATCCATTCGACTGGAATTGTCGCATTCACAAGGTAAAAGAAACTGCCCGTTTAGGGATGTTACGTCAAAGGTTGGTCACAACAGAGACTTACCGGTTTTTCGAGGCTTCGTTATCCACAAAATCTGTGGATAACTATGTGGATGAAAACCGAAAATAGCCAAAAACCTCGGAAAATATGACTGTTTAGTTAAAATGCTTACTAATTGAACAAATCATATATTTCTATATTATTCATATATTTACAAGCCTTTTTAAATCTAAGATGTTTTTTCAATACACGAAACTGCGACGGACATCAATTTTTTTTGCTGATGTGTATAAGCACTAGAATTTGAAGGCTAAGTCAAGCACCCGGAGTGATAAATCTTTGTCGTTTAAGCTGGCTAACAGTTAAATATTAGGCTCAAAATTCTGTTTTGCAGATAAATAGAAATATATTTCACTATAGTCCTATTTAGTCTAGAGACTTGATAGCCCCTATCAGCTCTTGCACGGTTTCTTTGGCATCGCCTAAATGAACCCGTGTTTTGGGGTGCTCCAGTAACGGATTATCCACACCTGCATAGCCTTGACCGTCACCGCGCTTTAAGACGATCACGGCACCTGCCTCGTCCACATTCAAGACGGGCATACCGTGTAGGCGGCTTTTAACATCTGATCGGGCGGACAGATTCACAATGTCGTTTGCCCCGATAACCAACACTACATCCACTTTGCCAAATTCGGCATTAATTTCGGATAGATCGAAAATCTTTTCGTAAGCCACACCGGCCTCGGCTAGCAACACATTCATATGTCCTGGCATACGACCGGCAACAGGATGAATGGCGAAACGCACATTTACGCCTCGTTCTTCCAACAATTGAGTCAGTTCCTGCACCTTGTGCTGGGCCTGAGCCACAGCCATTCCATAGCCCGGCACAATCACGACTTGCTCTGCAAAGGCCATCGTTATCGCTGCATCGGGAGAATCTATCTCGTTGATATGACTACGACTACCAGAATCATCAACGTCCCTGTGCTTCAAGCCAAAACCCGAATACATAATTTCACTTAAACGACGATTCACCGAGCGCGCCATCAGTCGCGTTAGCAACACTCCCGCTGCAAACACCAGCGTCCCTGCCACCATCATCGCAGGATTACCCAACACGTACCCCTCAAAGCTTACGGCAAGGCCAGCTGCCGCATTGTATAAAGAAATCAACACCGGCATATCAGCTGCTGCGATTGGCTGCGTCATGAGCACACCAAACATGATTGACAACGTAAAAAACAGCAGCAATAAAACCGGATGAGACGTGTTGGAAAAAGCCAGCACCATTCCCAACATGAGCACAGCAGCGAGCAGTGCCAGATAAGCAACTTGTCGGTTGCCGAGTTTTTCACTCAGCGTAAAGCGATCGCTCAGCTTTGCCCAAGCCAAAAGAGAACCAGAAAAAGCAATACAACCAATTAGCGCACCGGCAACGGCCAGAATTTTTTCTGATGTTGTATGCTCGGCCACTCGTAACAATTCTACTGCGGCAACACCTGCTGCTGCACCCCCACCCAAACCGCTGTATAAGGCAATCATCTGAGGCAGTCGTGCAAGATATACACGCCTTGCATGAAACAAGGAGACTAAGCCACCGACCCCCATTGCAAGCAAAATGAGCATCTTGTTAGCGGCAACCTGAGGGTGAGCAAAGGTCGCAGCTATTGCCAGCAACATGCCCACTCCAGCAATCCAGATTCCACTGCGCGCACTAATAGGCGTACTGATACGACGCAGCCCCGTTATAAATAATAGAGCGGCCAAAAAATAGGCTAAATCACTAAAAAAAGAGGTAGAGTCCATCATGTCGATGGCCCTGCTTCATCATCCGACTGAGCAGCAAGCGATGCCTTTTTTGTTACTACAGCGTCTGGGTCTTCGCCTACACGGATAGCACGAGCACGTTTTAAGCGTTCTTCTTTACGTATCGCAGACTGCTCAAACATCGCGAGCATTCGATCGGTCACAACATAACCACCCACCGCATTCGCAGAAGCGGCAACCACTGACAAGAAACCGATAGTGACTTGCAACACACCTTCAGCATGACCTAAAGCCAGCATAGCGCCTACCAACACCACGCCGTGAATAAAGTTAGACCCAGAGAGCAAGGGTGTATGCAGAATCGAAGGAACATTGGCAATTAATACATAGCCTGCAATACCTGCGAGCATAAACAGATACAACGCAACAAAAGCATCCATTAGGTTCGGCCCCCTAATTGTTTCGCTTGTTCAACCCAGCTGGCGACATCCAACTCTCGGTTATCTTCAAGTTGCCGCACAAGCGTTTCGATAGCGTCTTCGTCAAGGTTTGCCAATTGCTGATACGTTTTTATCTGAAAAGCGTACAAGCGATTTTGCAGCGCGGGACCAATGCCGTCTATCTGCATCAAATCATCACGCGGCTCATCTTCATCATCATCGGTTTTTTCATCATCCGATGCAGTGGGTGCGCTTAAATTAGCCGATTCGGTAGCGCCGGGATTAGTGACTTTTAGTGGACTGAGTTTGTCGTCTACAATCTTTTTATCCGGTGAGGCTTGTGTACCTTCAGCTGCCGTATCCGCTTCTTCAATCCAGCCTGCTGTCTGATCCGGCTCTTCCTGCGAACGCTCTCGTTGTTCGGTAATAGGTGGTTGGCATTCACGCTCCATTAATTCAGCTGTTGCCTTGTGATAAACACCGCCGTTATGTGTCAACAAGCATGCGGTTAATATTTCATCCGCCCAGTCCAGATGCAACTGGCCACGCTCATCGAGCATAAGCTTTAGCATGTTAAAGATGTTACGTGAGTACATTTCACTGGCGTGGACAGCGCCGCTGGCAGGTAGGTTAACCGGGCCAACGATTAACGTATCGCCATGCATATAGTTCTCACCGGAACGAGTAAGCTCACAGTTGCCACCTGTTTCAGCGGCCATATCCACAATCAAGGTATCGGGCATCATGCCTTCGACCATGTCTTCGGTAATTATCATTGGCGCTTTTCGACCCGGAATAGCGGCAGCGCAAATCACCGCATGTGCTTGCGAAAGTCTGTCAGCCAGCACATCGTGTTGTGTCTGTTTTTCTTCTTTGTTTAAGCTTCTGGCAAAGCCATTGGCGTTTTCTGCTTCAACGCCGGTATCGATCATTCGTGCACCAAGTGACTCAATTTGTTCTTTAGCGGCTGTACGTATGTCATACGCTTCTACCTGTGCGCCCAGACGCCTGGCAGTGGCGATAGCCTGAAGCCCTGCAACACCTGCTCCGATGACGATGACACGCGAAGGCCTTATCGTGCCAGCGGCTGTTGTTAGCATTGGAAACATTCGAGGTGATAACTCAGCCGCCAGCAATGCTGCTTTGTACCCGGCAACTGTAGCCTGAGATGAAAGCACATCCATCGGTTGCGCACGTGTTATGCGTGGCATCAAATCCATGGCAAAGGTTGTGATTTCGCGCTCAAGCAGCACCTCGATAATATCCAGATGGGAGTAAGGCGTTATTTGCGAAAGCAGCACACTGCCCTTGGGTAAAGCACGCGCTTCATCGATAGTGGGAGGGTTAACCTTGACTACCAATACAGCATCACGAACACAGTCTTCAAAGCTGTCTTTAACTGGTACGTCATCACCGTAATCATCGTCATAAAAACCGGCACCGCGGCCACATTGTGACTGGATAACCATAGAGACCTTATAGTCGTCGCGAAGACGCTGCACCACAGTAGGGTCAAGCGCAACCCGCTTTTCATCCCGTACAGTTTCCAGTGGTAAGGCAATTTTTAGTGACACACATTCGCCCTCAATTCTGCCAAAAACATAGACGTGATCATGATGGTGTAAGTGTTAAGGATTTGCAGACTCAACTGCACTTGCTTACTCAACTGCATTAGCAGACTTATCTGCACTAGCTGTCTCAACTGCATGTGGAGGGATACTACTTGAACATTGCGCAAGACACTAGCATACCCTGTCACGCTTCGGATAGTGCCGGAAATAGCGCTATTTTTCATGCACCTATTTTATTCATTTGGCCTGTTGCGGAACAACAGCGTATCTAATTTGCCACGAATCGCTCCAAATCACCGCCCGACTCGTACCATTGATTCTGTAACACATTATAATTCGAACCATGAAATATAAAGGCACACCTGATTTTGAGCATGGCACCGGAGAAAAACTGGGCCTATTGATGGTCAATCTGGGCACGCCAGACGCCCCGGAAACCAAGCCTGTGCGTCGTTACCTGCGTGAATTTCTCAGTGATCCAAGAATCATTGAGCTGCCAAGATGGCTTTGGATGGCCATATTGCATGGCGTGATCTTACGTGTACGTCCGGCTAAAAGCGCCGAAGCTTATCAAGAGGTTTGGGACGACAATACCGGTTCTCCACTGTTGCATATCTCTAAGCTACAGGCCGCTGCAATGCAACAAGCGGTACAACAGAAGCTGTCGAACAATGTCGTGGTCGCCTTGGGTATGCGCTATGGGAGCCCCTCTATCGATGATGCGCTCAGCGAACTTGAAAAACACAATGTGCGGCGGTTGGTTGTACTGCCTATGTACCCGCAATATTCCGGCACTACTACAGCGTCTGTATTTGATGCGGTAACCAGTCGCTTGCAACGCACACGTTGGATTCCGGAAACGCGGTTTATCAATCAATTTTGCGATAGACCAGACTTTATAAAATCGCTTGCGAATAGTGTGCGTGAAAGCTGGGCTGAAAACGGCCGTGGTGATCTACTTGTGACCTCCTATCACGGCATACCAAAACGCTATTTGTTAAATGGCGATCCTTACCATTGCTTGTGTCATAAGACATCACGCTTATTGGCAGAGGAGCTTGGTTTAAGCGATGAACAAATAAAAGTCGTGTTTCAATCACGTGTGGGTAAAGAGGAATGGTTGCGACCCTATTGCGATGAAACCATGAAGTCCTTACCAGGTGAAGGCATCAAGAACATTGATGTTCTGAGCCCGGCGTTTTCTGCCGATTGCCTTGAAACACTCGAAGAAATTGAAGGCGAAAACTGCGAGTACTTCATGGAGAACGGCGGTGAACGTTTTCAGTACATTGCCTGCCTAAACGACAGAGCTGATCATATCCAGGTACTCACCGATTTGTTTATTCAACATGCACAAGGTTGGCCTGAGCTTGATGAAAAGCGAGATATCAACGCGGTTAATACAGAGCTTGCCAACTGCGCTTCTCGCGCCAGCGAACTTCAGTCGCTAACCAAAGCCTGATACGCCATATGCTGCATGCAAGGGCCGAGCGCGGTGGTTGAACCCAGGTACTGTGCCAGCACCACACCGCTGAATTGGTTGGCTCTGTCGATCCAAAAATAGGTTGAGGCAGCACCTGCCCAACCACCTTCACCTGCACTGGTGAGAAGCTCAGCTTTATTGGTTTCCAGCATTACCCTGCCAAACAGATTCCAGCCATACCCCATCATCTTTTTTTCGCCTATGGCCAAAGGTCGCAACGTGTCTGCTATGCGATTACGCCACATATGCGCCACCATCGGCGAGGACAACAACGGTTCACCATCGACACTGCAACCATTGAACAGAACCGGTAAAAAGCGGGTGTAATCATCCATCGTCGAATAAAGCCCGTGACCACCTCTGTAAAAACCACTATCCAGGCTGGAAGGATAGGCTTTCTCAACGTCCATCAAATCCAGTTTGTTAGGCGTAGCAGATTCAAGATTCACCTCTCCTAAAGCGGTAACCCCGTACATGGGCAACAAGCGACTAATCTGGCTGTCATTCACAGAAAACGCTGTGTCTGTCATACCTAATGGATCAAGCAAACGGGTTTTTAAAAGTGAGGGTAAATCACTCCCTGTTATAAGCTCTAACACGTGTGCAAGCACATCGATGGACACGCTATAACGCCATTGCGTGCCTGGCTGTGAAGCCAGAGGTAATTGCGCCAGTGCATCTATATATGCGCTCATAGAACGAGCCGCATTTTCAGAGATGCCTGCTTCTCTGTACATCGCTGCAACCGCACAGTCGGGTAAAAAATCGTACGAAAAACCGCCGGTATGTGTCAGTAAGTGTTCGATCGTAATCGGTGTTGCCAGTGATTCAAGATTGCCATTGTTATCGACTTGCACATTTGCAAACGCGGGAATGACATTGGCAATAGGTGTGTTGAAGGCAAGCTTTTGCTCTTCCACCAATTGCAATGCCAACATTGCCACCATGGGTTTTGTCATCGAATAGATTCGATACACAGGAACTGCCGACGAGGTTTGAGAAAAACCTAACGCACCCTCAGAAGCCACGGCTCCCTGGTGTATAACACGCCACTCTATTGATGAGAACAAACCCTCGCTGATGTACTGATCCGCTAGCTGCTGGACCCTTTTTCCTCTAGCTTGATCGAACCGCGTCATTGTTTTTTGGTTCTACTGGCACGCGACGCTTTAGCGATTGCAATATGCGCCGCTTCTAAACGCTCAGATGACTGGAGATCGAGCTGCATTTTCGTTAATGCCTGCGCAGCTGCAAGCCTGCCACTGACCGATTCGTCAGCACTCTCGGCCATGGACAGCAAGGCCAATTTTGCGTCCTCGCTGTTTGCGCCACTTTTGCTTAAGGCATAGGCTGATGATTTACGCACATCCGCGTCTACATCCGACATACCGCGCACTAATACCGGCGCGATGCTATCACTATCCCCCCAACGCGCTAGAATGGATACACCTGCTCGGCGCACCGATGGCGAATCGTGATCTACAAGCGCATTCATTTGATTCACTATAAGCTGTACTTCGTTAGCATCTGTTGGCACTGGCGTGGCGAATACATTCATCGCACTAACCAACACGGCATCATCTGAAGAACTGCTCAACACATCCAGTGCGATGCTTCGAGCTTGCGGATTTTCATCCTGGATTCGTCGTAACAAGTCCAGCGCAAGCAGCTCTGATTGCTGCGAGCCCGAATACAACATTTCCTGCGCCAATGGGACGAGCTCTGGATTGGCCACATCAGCCAGCAGTAACTTCAGACGTTTGGCTCTGGTTTCATCGGTTTCTGTGCGAAGCTCATCCATAACCTCTTGCAATAAGGCAGGGTCATTGCGCAAGCGGTTCGACATAGACTGGAATTCGTCATCATTTAATGGCGCGGTGCCAACCTCGAATCCACTCAACACCAATGACTCATTAAGTCCGGACGAGCCAGTGTTCTGTTCACTTAAGCTAGTGGACTGGTTTTGCGTAGGGTGAGTCTGTGGCGGGTTGTCTTCTGATAAAACAAACGGACTGGCAACAGTGGTACTGCTGACGGTTGAATCGCTGGCGCTTATGTCCGATTGTGATGTGGAAACATCGAGAGATGAATCGGAGCCAGCACTGACATCTGTCGGCTCACTCAGATTGGTTTGACCGTTAAACAGGTTGAAGCCCAATACAGCAATGGCGACAAGAACAATGATTGTGCTAACAATTTTAGCTGGAAACATAGATAAAAGCCTGCTTTTAACTCCCAGCGGATGGGCTCGAAGTCTATCGAGCCCATCGTTTTTTTTCAATAGCGAATGACTCGCTACTCTATAGCGATTACTTCATCGAACCAATATTTAAAACGGGCTATCGATAGAGAATGGCGCTCTCTCGGTACTGCCTGGAGTTGCTGCCAGTTCCCATCCCGCCGGTGTGTCGCCGACAAAGTTGTTGTAGAAATTGATAACCCCAATACACTCGGACGACGCTTCTACCGCTGCAACCCCAGCCTCCGTTACATCTTCTTCAGCAAAATTAGGCGCTTCAACACTATAGGCATCACTACCATCTTCGGTTGTAAACTGGAAAACTATAACGTCTTGAAGGGCACCCCAAGTATCTTCTCCAACCACACCATCAGGCGATAGGCCTGCATCCATTTGAAAAAGCTCCACTGACTCTCTAGTGCCGGTACCAAATTCACCATCCACAAAAGTTGAGAACTCAGTGACGGGAGTCCCATCTGCATCAACTGCAAATCCGCGACAAAAAAGAACCGTTTGAATCGCTCTTGCGTACTGGCTATCTCTAAACCCGTTGGTCGCAACCAGACAGTTATCTGACCAAGTAAAGTTTGTCGAAAAAGCATCAGTACCCGCTAGCCCCATACAGGCCGCGGTTGATGCCATCATCTCGGGCTCATCGGGCAAACCATCGCCGTCAAAATCATCTGTAATGCCGTCACCATCGGTGTCACCGACAACAAATCCTTCTTCTGAATCCAGAATGCCGTTGGCATTCAAATCAAGAGAGTCGTTAATGCCATCGCCGTCAAAGTCGTCTTGAAAACCATCGCCATCGGTATCGCCAATTACCAGTTCTTCACCGTTTGGAGGATCTAGTAAAGACCCATCGTCGGTTTCATCACCGGATCCGCCACCACAGGCAACCAGCCCGAGCGTCATCAAGCCTATGCAGACCAGTTTCGATAACTGTGGCGCAGACGCGCCAAGAGTATGTAATTTCATTGTTCACCTCGTTCAAGTTTAATCAAAGCACGAGCAAATGGTGTTCCACCAGCGCTGTTGCAAAAGCCCAGCATCGACTTGCAACGCATTAAGTGTAGTGTATACACGCAACTTGAACGGCAAACATGTATATCGTCTCAAAAGACTACATAAGCTATTGTTATTTATCAATATTACGAAAAGATTAATTTTCCAGACTTGATTGCCCGTGACGCTACGGCAGCGGAATAAAAGTGCATCGCATCATCCTGATTCGTAAAGAAACTGTTGTATCGATCTGGTGATGCGCATCGGCTAGGCAAACAAGTCGTTGTATTGCTCTCTTAATACGTTTTTCATCACTTTACCCATCGTGTTTCTGGGTAATTCGCTAATAACGATTAATTTGCGTGGATGCTTGAAGCGCGCTAGAGATTCTTCAACAGCACTTTGAATCGCGTTTGTATCAATCTCGCCTGACTCAGCCACTAACACCCCAACCACAGTTTCACCAAAATCGGCGTGCGGCACACCGATGACAGCACTTTCCAGCACACCCGCCTGATCATCGAGTACTTGCTCAATTTCTTTTGGGTAGATGTTGTATCCTCCAGAAATAATTAAATCCTTATTTCTACCAACAATGCTGATATACCCATCAGCATCGATTCTGCCCAAGTCGCCGGTAATAAAAAAGCCATCTTCTCTGAGTTCTTCTGCGGTTTTTTCCGGCATCTTCCAGTAACCGGCAAATACGTTTGGGCCGCGTACTTCGAGTACCCCAATATCACCGTCAGAGAGCGTATCACCTGTGGTGGGGTCGGTGACTTTTACCTCCACACCCGGTAAAGGGTAACCCACGGTTCCCGCTCGACGCTCGCCGTTGTACGGATTAGACGTGTTCATATTGGTTTCTGTCATGCCATAGCGTTCCAGAATTCGATGGCCTGTCGTTTTCTCAAACTGTTGATGTGTTTCAGCCAACAGTGGCGCAGAACCCGATATGAATACGCGCATATCCTTAACCAGTTTTTTATCAAAACGATCGTCTGACAATAAGCGCGTGTAAAACGTTGGCACACCCATCATGCTGGTAGAGAACGGAAGCCTTGCGATCATCCGATCAATATCGAACTTGGATTCGAAGATCATTTTTGCACCGGCAAGCAGTACCGTATTACTGGCAACAAACAAGCCGTGCGTATGAAAAACCGGCAAAGCATGAAGCAGCACATCATCTGATGTGTATTCCCATAAAGACACCAGTGCTTGCGCATTTGACAACAGGTTTTCCTGTGTCAACATGGCGCCTTTAGAACGCCCAGTGGTACCGGATGTATAAAGCAATGCTGCAAGATCGGATGCGCTTCTGGGCACCGTATCGAAAACCGTATTTGCAGTGCTAATAAGATCAATAAAACTGCCCCTATGTCCACTTTTATCCATGGTATACAAGCTTGCGGACTGCGCCTTGGCCACAGGCTTAAGGTTCGCAACGGCTTCAGGATCACAAATGAGTAAGGATGCACCTGAGTCCTCTACAAAATAAGCCACTTCACTGGCGGTGTAAGCTGTATTGAGTGGAAGAAAAACAATTCCCGCCCGCACACAACCAGCATATAAGGCCAGCGCTGAAACTGACTTGCCGACTTGTGCAAGCAGGCGATCGCCAGGCGACAATCCTATTGTTTGTAAAGCATTGCCAACCTGCGCTGATTGCTCAATAAACTGTTTATAACTTAGTGTGTGCCCACTATCGACCGGGTCATCGATAAAGGTTTTAGTACTGCCTTCGTGCGGTTTAAACAAGGCATCGTAAAGCATGTTAGCCATGGATTAATCTCTATTAAAAACTACAAGTAAACATCAAGTATTCAGAATTACGTAAATTGTATACAATATATAAATTCAAGTATACTTACATTCAACCCAACTCAAGCTTGAATAACTAAGGTGAACGAGCGCAGCGCCCACAGCATTGCAAGCAAACTTGAAGAATCCATACTGGGAGGTGAATTCAAGGATGGCGACAGACTGGATGAAACCCGCCTGGCATCTGAATTTGGTGTTTCCAGAACACCTCTCAGAGAAGCCTTACAAAAGTTGGTGCTATCAGGCATGGTGGAGCAAATACCCAGACGGGGTGTGTTTGTGCGACTGCCTGGCCCATTGGAATTATTAGCGCTTTTCGAGCTTATGGCAGAGCTTGAAGCAAGCTGTGCGCGATTGGCTTCGTCAAGAATTTCGGATGAGGCACTTAGAGAACTCAGAAAGACTAATCGCAATTGCAAGAAGAACGTAAAGAAAAGAAACACAGACGCGTACTACAACGGTAACGAATCATTCCACAGAATAATTTATCGCGAATCGGGCAATCAATTTCTGGAGCACGAAGCCTTGCGATTGCATCAGCGGCTACAACCCTATCGGCGTATACAGTTACAGGTACGCGGCCGTTTATCCCAGTCTATGAAAGAACACGAACTTATCGTGGAAGCCTTAAGCGAAGGTGATGCCATTCTGGCTTCCGAACTTTTACGAGACCATGTGGCGGTGCAGGGAGATAAGTTTCATCATCTGATAGCGTCCTTAAAAAAAGTTAGCTAACTGCTCCGGTGGAATGGCTTACCTCGATGATGCTTGACCACTAACACCAGACGCTCGGGTTTGCCTCACTCAATAGCTAATCGCAACATACCCCACAAAAACTGCTCCAGTTGAGTGGGGTTGGACATCCTTTTAGTTACTTTTCTACCCAC
>CAYSZH010000088.1:0-2390 GCA_964435305.1 uncultured Granulosicoccaceae bacterium
GACTTTAAATCCGAACCCCATGAATGTCGGCTCCTGGCCGTTAGCGGCTGTACCTAGTCTACCAGTGAACGTCCGCTATCTATAGAAAGAGCACAGACCTGTGTTCGTCTCAATCAGTTTGCAACAATGCCGTGCAAAATCAAATGTTTGTTGTAATTGTGGACCCGCGTTGGTTACACTGTCATCAACAGAGGTCCGTTTCGGACTTATCTTGGTTACGGTCCTACGTACTACCCTTTTCGAACAATGCAATAAGGGTCGGGTGTTTGTAATCACCCAAACAGGTTATTTTGTGGGAAAACACACGTTTACTTGAAAATCGAAGTCCATTTCTGGCGAGCTACAGTTTAGTGAAAACGTCCATAGTGTGTATTTAGCAATTGCACTACCGAATAAAAAAGAGCGCAAGAACTGGTCTTGCGTCTAGTAAAGAACTGATTGCATTTCTACCCGGCGATTTCGAGCTCGCCCTTCAGACGTTGCATTGGTCTCAATTGGCTGAGATTCACCATACCCTCGGGCGCGTAGTCGTGGCACCGCAACACCACCATTCACAAGGTATGCTGCAACCGATCTGGCGCGCCTTATGGATAAAGCAATGTTGTATTCGTCACTTGCGATGCTATCTGTGTGAGCCGCAATATTTAAGTTTGCTTCCGGGTATTCCAACAAGGTTTGAATAACCGAATCCAGTACGTACTGAGCATTAATAGTCAAATCTGATTTATCAAATTCAAATTCAACACCCTCTACTATTCCATCAAAGTGCGCACAACCATCGCGGTTAACCGACAAATTCGGCTTTGTGTAGTCACAATCGTCCTGTATGTCTTCAATACCATCATCGTCGATATCCGGTAGTGCCTGCGCGAGTGCTGGAGGAATTCTGCGCCTGTCTTTACTACCAAAACGATATACAAGGGCCAATTGAGCCAACTGCGCATCTTCATCAAACGAGATGACTTCAGTACGAAGACCAAAACCATTACCTAGCATATAGTCAGCACCAAGTCCAAATAGAACATGTTGATTATGTCGCATTCGTTGAGGTACATCGGGTGTGGAGCTATTCAAGAACGTGCCTAAACCAATTCGGGCAAAAGCACTCAATCCCTGTCTTCGATATTTATTTCTGGCATTGCCAATATATAGTAAAGCGCTACCGCCGATCTGGCTGTAACCTATGCTACCCGTAGGCGATATTTCGGCTTCATCCAGGCTTGCAGCATGCAGCTCGAAAGAGGCATGTTTAGAAAGATCAAACCCCAATGAGAGTTGACCGCTCGGGTTAACACTGTGTTCAACCTCCTGATCAGCCAACTCACTTAAATCAGGATTAAGCGTACTTCCTCCAACACCAGCAGAGCCATAAAAATTACGCCGCAATCCTGTTGGCACGATGTATTCCCACTCGCCATTGGAATTGCTTACGCTTGACTTAACATCAGGCGAGTAATCCGAACCTGTGTTTGAAGTACAGCTCAGGGAGAAAATCGGAAGTAAACTTAATAGTGCCGCTTTTTTTAATCGCGCATTACGGACAAACAAAAAGAACAGAGCTAATAAAGCGAAAAGCAGCAACAAGGGATCACTTGTTCCTGCATTCACATTTTGTATTGAACAGCCTGAACCGCGTACACCTGTATAGGCCCAGCCATCATTCAATGCAGAAGCGGGAGGTTCCTGAGGGTTGTTCTCATTCCCACCGGTTGTATCCCCTGAGTCAGTATCCCCTGAGTCAGTATCCCCTGAGTCAGTATCCCCTGAATCGGTATCCCCTGAGTCAGTATCCCCTGAGTCAGTATCCCCTGAGTCAGTATCCCCTGAATCGGTATCTCCTGAATCAGTATCTCCTGAATCAGTATCTCCTGAATCGGTATCCCCTGAATCGGTATCCCCTGAATCGGTATCCCCTGAATCGGTATCCCCTGCGTCGGTATCCCCTGCGTCGGTATCTCCTGAATCGGTATCTCCTGGGTCGGTATCTCCTGAGTCGGTATCTCCTGAATCAGTATCCCCTGAATCAGTATCCCCTGAATCAGTGTCTCCTGAGTCGGTATCCCCTGAATCAGTGTCTCCTGAATCGGTGTCTCCTGAATCGGTGTCTCCTGAATCGGTATCCCCTGAATCGGTATCCCCTGAATCGGTATCCCCTGAATCGGTGTCCCCTGAATCCGTAGTCCCCGAATCCGTAGTCCCCGAATCCGTAGTGCCTGAATCCGTAGTGCCTGAATCCGTAGTCCCTGAATCCGTAGTCCCTGAATCCGTAGTCCCTGAATCCGTAGTCCCCGAATCCGTAGTGCCTGAATCCGTAGTCCCCGAATCCGTAGTCCCCGAATCCGTAGTCCCTGAATCCGTAGTCCCTGAATCCGTAGTCCCTGAATCCGTAG
>CAYSZH010000088.1:2490-18056 GCA_964435305.1 uncultured Granulosicoccaceae bacterium
AATCCGTAGTCCCTGAATCCGTAGTCCCTGAATCCGTAGTCCCTGAATCCGTAGTGCCTGAGTCAGCACCACCATCAGTGCTCCCGCCACTCGTAGTTCCGCCATCTGTAGTACCGTCATCTAGCAGGGGTGCACAGGCATTGACACTGTACTCGCCATACTGGTTTTCATCTCGCAGCACACCAGAATCCGGTTCCGTTTCTAGTAGATCGACTAATCCGTTATCACCGACGTTGTGCCAAGGATCCGCTACACCGTTTTCATCGGAATCCAATGTATATCCCTGAAGGCTTCCTAAGTTCCGCTCCGCCAGGTCACTTGTGCCATCATTATCTGAATCTAAATCAACGAAATTCGGTATTTCATCTCCATCAGAGTCAATCGCACCCTCTAAAGAATCTGGTAGAGAGTCATTGTCTGAATCAAGATCAAGTAAATTTGGAATTCCGTCGTTATCGCTGTCAGCAACACCTTCATAGGCATCGGGTATTCCATCGAAATCTGAATCAACAGCATCCGACTCGAAGACGCCGTCATTTGTGGCAATGCCATTTAAACTCTCAATGGAAGTGGTGGATAAATTAACCAGGGAGTCTTGATCGGTACGTGGCTTAAAGGCTACTGCACGAACCCCGCTTGGCGAATCCTGATTGAAACTTGATGAGAAATATTCAATTTTTATATGACCAAAAACACAAGAGAAATCCAGTTCAATGCCCCATTCAGATTCGCTAACCAATAAATCAGTTTGGAGTATTAACTGAGTGTCAGATTGAATCTCAGAACCATCTTCATGATTCGTAATTTCATTCCTTGGGTCAAACAAAGTACCTGATAATCCATCAGGCCATCGAATGTGTAATTGCTGTTCTAAATTTTCAGATTGAATATTGTTATCTGGAGCTGCTGACCCTATTCGCAGACCATGCCATGGGTTACTAGCGCTCTGATTTACAGTTAATGTAAACTTAACCACCTCATCAATCGCTGCATCTACAAATTCCATCTGTACCCAACGATCTGAATCCAATTCCAGGCTGTATGAGCTACTGTTCGTCGAGCCAACATACTCAAGGATCTGAACAGAGGGCGTTACCCGCTCCGAAGCGCTAACTATTAATGCGCAAACCGGGAATAGCCAAAAACCAAGAGTGACAAGTAGCCAATTAACCGGTTTTAGTTTTAAATAAAGACCATCCAACTTCGTCCAATTAACAAATTTCAATTTATTCACTTTCAATACATCCCATTAGGTCAGCTACAAGCTTCCTTCCCATTACAAGTCATAAAATCAGTTAGCTAATCGCTTCCCAATTTTGTAATGACACGTATGCAAGGCGGTAACCAAACGGATAAGCCCGGTAACATGTAACGGGTTTCTCGGAAATGTGTTTATTTGAAATTTTTAATCATGGGAAATAGCAATCGCTTTTTAAATCACACTGTAAAGTTAACGACGTTTAGTCGTTTGTTCTGATGCAGTTGAATCTTAGACACACGAAAACAGAACAAGCTGCCTAAAGCGAGCAGCAGAGCCATTTAGCAAAATAAATTACTGTAACGCGGAGTAAATAAAACGATGCTTACAGACCTAATTTTTAGCCAGGTAGACGCCCTTAATGTTTGCAGTTGCAACAAAAGCTTATTGCAAGCTTAAGTACGTATAAGCGCAATAGGGCCAGCACAATATTATTGACTAAGTAACACGTAACTTAGTTTGGTAGTCAGGGTGCTTCCATCGTTCTTCTTGCATAACCAGTTCAAGCCTATCGACCGCTAATAGCACATCAGCTTTATCGATATACAATGGCGTAAAACCAAAACGCATGATATTAGGCGGGCGAAAATCACCTATCACACCGTCCGCGATAAGCGCTTGCACAACTGCATAACCCGATGAAAAACTGAACGACACTTGTGACCCTCTTTGAGCAGAATCGCGAGGTGAAGCTAACGCTAGTTGAGGACAACGCTTTTCAACTTCTGAAATGAACAATTCCGATAATTTGATGGATGCTTTGCGCACATCATCAAGCGAAACATCATTCCAAATATCCAGCGCTTTATCCAAAATTGCAAACTGCACAATCGATGGGGTACCAACCCGCATTCGCTCTATTGACATCGCGGGGCGATAAACAGGCTCCATTGCGAACGGATCATCATGCCCAAGCCAACCAGACAATGCAGGTTCAATTTTTTGTATTAACTTTTCACTTATATAGATAAATGCGGGTGCACCAGGGCCTGCATTAAGATACTTGTAAGTGCATCCCACTGCAAAGTCAGCTTCACACTCTCCAAGTTCAATTGGCATGGCGCCGGCGCTATGAGCCAGATCCCATACAACCAACGCACCAGCTTCATGTGCGGCTTTCGTAATAGCTTGCATATCGTGCAGCCGCCCAGTGCGGTAGTCCACTTGTGTCAGCATGACAACCGCTACATCATCATTAATGTGGACAAGTACATCCTCGGGTGCTGGCGTTTTTAATTCTATTCCCCCACCCATTGTGCGAAAAAGACCCTCAGCCATATATAAGTCTGTTGGAAAGTTGCCACTATCTGATAGCACGATTTTTCTACCTGGCCGTAAACTTAGCGCAGCCGATAGTGCTTGATAAACTTTGATAGAGAGCGTATCGCCTGTGGTGACAGTGCCTACTGGTGCGCCGACAAGCTTCGCGATTCGATCCCCGGTGCGTTGCGGCATACTCATCCAACCAGCCTTATTCCAGGCTCGTATTAGTTGCGACCCCCATTCCTCATTAAGAGTTCTATTGACAGCCTGGTTTGCACCTACCGGCAAGGGGCCAAGCGAATTGCCGTCGAGATAGACGATGTCTTCTGGCAAATTAAATTGTGCTTTTTTGGGCAAAGTGCTCGGCATATTGTTTCTCTCGACAATAATTTGACAAAATAATACACGTATATTCCAGCAATATTGGATTTACCGGTACCACGTTTTGCAGCTGATAGTTAATGATCACAATAGGCTAGCAAACTGTGATCGAATAGACGGCTTATGCAGTATTTATCCAGCCTTGAGCAACAGATTTAGTGCATATTAAATTGAACTCATTACACCGTATACAATCTTAAAGTTCGGTAACTCACTTGCGCACAAACTAATCATTGTGTCATCAGGTTTTGCAGATGACGGCCAATTACCAGAGTATGCTTGTTATGTATGCAAAACCAGAGCGCTAGTCAGTGCACCTAAAGTCAAACCTTACTGTTAAACCGATGCGCCTTACACACAGCGATATCAAGATCAAGTTTGCCGTAGCTGGAATAGCCCTTGTGCTAACGGCCTGCGGTGGCAGCTCCGGTGACAGCCCAGCATCTGTTGATGCTGTAGGATCTGAAGGCACTCAAGCTGAGCAAAATGCTGGGCAAGAACAAACCGGGACAGCCCCAGCCGCACCTGCAGAAGATTCACCCGTGGATGGTTCGGTAGATGCAGGCTTTGGCCAGCCATCAGGCCCCATAGAAGGCGGTGTTATACCGCCCATTTTCCTTGGTGGTTCGTCAAGATCAAACGTAGTTAATGGGTTTTACCTTACGCGAGAGACAACCACGTTTACCGATGCATTCGATGCGAATAACAACACAATTACCCTGACAGAATTTACAGTGGCAAACGGCACTAACACTATCGAAGCCAGCATATTTAGAGACGGCGTACTCAGTTCAGAATATACAGAATCTTTCAGTGACATCGGTGATACATTAACGCGCACGTTTCGCGCAGCCGATGGCAGCATCACCAATACCGAGACCTTCAGCTACGCCGATAACGGTTTTATCCGCACAATCAATTCTACAAACGATACCCGTGTGGAGTTCGTTTTCAGTGGCTCGCTTCAGCGTTACGAATTCAGCGTGGCCTCCGAACTTAACTCTGTGGTCGATTATACGACCAACACCAGCAATCAAATTATTCGATCAGAAGATGGGTTTGTAGAGGGTGACTTTAATATCGATCCGAACAGAGATTGTGATATCGAATATGTGAATTCACTAAGGACCAGTATCACCTGCTTTGACTATACTGGCAGCCCGGATGATCCACTGATGAGCTCTATGAAAATTCTTGCTTACGACGTCAATGGCAATCACGTTAGTAGTTCCGAAACTTTGTTCGAGTTATTTGGCCAAACCGATGCAGCCGGAAATTCGCGAGCTGTCGGAACGGTCAGCGGTACGTCCGTTACCACCTATGAATACACACAAACCGACCGTGCGATACCTAATAGTAATTTGCTAAACCGTATTTACTTTCCACAAAATTGATTTTTATATTTTAACTAGCTAGCTTTAGCTAGTTAGCTGCTTACCTAGCGACTCCATTTTATTGAGCAGCCCATACTGGGCACCTGCTCGCGCGGACCCTGTCCGGTCTCAGCAATGGCCTGCATGGCATTTAAAAGCTCAGGTGTTCGCTTAGCGCTGTCGCTCATTCGCGCATCATCAAAGCGACCCCGATATTGCAATTCAAGGTTTGCATTAAACCCAAAAAAATCGGGCGTGCAAATTGCCCCATAGGTTTTTCCTACTGACTGTGCTTCATCTACCAAGTAGGGAAAGGTAAATCCGTATTTCTGTGAAAACTTTTCCATATTGGCAGGGCTATCGGAAGCGACTCGCTTATAGTCGTTAGACATGACGGCCAGCACCTTCACACCTGCTGATTGAAGTGTAGCGGTATCCACAGCCAGACGTTCGGCTATTGCGACAACATAGGGACAATGGTTGCAGATAAACATAACCAGAGCGCTGCTCCCGTTGGCATAGTCATGCAATGAGAAGGAATCCCCATTGGGGGTACTCAATGTAAAGTCTGGTGCTTTCCAGCCAAAATCGCAAATAGGAGTGTCAAGTAGCATAATTAAATTCTTTCTATTGCCTATTAGAGCAAAGCTTGTTTAAGCCAGTATATGCTATATATCAAGTAGTTGCCGCATATCGACACAGCGCTAAATGCCGCTCAGCAGACTCACCCGGAACCGTAACAGCTTGTACACGGATAAGTGAGTAACCTGCAGGTAAAGCATCGGGCAACTTATCTTTCAGGCCAAGCATAATGACCACAAGCCCCTCCTTACTCATATGGCCAGATACAGTCGTTAGAAATCTCTCTGGCGCGGCGAACGCTCGAGAGATGACTACATTGGCTTGGCATTCAACATCTTCAATACGTTGCTGGACAACATCAACATTTTTAATTTGCAACTGCTGCAATGCCTGTAGCTGGAATCGCGTTTTTTTACCGATTGACTCAACTGATACAAACGAGATTTGCGGGCAGCAAATTGCAAGGGGTATAACTGGAATTCCTGCACCTGTACCCACATCGAGAATAATTGAGTTATCACCCAGGCGCTGTACGATTGGTAACGCCGACAAACTGTCCAGGATGTGACGGGACACCATCGTTTTTTTGTCACGCACAGCGGTGAGGTTGTACACGCGGTTCCACTTATGCAGTAAATCAATAAAGCGGATCAGTTGTGTTTTTTGGGCCGGCTTAAGCTCCAGCCCCATGAGGATAAGGCCGGCGTCCAGCAGTGAAACTAAGGCAGCGTCATCATTACGATGATCGCTTGAAAGCGTATCTTGCATATTAAGAGCTCAAGCGCGCTCATGCAGCTGGTGTTTTTTTAGATGCACCATTAGCAATGAAAGCGCAGCCGGAGTCACACCTGAAATACGCGATGCCTGATCAATGTTTTCTGGTTTGTGCTCTGCGAGCTTTTGACGCACTTCATTGGATAGACCACTGACATCCTGATAGTCAAGGCTATCCGGCAATCGGGTTTCAAGCTGTGCTCGTGAGCGATCAATATCAGCCTGCTGACGATCCAAATAGCCTGCGTACTTACCTTGAATTTCCACCTGATCTATTACCTGCGGATCGAGCGATGCATGTTCTGGCGCTGCAGAGCGCAACAGGGCAGCAAGCTTAACTTCTGGCATTTTTAGCAGTTCAGTAAAACGTCGTTCACGTGCCAGTGACAGGCCAGTTTCATCCTTTATTTTTTTGGCTTCCGGGGTACCAGGGCGCAACCACAAATGATACAAGGTTTCTTTTAAAGCCGAGACACCATCAAGTTTGCGATTAAAGGCCTCCCAACGAACATCATCCACCAAATTCATACTGCGGCCGGCTTCGGTTAAGCGAATATCGGCGTTGTCTTCACGTAGTTTGAGTCGGTACTCCGCTCGACTGGTAAACATACGATACGGCTCACGCGTGCCTCGTGTGGTGAGATCATCAATCAGTACACCTATGTAGGCCTCATCTCTGCGCGGCGTCCATGGCGCTTCATCTTGCACTTGTCGCGCTGCATTTAAACCGGCAATCAAGCCTTGCGCACCTGCTTCTTCGTATCCGGTGGTGCCATTAACCTGGCCCGCGAAAAACAAGCCGGCAATGGCACGTGATTCCAATGAGCTACGCAAACCTCGTGGATCAAAGTAGTCATACTCAATGGCGTATCCCGGGCGCGTGATATGCGCCTTTTCAAACCCTTTTATTGAATGTACATAGTCTATCTGCACATCAAACGGCAAACTGGTTGAGATGCCATTTGGGTAGACTTCGTGCGTATTGAGCCCTTCCGGTTCAATAAATATTTGATGGGATTCTTTATCTGCAAAGCGCACAACTTTATCTTCTATCGAAGGACAATAACGTGGGCCAACACCTTCAATGTTTCCTGAAAAAAGTGGCGAGCGATCTAAAGCACCGCTGATAATCTCGTGTGTACGTGCATTAGTGTGTGTGATATGACAATGCACTTGCTCCGGGTGATCATCCACAGACCCCATATAAGAGAACACGGGTCTAGGGTCATCCCCTGGCTGTGATTCAAGATCAGTAAAATCGATGCTGCGTGCATCAATGCGTGGTGGCGTACCGGTTTTTAAACGACCTGTCTCCAATGGCAGTTCGCGCAGACGCATCGCCAAGGTCATTGCAGGTGGGTCACCTGCTCTCCCGGCAGATTGCTGCGCTTCACCGACGTGAATTTTGCCGGCAAGAAAAGTCCCAACAGTTAGCACAACCGTAGGTGCAAAAAAACGCACGCCAAGTTGTGTAAGTACGCCGCTAATGCACTCACCCTCGATGATCAAATCATCTACGGCTTGTTGAAACAAGGTCAGGTTCGGCTGGTTTTCAATAATGCTGCGAATCGCGTTGCGATAAAGATTTCGATCAGCTTGCGCTCGTGTGGCTCGAACAGCCGGGCCTTTTCGCTGATTGAGCGTTCGAAAATGAATACCTGCAAGGTCTGCAGCCTTACCCATAGCACCACCCAGCGCATCAATTTCTTTAACCAGATGCCCTTTGCCAATGCCACCAATAGCCGGGTTACAACTCATCTGTCCCAGCGTTTCGATGTTATGTGTGAGAAGCAACGTTTGCGCACCCGAGCGCGCAGCAGCCAAAGCGGCCTCAGTGCCAGCATGCCCGCCACCAATCACGATTACATCAAACTTCGTTGGGAAATCCATTGCCAGTGCCTGGCTGAGTACGATTGGGGATTATAGCGCGCTGTTGGGTGAGATGCAGGGCTGGATTCGGGTGTTGTGGGCTGGTTTGCCGGTGCTAGAATTAAGGGTGTGCAATGCATCATCGGAAGAAGACACCGGTCTTTTAAAACTGTGACTTGGGTCATCAGCATGCCACGGCATAAACGTCTCCAATTTGCAAAAAAACATCTGCGATCTGTTGTCAAACGACCCACTCATTTTCTATTCGCAATGGGCGCTTAGACTGAATATCTACACTCTCCCTGGACATCCAACACGAACTGTATACTTAGATAAGACCATCGAAAATCATTTTACTGAAAAAATTAGCCAGCTCGCTGTTATTCAGATCATCGATTTCTTCCCACTCAAAACTTCGTGTAATCCCCACCAGAATAAAACGCCGGACCAATGCCGGGTCCAGTTCAGAGCGTAGTTCACCGTTCGTGATGCCTTCTTCGATCAGAGACAACCACAGTTGGAAGTACTGTTCACGCATGGGAGTTTCGAGATGTCGTACGCTCTGCGGAAGGTGAAGGTAAATGCTGAATGTCGCCGAAAACTCATCGCGATTGGCCATACAGTTCAGATGTGCCTGTATCGCAGTCTCGATTTTCAGACGGCTCGTGCAGGCTTGAGGAAGGGTTTGCAACGCCGCTGCGACATCGTCGTAAAGGCTAGTTACGCTGCGAGAAAAAACCGCCTGCAAAATATCGTCTTTGGTTGCGAAATAGTAGTAGATACTTGCCGCTTTCATGTCGGCTTTGCGGGCGATCTCGCGTACGGACGCACGATCATATCCATGTTCCCTGAATAGCTCGGCAGCAGTTTGCAGTATTCTTTCTCGAGTTGCGTCCGATTTACGCTGAGTTGAACTATCCAAAGTCGCTCTAATTATCTCTTCGTCTTCACTTGTTGATCCAATCTTTCTGATTTACTCGAATGCTACGGGTTGAACTTAGTGAACAACGCTCACTCTTCGGTCATTCGATAGTGTTTCTATGTCGATTCCAGCAAAGCGAATTCACTGTGCCAAATCTCCAGCAATGAAATTTCTCCTTTCCGCACGACTCGGCTGCAATTCACTTTATCAGCTGTTACAGGTCGTCGATATACAGGATCATCCAGTTCTCATTTTGCTTCAAAATTGCCTTACACGGGAAGTTCCGCTAGGATATTATAAAAAATCTAACGGTTGTTCGAAAAAATTGGTAGTCTAGCTCCAAAATAGTATTGCGTTGACGTTTGTAAAGCCGAATCCGTACATTGGCGAAGTGGTTAACTACTTTTCTGCAAATGCCAAAAAAACGGAAAGCTACTCTAAACCACTGAATAATGAGAGGAAATTCCAATGTTGAACCTGTGTAAAAAAATCACTGCGGCCTTGCTCGTAAGCTTCGTTGCGGCATTACCCGCTCTGGCTGAATACCCTGACAAACCCATTAAGATGATTATCGGGTTCGGTCCAGGGGGTGCTACCGATACTCTGGGGCGTCTGGTGGCAAAGGCCGCGGAAGATGAATTTGGTGTACCTGTGATTGTTGAAAACATGCCCGGCGGAGGGGGCATGGTGGCATCATCCAATATAACGAAACTGCCCGCGGATGGTTACACCATTGCCCTGGTTGCGGACTTTTCGATCGCTGCTGCTCCCCTAGTATCTGACTCGATCAAGTATACGGTGGATGATTTTGAATACATCACCACAATCAGTCGTTTTCAGACCGCATTTTATACCAGTAAGGATTCGCCCTATAAAACCTGGGAAGAAATGATTGCCTATGCGAAAGAAGGGAACGAGCTTTCAGCCTCAACAGCCGGGCCTGTGCAGACGCAGTATTTTGACTACATTGCCAAGCGGGACGGTATTACGATTACCTCAGTGCCTTTCAAATCCGGTCGCGCTATTGTGCAAGCCGTGATGGGCGGTCATGTCAGTTTTGGTTTCAGTGTAGGCATTCATCAAAGCCTGATGAAAGACGGCGGCATCACTGTACTTTCCGTTCCACTGGACGAGCGACTACCCACAACACCCGATGTGCCGACCATGGCAGAACTGGGCTACGAGCATAACCTGGATGGCTATTTCGTATTTGTTGCCCCGAAGGATATGCCCGACGATATAAAGAGCCGTATGGCCGCAGTTTTCCAGAATGCAGCCCAGTCCGACGAAGTCAAGAAACTGTCCCAGGAAAAAATGAGAATGCCAAGTGTCGTACTGAACCCGGAGGACACGCGCGGTCTGATGAAATCTTTTGCAGAGGACTACTCGGCACTGTTTGAATCCACCAAGTAGCCATGTATTGCAGCGGTTTTGCGGCTGCTGGGAATACCCGGTGTTTGCACGGGGGGCAATATGCGCCGTTTTGAAATGTGGTTGGGTCTGAGCACGGTTTTCGTTTCGCTATTTGCTTTGTTCTGGGTCATTCCCCGCTTCATAGAGCCAAGTGACTTTAGTCAGGTTTCGCCAGCATTGTTGCCTCGAGTGGCAACCTCACTGATCGGAATTCTTGGGGCCTTGATGTTTCTGTCGCGTCTGATCAGCAGTGAAGGGAACGATATTCCCATGCCTTTCGCGTTAAAGGATCTGGCGAATCTTGGGTTGGTTGTGCTGATATTCGTCGTTGGCTCGCAACTTATTCTAAAAGCCGGGTTCCTGATCGGCGGGGTTGCGTTGGTTGCAGCCCTGATGGTCTATCTCAAAGAGCGCAACTGGATAACTATTCTTCTGGTGTCGGGGCTAACACCGGCAGTGCTGTGGGTGATTTTTGAGTTCTTGATTGGTTCTAATCTACCGTGACGCAATTGAGCAGGCGATAGTATGGAGAATATTATAGGTGGCCTCACGGATGCGTTTACGCTAGGCAATCTCACACTGGTGTTTGCCGGTATCCTGCTGGGCCAGCTGTTTGGTGCCATTCCTGGGCTAAGTGCAGTTACTGCCATCGCGATTGCGGTTCCACTGACCTATTATATGTCTCCACTGGGGGCCCTGGGTTTTCTAGTCGGGATCAATAAAGGAGGCACTATCGGTGGGGCAGTGGCCGCCATTTTAATGAACACTCCCGGTTCGCCTGAGGCGGCAGCCACCGCTTTTGATGGTCACCCCTTAGCGAAACAGGGTAAATCGTTAAAAGCGTTAAAAATTGCACTCTACTCGTCGGTTATGGGCGATTCCTTTAGCGATATCGTGTTAATCACTGTTTCGGCACCGCTCGCTGTGGTAGCGCTACGCATGGGACCACCGGAAATGATGGCAGTCATCATTTTCTCGATGGCAGTTGTCGCCGGACTGGTTGGCAAGTCCATGATTAAAGGTTTGATGGCCGCACTGCTGGGTATTTTGCTCAGTACCATTGGACTTGACCCTGAAGGTGCTTCAGACCGTCTCTCGTTTGGTGTGGCTGAATTGCTTAACGGGCTTCCTATTGCCGCTGTCGCCATTGGACTGCTGGCGATGGGAGAAGTGATCCGACAAATTATTTCGTCACGCGAACAACTCTCTTCACGGCATCTGCCACTACCCACCGGATCTGCAGAGGATCGCCGCATCAGCCGGGCGGAGTTCGTCAGTTGCCTACCGACGATTGTTCGTTCTGCCATTATCGGCACCGGCATAGGAGCGATCCCGGGAATCGGATCGAGCGCAGCAGCCTTTATTGGTTATGATTCCGCGCGTCGATCGGACAAAAACCCTGAGAGCTTTGGCAAAGGAAATATCAAGGGAGTCGCAGCGGTTGAAGCGGCGAACAGCAGCGTAGTTGGCGCAAATTTTATCCCCTTGCTGGCTCTGGGCATTCCGGGCAACGTAACCGCAGCGCTTATTCTGGGGGCCTTTATTATTCATGGCGTGCAGCCCGGCCCGCACATGATGCAGGAACAAGCACGTCTGATCTACGGTCTGTTCAGCTGCATGATTATCGCGAATGTCTTTAATTTCCTGGTGGGCAATGTTGGATTGCGTTTCTTTGCGCTGGTCACCTATGTGCCTGCACGTATCATTTTTCCAATCATCGGCTTGATGTGCCTGACCGGGGCGTACCTGTCCGGTGGTGAATTTGCATTCAAGCTCGTTATAGCGTTTGCGGTTCTGGGCTTTTTTTTCCGCTTGCTGGAATTTTCATTCATCACTTTCGTCATCGGTTTTGTGCTCGGCCCAATGTTCGAGCTGTCGTTTCGGCAAACTGTCATTCTCTCGCGGGGCGAATGGTCCTACCTGTTCGACCGCCCGATAGTGATGACGATATTTCTACTCACCTTTATCTCGGTGCTACGGATGCTCTATCTGCGTCGTAAGGAAGCAGCAATGGCACGCTCCGAGAAAGCTTCATGACAAATTACACCTAAACAAAAAACAGGATTTACAGATGCCCGATCGTACGCTGTTCGACAAAGTATGGGATGCACACGTAATAGCTGATCTGGGCAATGGCAACGCGCTGCTGCATGTTGATCGGCTTCTGGTGCATGACCTTGGAGGGCCGGCCGCCTTCGACGGGCTGGTCGAGCGCGGGCTGCGTAGTCGTAATCCGGAGCTAATCTTTGCCGTTCCGGATCACTCAATATCCAGTGCACCGCAGCGCAACGAACAAAGTTTCGGGCGCAGTGGCAAGTTGATTCCCATTCTGCGTAAAGGCGCTAAAGACTTTGGCGTAAATCTGTTTGATCTCGACAGTGCCGAACAAGGCATAGTGCATGTCGTGGGCCCAGAGCAAGGTATAACGCTGCCAGGACTATTTGTTTGCTGTTGCGACAGTCACACGTCCACCCACGGCGCCCTCGGTGCCATGGCTTTCGGTATCGGTTTCTCCGAGCTTGTACATGTGATGGGAAACCAGGCGCTAATCCAGAAGCGGCCGCCCACCTTGAGGGTAAATTTTATCGGAGATTTGCCTGCTGGCCTCACCTCCAAGGACATGGTCCTGCATATGATTGGAGAGCTGGGTGCAGCCGGAGGAGATGGCTATGCGGTGGAGTTCGCAGGCAGCGCGATTCGTGCCTTGAGTATTGAATCCCGATTGACAATCTGCAATATGTCAATCGAGTTTGGTGCCAAAGTTGGCATGATCGCGGCAGACGAAAAAACCCTGGCTTATATAAAAGGGCGGCCGTTTGCCCCAAAAGGGCAGGACTGGGAGGATGCAGCCACTCATTGGTTGGGACTTGCAAGCGATGATAATGCGGTATTTGATCGCGAAGTTGATATCGATGTCTCCGGGATTGAGCCGCAAATCACATGGGGCACCAGCCCTGAGCACGCCATGACGATTGGATCGACAGTGCCTGACCCGCGCGACGCGCCCGATGCCTCGATTCGAGAGAGTTGGCAAAAGGCGCTGGCCTATATGGGCTTGGTGCCCGGGCAAAAACTTGAAGGCACGAAGGTCGACCGGGTTTTTATCGGCTCGTGTACCAATAGCCGCCTGAGCGATCTACAGCTGGCTGCTGAAATTGTGAATGGGAATCGTGTTGCCGAAGGTGTGACCGCTTGGGTGGTTCCCGGTTCAATGCCGGTTAAGAAGGCTGCAGAAGCTGAAGGCCTGGACAAGGTATTCACGCAAGCAGGCTTCGAATGGAGGATGCCCGGTTGTTCCATGTGTGTAGCTGCCAACGACGAGAAGGTAGAGCCGGGGCATCGTTGTGTGTCTACATCGAACCGAAACTTTGCCGGACGCCAAGGCCCAGAATCGCGCACTCACCTGGTGAGCCCGTCAATGGCTGCAGCCGCTGCGTTAACGGGTGAAATCACAGATGTCAGAAAATTCCGAGGAGCATAGGCTAATGAACCCGGTTGAAACCATACGCGGTGTTGCTGCCCCGCTGATGATTGCCAACATTGATACGGAAATTCTAATTCGGATTGATCGGCTACTGGACGAGAAAGACACAGAGCTCGGCCCTTATTGTTTCGAGGTGTGGCGCTTTCGCCCCGATGGGAGCGAAGATCCGGAATTTATCCTCAACCAGCCACCATGGCGTGATGCAAAAATATTGCTCGCTGGCGCTAATTTCGCCTGTGGGTCTTCGCGTGAGCACGCGGTTAAAGCGCTGATGAATATGGGAATACAGGCGGTCATCGCCCCCAGTTTCGGATCGATTTTCTACAACAACTGCTTTCAGAACGGGCTGCTGCCAATACAGCTCAATGAGAAAATTGTTGAGGAGTTTGCGCAACAGGCCCTACGTAGTCCAGCGGCTGAGTTCACTATTAGCCTGCGCGATGGTTTTGTCAGGCCGCCTGAAGGGAATTCAGACATTGCCTTTAAAATAGATGAGTTGCGACGCCAGAACCTGCTGCAAGGTCTTGATGACTTCACGTTGATTCAGGAGCACATACCCGAAATTGACCGATTCCAGGAAGCAGATGCCAAACTTCGGCCGTGGGTTTACTTGAAACGACAGAACGCCGGTTGATCTGTCAGGCCTCAAACGCATCTCGAAGTGCGCGAAGGTATCCCTTCGTTAGGCGTTGATTAACGCGGGCACTCGGCAAAAACGCCTCTGCCCCGTGAATGAGACCCGGGTAGAGGCTGAGCTCACAGGGTACTCCTGCTGTGATTAATTGCTGCGCGTAGGACACACACTCATCACGGAACAGATCCTCGGTACCTACGCAGATACAGGCTGGCGGAAGACCAGCCAAATCAGTAGCACGTGCAGCCGATGCGTAGGGCGATGCTTTTTCCCCCGGAACGCCATTGAGGTACATTTCCCAGGCGTTTAACGATGTACGGCGGTTCCACACCGGGTGATTGGTGATCCGCCCGGAGGGCGTGTCGTGCAAGTTATCGATCATTGGGTAGACCAACAATTGCATCACCACTTCAGGTCCGTTTTGATCACGATTTAACAACGACAGAGCTGTGGCTAACCCACCACCTGCGCTAGCGCCGCCGATGGCAACCCGTCGAGCGTCAATGCCAAGCTCACCTGCATGTTCAATAGTCCACAGCAAGGCTTGCTGGCAATCTTCAAGGCCGGCCGGAAATGGATTTTCCGGTGCCAGTCGATAGTCGACTGAAACGACAGTGCAATCGAGTTGTTCGGCTATCGCGAGTGCGCGGTTGTCCTCGGCGGAGCCCACGATGTATCCACCTCCGTGGATCCATATCAGGCCTGCTTGTACCTGGTTGGAGGGTTTTCGGTAAATCAGTACCCGCACATCCGCTTGGTTGACGTCTTTTGTCGGGATTATTCGCTCGTCGATACTGACGGGTGTGGTTACAGGTTCTTTCGAGCGTGCCGTCCAGGCTTCACGAAAGGCCACAACATTGTCACGATTGATATCGAGTATCTCGGACGGGATATTGGGCAGAATTTGAGCAAGCTCGGCGTCAATTCGATTCAGATCCAGAAGCTCTGGTTGCGCACTACTGGATTTCGGAGACACGTCTCCGGGCGATATTGACTTGGAAGAATCGGCCATTTTAATTTGCCCTCTAGTATTATCCGTGGAGAGTGAATGATTTAAATTAAACAGAATCGAGGAGCAATATTGTGTTCCGCGAATGCTTGAAAAGGCAGCCGCTTTTTATCTAGCTTACATATTTGTCGTAATTTTCTGCGTAGGAATCATAGGTAAATCTGACGGCATCTTTGGCTATCTGTGATTTTGGTACATAGGCATCAAAGCCGTGATAACAACCCTCAAACAGCTTGAATTTTACATCAACACCTTCCTTTTCCAGCGCTTTAACGTATGCAATGGTTTCATCTTTGAAAGGTTCTAAATCGCCCACAAAAGTAATAGTTGGTGGAAAATTGCTATAGTCCTTGTTTCTAGCTGCAGCGGCGTAGCTTGGTATGTCTTCTCCGTTTTCCTTGATATTTTTAAGATAGGAGTCCCAGCCCTTTTTATTCGACTCAGTATTCCATACAGGCACAGAAACCATCTCTTTTGCTGAAAGTGTATTTTGTAAATCATCTATCATTGGGTAAAAGGGCATTTGAAATGCGATATTTACGTCTTTTGTATCCCGCGCTTTTATCGTAACGGCAGCTGTCAGTCCACCGCCACCACTATGGCC
>CAYSZH010000089.1:0-18025 GCA_964435305.1 uncultured Granulosicoccaceae bacterium
GTGTTTTAATGACTGGGTGATCCGCGCAACCCATGAAAGAGTGATTGTGATTGTCTGTAAAAATGACAATCGTATTTGTATGATTTGGCATGCCAAAAACCCTTTGCAATAATTGTCATCTTAGTATTTTAATGTCGACTCGTTTACGCCACCAAGCAATTTGCCCAAGCTCAGATCCGACTCCAAAGCTTCAGCTTTGCAGTTACTTGGCGCACATAAACTATTTTCTAGTTTGCGCTCTTTATATCACCTTAAAAATGGTTAGCTCCCAGATGATTGCTGACCAGCCAGATCTAACCTTATACAGGTAACGGACAGCCCGTTTTCAGCAAAGATCTACTGCTTTTGGCCGAAAGTTGCAAAACAGCGGCTCGGCCAATGTACAGGAATTAGTCTATCACGAGCGTCTGCTTTACCATTTGCAATGAATGGTGTTTAAAGCAATGCTATTACGATAGCTCATATTATATACACTCCACAAAAGCGCCCTCTTTTAAATTCCCGTTTGTTCAGCAATTTCAAGTGCGTCACCTACCTTAATGCGCAAGTATCTTACTGTGCTTTCTAATTTGGTGTGCCCTAGTGACAACTGATTCGCGCGAAGATTATGGGTGCGTTTGTAGACTAATGTGGGTTTGGTGCGGTGCAGAGAGTGTGTGCCATATGCTGCAGGGTCAAGCCCAATCTCACCAAAGCCAGCCAGGCACTATTCGAGCGTATTGCCTCGCTGAAAGATGCTTCGAAACGGAATTTCTGCTTAAAAAAAATATCCAGATTCTGATCTGTTCAGCTGTGCAATACAGTCAGCAGTCGCGTCTCTGGTGCTTTCTGTTATTTCAAATTGCGCAGGTCTACCGGTCTTTTGTTGCACAACCATCGCCCTGGAAGTGACCGTGTTGCCATTTGTGACGTTATTAATTTTTAGCTTTATAAGATCGCATCTTCGTAGCCTGCTATCAATAGCAAGATTGAATAGTGCAAGATCGCGATGCCTTTGACTTAACTGGAAACGAACTTGTAGCGCCCCAATTTCATTCAATTTAAGTGGAGGCTTCTGCCAGATGAGTTTCCCTTTTGTTCCAAGGCTCTGCAACGTTGTTTTTTGTTGACATTGATGGTTCCTTCAGTTGAAATGGAACTAGATTTCAACCGAACAACGTGCCTGAATAAGCAAGTTTGCAGCAACCGCTAAGCCATTCAGCACCAGACATTCAAATCATGACTGAATGCCGCTTGAAGTTCGCCGCTTGAAGTTCGCCGCTTGAAGTTCTCATAGAGCAGTGACTCAAATCGGCCAAAAATGTAAGGGATTAAAATCTCATAGGTTATTGGAGTGATATCGACCTTACGATTAGAGATTTATCGTTTCACAAGACCGTATTGGCCAGAAACGAATACAAAATTTAATGAACGATGAATCTAAAGCAGAAGGTGGAATGAAAAATATTATTGAAAAGAGTGACGTCAGGGGTGCTTTGACGTTAGTGGTTTCTATGGTTGTGGCGACGATGGTTGTGGACAGCTGGTTGGAAATGAAAATAAATAGCGTCTTCTAGCTGAGACTAAAATAACATGACGACCGAATTGCCAAAAATGACAACGCCCGAAATGCACAATGGCGCGTTACGAACACCGATCGATTCATCCCTTCTGGGTACTGCAGTATTAGACAAGTCGGGTGAATTTGATGCAGGTACGTATCATAGCTTCACGCTGACCTACACCGCTGGGCGTTTCGGTGTTGATGACAGTGGCAGCCTTCGTGTTGTCTGGCGATTTGCAACAGACCAGACGAACCCACAGTTTGATGACCCGACTGCTGCCGGTTACACTGAGGTCGTGGCATCCAACAATGCTGTGTTGCAAGCCAGGTTTGATCCCAAAGGCAATATCCGGCCTTGGGATAGAACGTTGCAGATCAAGGTGGTAAAAGGTTTTATGAAGGAGGGCGACACAATCACGATTCGTTTTGGTGTCACGGATCAAGGCGGCCCTGGCATGCGGTTGCAGACGTTCTGCGAAAGCCGCTATGAGTTTCGTGTGTTGGTCGACCCGATAGCAACCTACAACTTTCAAACACTGCCTGAACAACCGGCTATCTCGATTGTTCCCGGTGCCCCCGAAACCTGGGTTGCAGTCGTGCCTTCTACAATTGCAAGTGGCAAGGCATTTTCGCTGAAGATAAAAGCAGAGGACACCTGGGGGAACCCGACTAACAAAGCGTCCGTAACGCTCACGCCCAAAGCCAACAAAGCGGTTGAGAACCTACCTGATGTGATCACCGTGAAAGAGGGTGGCTTTGCTACTGAAATTCCCGGCCTGAAAGTTAACGGTGATGGTCCGCTGGAGATTGCGCTGCACGCAGCAGACGGGTCACTTGTCACAACATGCAATCCTGCAAACGTAGAAGTGTCTCCACCACTTAAAAGCTATTGGGGAGATTTGCACGGTCAATCCGATGAAACCCTAGGCACCAACAGTGCTGCGGACTACTTTGCGTTCGGGCGTGATCGAGCGTTTCTGGATGCCTGCGCCCATCAGGGTAACGACTTTCAGATGACGGATACGTTCTGGCGTGATCTAAATCACGTCACAAGCCATTTTAATAAGGACGGAGAATTTGTCACACTTCCCGGCTATGAATGGTCGGGCAATACGGCACTTGGCGGTGACCGCAACGTGTTCTTCCCGGTGGAAGGACGCACTATGCGCAGATCGTCCCACGCCTTGATCGAGGACCAAAGTGATGTCGGTACGGATTGCCACACAGCTGGCGAATTGTTCGAAGCCTTTGCCGAGAACAACGAGTGGGATGTCATTTGCTTTGCCCATTGTGGTGGGCGATATGCTGATATCACAATGGCCCATGACGGCCGCTTTGAAAAATCGGTTGAAGTGCATTCCGCATGGGGCACATTCGAGTGGATCGTGCAGGACGCGTTCAAGAGCGGATACCGAGTCGGTATCATCGGTAATTCTGATGGGCACAAAGGCCGCCCTGGTGCGAGCTATCCGGGAGCAGGCTGGTTTGGAGCCGTTGGCGGGCTTACCTGTTTCCTGATGCCGGAATTAACACGCAGTGGTTTAATAGACTGTATCAACGCACGACACCACTATGCGACGACAGGTGGGCCAAGCGGGCGTATTCGCCTCGATGTCACAGCAACATTCGATGGCGCGGCAACGCTGTACCAGGATGACCCTTTGTTGAACCAAGATTGTGAAACGAAGCCTTGCGAAGCAGCGATGATGGGCGACATCGTTCATCTACCCTCGGGTGACGCTAGCTTTAAAATAAGCATAGACGCGGCTTCACCGGTGCGCCGTATCGATATCTTTAACGGCCTGGATCATGTGGAATGTCATCGCCCTTATGCCAAAGAGGATCTTGGTAATCGTATCGGTGTTTTGTGGGAGGGGGCAGAGTACCGTGGTCGGTTCCGTGCGGTCCCATGGGATGGCTCGGCGCTTTTTGATAAAGCTACCGTCACGAACGCAGTGCCTGTGAATTTCTTCAATCGTGACAAGACGCTAGACATCAGAGACGGAAGAGAATTATCGTGGCAATCGGTAACAACCGGAAACTTCGCAGGTTTCATTGCGAACCTGAACGAAAGCAAATCTGGTGATATCAAGCTGAGCACCGCGTTGGTTAACGAGAGCATCGCATTGGCTGACGTCGGGTATGAAGATACCGCGCTGGACGCATCGGATATTCTACCGCGCGGCATCCGATTGTTCAGGCTGCCCGACAAAAATCCTCATACCTCGGTACAGATTGAGCGCACCTTGACAGCGCTGCCGGGAAGGGATAATCCATTCTATGTGCGTGTGACCTTGGAAGACGGAACGCAGGCTTGGTCCAGTCCGATCTACATTCTGCGTGAGATCACAGCGTAGAGTCGATACAGTGAGCCTTCTTTTCAGTTGGCGTGATCCTGGTTGGCGTGATAGCTCTCACTATGTTCGGCGTAATCATGATGTTGATGAGCGTTGTGATGCCCTGATTTCCTATCGATTATGTAGAGGCCTTTTACCTACATATCTGTATTATTTGCATTAGGAAAAAACAATTGCTGTCCATTAACTTGAAATTCAGCAATGGCATTTTGACCTTTTTCTGAAATCAACCAATCGATAAATTTTTGTCCAGCTTCTGCTTTAACTGATTTACATTTTTGCGCGTTCACTAAAATAACACCGTATTGATTAAATAGATTGGTATCGCCCTCGGCCACGATTTCGAAGTCAGACTTATTCTTGTAACTGATCCAGGTGGCTCGGTCGGTTAAGGTATAGGCTGACATGCCAATCGCGGTATTTAGGGTTGCGCCCATACCCGAGCCTGTCGATCGGTACCATTGTCCTGATGCCTTTTCAGCGGACACGCCAGCCTCAGACCATAAACCGAGTTCTTTTTTATGTGTGCCAGAATCATCGCCTCGTGACGCAAAAAGTGATTCACTGTTGGCAATGGTCGCTAATGCGAAGGTGGCATCATTGCTACCTTTTATATTGGCAGGATCTGTAACTGGCCCCACGATGACGAAATCGTTGTACATAAGATCATGACGTTTTATTCCATGCCCTTCAGAGACAAAGGTATTTTCCGCCTCTTTTGCGTGTACTAGCAGCACGTCAGCATCACAGTTCTTGGCATTTTTAATCGCCTGACCTGTGCCAACTGCCACGACGTTTAACTCAATGCCTGTGTCGTTTTCAAGTATGGGGGCAAGGTAGGCATAAAACCCTGAATTAGCGGTCGATGTTGTTGATTGAACCAGCAATGATTCAGCGTGAATACTTATTGAATACGCACTGCTAAGTAAAAATAAATTAAATAAGACTACTATTTTATTCATAACAACCATTCTCTCTTACTGCCTTTAAATTCGTTTGCTTTTAATGAAGCTAATTCGCAAGCAATTTTCCGCTTAAATAGGCTTTCGCTTCTGCTGTGCCGGGTGAATTAAAAAAATCTATTGTATTAGCCTGCTCGACAATGTTGCCGTTGTGCACAAAGATCACTTGATCAGACAGGCGTTGAGCCTGTGCAGCATCGTGAGTCACTAATAGGCTGGTAGTGCCTTTCGCTTTCTGCTGCTGAACTAAATTTTCAATAAGAATGGCGGATGCCGGGTCCAATGCCGCTGTAGCTTCGTCTAGAAATAGTATTTCCGGATCGATGGCGAGTGCTCTTGCCATTACTAGTCTTTGTTGCTCACCGCCGGATAAGCGTCGAGCCGGCTTGCTGGCATGTTCTGATAAGCCGACCATGTTCAAAAGCGAATCACATGCTTTGCTTTTATTTTCAACAGATGTTGGTAAGGCGAATAGGATGTTTGCTTTTACGGTACGTCTTAGTAGTACGGGCTTCTGGAACACCATGGCTTGTCTGGGCTCATCGGTTCTGGACGCTGTGCTAACACCTAAAATCAGTTTTCCGCATGATGGAGCTAAGATGCCGTGCATTATTCGTAACAGTAAACTCTTACCAGCACCGTTGTAACCCATGATCGCCGTTGTGCTGCCTTTGTAAATTGTCAGATCGATATCACTGAGAAGGGGTTTGTCATCTAGCCGATAACCGATTCCGCTTAGTGCCAGAGCGACTTCTTTATCGTTTTGCATCGCATCATTTTCAAGCGTGTTAACACTCAATTTGTTTGCACGACTATTCATGGCATCAAGCATAGGCAAGCTTTCTTGCCGAGAGGTTGATCATTGATAGAAGTGTATTGATCAGTAACGCGAGCAGCAACAATATGGATCCAAGCGCCAGAGCCATTGGCAAATCGCCTTTAGATGTTTCTAGAGCGATAGCCGTTGTCATGACACGAGTAAGGTGTTCGATATTGCCACCGACAATGATCACGGCACCCACTTCAGAAAGTGATCGGCCTAAACCTGCCAGGCCGACAGTAATAAGTGAGAACCGGGCATCCCATAATATTGCGCTCACTTTTTGAGAAAAGCTAAGTCGCATGGAGGCAAATTGCTCGGCATACTCAAAAAACATGTCTTCAAGAACCTGTCGTGATAAGGCGGCTATTAAAGGTGTGATTAGCAGTGTTTGAGCAATGATCATGGCGGATGGGCTGTACAGCAAACCCAGCCACCCTAGCGGACCGCTGCGAGAGAGTATTAAATACACGATGAGCCCAACCACGACAGGAGGCATGCTCATGGAAGCATTTAGCAACACGAGCAGCACGCTTCTACCCCAAAAGCGTGTTGTGGCCAGCATGGCGCCAATTGATAGCCCAACAATGCTTGAAATCACCACAGCAATTCCGCTGACTTTCAGAGACAACAGAACAATCTCGACAAGCTCGGCGCTGGAATAGGTCAGCAACCAATCTGTATTAAAAATCATCCAATCCTGCATAATTTCCGAGAATAGCGGGTATAGGTAAATAATGCAGTTAGATTGCCCAATTTTAGCCAGTATTGCAAACAAAACAGCGCCCTGGGCAATGGTGTTCGAAACAGGCGAGTAAACTGCGATCTACCACTAAGAACTGCTCCAGTTGGGTGGGTATGTAGTTTGAAAGTGTCTGCAGGCCGGTGTTCTAGCGGCCTATTCGATGGGTAAGTTATTGATCCCCATTCAACTGGGGCAGTTTGGGGTGGCTAAGGTGATGGGCGTGGTTGGCAGGGATATAAGCAAATACGAAGACCGAGTCGTATTAGTGACGGGAGCGGCCCGAGGCATCGGCAAGGCAATCGCCCTAAAAATGGCCTCTCAAGGTGCCCACATTGTAGTAAATGATTTTGGCCAAAGTGATTTAGCACAAGCGCTGGTCGATGAGATTCAAAGCATCGGCACAGAGGCTGTCTCAATCGATGCAGATGTCTCAGACAGGCAGGCTGTTAAGGATATGATGTTGCGCACAGTGGATCTATTCGGGCGTATCGATGTTGTGGTACCGAATGCCGCTGTACAAACTCGTGCTCCAATAATCGAATCAGAATGGGCCGATGTCGAACGTACCATTCAGGTTGTTCAATTTGGTGTTTATCATGTGTGCCAGATGGCGGCACAGCAAATGATTCAGCAGCAACGGCTTTATAAAAGTGCTGGCAAGATAGCCGTTGTCGGGTCTATCATGAGCGAATTTTCCGCAGCTAACTGCGCTCCTTACACAATGAGCAAGGCGGCCATCAGTAGTTTCGCTAACACGCTCGCAACGGAGTTAGCTTCAAAGCGAATAAACGTAAACCTTGTTAATCCAGGCTGGATAGATACGCCGGGTGAACGGGCTTTTTGCACTGATGAAGAAATTGAAATCGCTGGGCCTTCTTTGCCCTGGGGGCGTTTGGGTTTGCCTGAAGATGTGGCTAACGCCATTGCCTTTCTATGTAGTGATGAGGCTGAC
Source organism: uncultured Granulosicoccaceae bacterium (assembly GCA_964435305.1). GTDB lineage: Bacteria > Pseudomonadota > Gammaproteobacteria > Granulosicoccales > Granulosicoccaceae > Granulosicoccus. The sequence continues at coordinate 7,380 of CAYSZH010000089.1, forward strand.
TATATTTCGGGTGCAAGCTTGCGCGTCGATGGGGCGTATATGACAAGCCTTAAGTTGCCTTTGCCTTACGGCAGTGTTTAACACGACCCAGCATCTTTTTTTGATGCTGGGTCGTACGCTAGCCACTAACTTTAGAAATCACGCTATGGAAAGTGCAGGTACCTGACATCGTTAATGCTGGGTATGGCACGCATGGCTTCCAGTTGCTCTTGCGCTACGCTGTCATCGACTTCCAGCAATGCAATGGCACTGGGTTTATCCTTTCTGCGTCCAAGGTGGAGGTTGGCGATGTTAATGCCAAAGTCACCTGCGGTGGTGCCGATTGCACCAATCACACCTGGTGTGTCGTCATTGGTAATGTAGAGCATATGCTCGCCCAGTTCGGATTCAAGTGGAATGCCTTTTACATCGATGACACGCGGTTTGCTACCGATTAAGGTACCGGCAACGATGCGTTCCATGGATTCGGTTTCAATTTTCAGTGTGATTCTGCATTGGTATTCGTCAGCACCTTCGCTGGTTGCGTTGACAACATCGATATTGCGCTCGCGTGCAATTTCTCTTGCATTCACAGAATTGACGCTGGAGTGGTGGTGCGACAAGATCGACATCAGAACCTGTGTGGTTAAAGGCTCTGTATTTAAGTTAGCCGCACTACCGCCGTAAGTCACGGTCAGCTTCTTTATAGGGTCTTGCGTTAGCTGTCCTACAAACGAGCCAAGCTGATCGCATAAGCCCAAATAAGGTTTAAGTTGCTTGGTTTCCTCGGCGCTTAAACTTGGGGCATTAAGTGCATTGGTGATGGCACCAGTGAGAAGGTAATTGCTGATTTGCTCAGCGATTTGCACGGCCACTTTTTCCTGCGCCTCTGCTGTGGATGCACCTAAGTGTGGCGTGCAGATCACATTAGGCATGCCAAACAGACCATTCTCTTTTGCAGGCTCTTTCTCATAGACATCCAGTGCCGCACCTCTAATATGTCCAGTTTCCAGTGCAGCACGCAGTGCCACCTCGTCAACCAAACCGCCTCTGGCACAGTTAATCAGCATGCTGCCTTTTTTCATCTTGTTTAGTGCATTGGCATTGATGATATTGCTGGTATCAGGTGTTTTGGGAACGTGTAGCGAAATGATGTCTGATTGTTTAAGCAAGGTATCCAGATCGACTTTTGTAATACCCAGTTGATCGGCTCGTTCTTCGGTTAAAAATGGGTCATACGCTGATACATGCAAACCGTAACCCACTGCTTTTTGCGCAAGTATAGAGCCGATGTTACCAGCGCCTATGATGCCCAAGTGTTTCCCGGTTAATTCAATTCCCATGAATTTGGATTTCTCCCATTTACCCGCATGCGTAGAGGCGCTGGCCTGGGGGATATGGCGTGCTAGTGAGAGCATCATCGCCATGGCATGTTCGGCTGTGGTAATGGCGTTGCCAAAAGGGGTGTTCATTACGACAACACCTTTTGCACTACAGGCTTTTACATCCACGTTATCCACACCTATACCGGCACGGCCAACGACTTTAAGGCGTTTTGCTGCTTCCAGTAATTCTGGTGTCACGTTAGTGGATGAGCGAATCGCCAGGCCCTCGAAGTCGCCAATGGTATCGATAAGTTCTTCAGGTGATAGCTTGGATGAGGCAACGACTTCCACGCCGCGCTCTTCAAACACGCTTACAGCCTGGCTGGACATAGAATCAGAAATGAGTACGCGTGGCTTATGCATGTTCGGCTCCAGCATTAAGTGTGTTCAGAAAGGTTTCAAATGCCCAGTCAAGCCAGGGCGTTAACTTTGCTACATCATCCGCATCAACGGTTGCGCCACCCCAAATACGAAAACCAGGTGGTGCGTTGCGATAATGTGCAATATCAAACGCAGCAGATTCCTTGCTGAGCTGGCCAACCATTGTTTTGATGGCGGTGAGCTGATCAGCTGGATCCAGTTGAGTAAACTCGGGGTGCACAATCTTCAGACACATTGATGTGCTGGAACGGGTGTCTGCTTTAGATGCCAGCCACTCAACCCAATCAGTTTTGCTAACCCAAGCGTCAAGTGCATCAAAGTTGGCTTTTGATCTGGCGTGCAGCGCATCAAGCCCGCCAATGCGATCGGCCCAATCAAGCGCTGAGTGTAAATCTTCAACAGCCAGCATACTTGGCGTGTTGATCGTCGCACCTTTAAATATACCTTCAATAATGGCGTTCTTCTTGGCAAGCGTGAACACTTTAGGCAGCGCTCTAGGAGCGGCTTCTGATTCAAGCCTTGCAACAGCGCGCGGGCTTAGTGCCAGCATGCCATGTGCAGCTTCGCCACCTAACACTTTTTGCCAGGACCAGGTCAGCACATCCACTTTGCTATAATCAATGGGCATGGCGTAGGCGGCGGAGGTGGCATCACAGAGTACAAGCCCATCGCGATCATCGTTAATCCAATCCAGGTTGGGGACACGCACACCACTGGTAGTGCCGTTGAACACCATAACGATATCGTTGTTGCTGTTCACTTTGGCAAGGTTTGGTAGCTCGCCATACTCCGCGTGATGCACGATTAAGCCTGGTAGATCGAGCGTTTGAAGATCATTTGCCCAGTCGCTTGAAAAACTCTCCCAGACAAGTGCGTCGACGGGTCGGTGACCTAATAGCGACCACATCGCCATTTCGAACGCGCCGGTATCGGAGCCAGGTACAATGCCAAGTCGCCAGTCGGCGGGAAGGCCAAGTAGTTCAGAAGAGCGAGTGATCGCGGAGGCAAGACGAGCCTTAGGGTCAGCTGCCCGGTGACTGCGGCCCAAATGTTGGACTGACAGAGTTGAGATGTCCCAGCCCGGGTGTTTTTTGCATGGGCCAGATGAAAAACGTGCGTCAGCGGGACGCACGCGCGGCTTCTCTTCGAAGCCAACGACGGAATCGATCACGAATATAACCTCTAGTTATGGGTGGTTTGCTCCACCAAGCCCTTTTAGGATATCCGTAACGAATCACTCTTGCAAGTGGAGTTCGATAGCTTCTACCGCTGCCGGCTTTATTCAGCTTTCGTTAAAGGCAAATGCTGGGTGGCTCATGCTCCGTAGCTCTGCTGGTACTGGGGAATGTCATCATCAATGTCGTAGTAGTCACCTTTGTCATCCACAAAAATGTGCGCCATGGTGTTGAGCTTGGTGGGTGGTTCAAGACAACCTGCCAGAATCGATGTGGTACTCGTGCCCGTTTGTTTCCACATCAGTAAAGACCCGCATTGTTTGCAAAATCCACGCTGTGCGGATGCGCTCGCGGCATACCAGCTGAGATTCTCTTCTCCTTCAACTGTGATGTGCATATCATAAGCCTGGGTTGCCGCAACGACATGCCCGGTCTGTTTTCGGCACTGCTGGCAGTGGCAGACAATAACATCGCGCGCCAGCTCGCTTATCGTAAGGGACACAGAGCCGCAAAGGCAGCTGCCTTTAACCGTATGACCAGCTTGCATAGTGTAACTCCACAGCCATTGCTGTTATTGTTGGTATAATCGAATGTGTAGCTAATACTAAGTCAATTCCCAGGTAAAAGAAGAGCCCACAAATAATAGAAGCCTGAGTCCAGCGTGGGCGTGAATCCATCAAAACCAGTTTAGAAGATCAATCAATATGAGTGATAAGTCGACGTTTTTAATCACAGGCTGTATGGGGTGTATCGGTGCATGGGTTTTAAAAAATCTCATTGAAGATGGGCATGATGTCATTGCGACGGACATGAGCTCCACCGTTTCGAGGCCGGCATTGCTTATGTCGGAAGGAGAACTGGAGAAAGTAGTTTGGGATGTGCTTGATGTGACCGATGCTGATGCGGTAATGGCGATAATGTCAAAGTATAAACCTGATTGTGTCATTCATCTTGCTGGCTTGCAGATACCGTTTTGCAAAGCAGATCCGGCTACTGGAGCTGCGGTGAACGTTTCCGGTTCAATCAACATATTTGAAGCAGTAAGAGCATACGATATTAAAGGTTTTAGCTATGCAAGTTCATTAGCTGTGATGGGGCCAGCTTCTGACTATCCAGAACCACTGATCGCTGATGATGCAACACCGATGCCTCGAACATTGTACGGTGCCTATAAAGCGGCAAATGAAGCAACCGCTCGTGTGTACTGGCAAGACTGGCAAGTGGGTAGTGTCGGGCTGCGGCCATATTGTGTATTTGGTGTGGCAAGGGATCAAGGTTTAACGGCTGATTTAGCAAAGGCCATTTTGGCTATTGCGGCAGACAGAGCGTTTCACATCCGATTTGATGGTGGTGTGACCTTGCAGCATGCAGATGATGTCGCAAAAATATTTATACAATCTGCCTTGGCGCGGCATCAAGGTGCTGCTGTATTGAATCTTCGCAACGATGTCATGCAGGTCAGTGAGTTTGTCAGTACCTTAAAACGTCTATTTCCTGAGTCTAACATCACGCACGACAATAACGCTCCGCTGCCATTTCCTTACGATCTTTCAGATGCAGGATTACAAGCACTTTTGCCAAGCGTGCCGCACACACCAATAGATGATGCCATCCTGGCTGATGTTGCACGATACCAGCAATTGATCAGCGAAAACAAAATAGATCTGGCGCAACTCGATGCCTAAGCTTTATTTATAAATAGGTGCCGGGTACGCCGTTCAATATTCTTCAGGCAATACAAGTACCGCGCGAAAATCGTTAACGTTGGTATGTGTTGGGCCAGTAGTCACTAATGCATCAAGCGCATTAAAGAAAGACCAGGCATCATTGCGATCAAGGAAATCAGCTGGTTTTAGTTTTTGCGCCGTCATTCGGTTACGAATCTGAGGCGACCACTTAACGCCTGCATTTTCTTCGCTGCCATCAATGCCATCGGTGTCACAGGCTATTGCAAATACCCGATTCGAATCACCGAGATTTTCTGCAAATCCCAATAAAAATTCAGCATTGCGACCCCCGCGGCCACCTTTTGAACGCAGCGTAACGGTGGTTTCCCCGCCTGAAATAAGTACCACTGGTGCTGCCACGGGTTGATTGTGATTTAACGCTTGTTTAGCCATGCCTGCCATGACTTTACCCACTTCACGTGCTTCACCTTCAATTGAATCGCCTAAAATAACAGGTGTAATGTCATGACTAGAGGCAAGACTTGCACTGGCTTCAAGGGATTTTTGCGGTGTACAAATCAGTTGTGTAACAAGGTTTTGCATGCGCGGATCATTCTCATCAGGCGTATCAGCGTCTGTACTTTCTAAGAATAATTTAACGGCATCTGGGAGTTCGATATTATAACGCTGCAGAATCGACACAGCCTCTGCGGTTGTGGACTCATCAACCACAGTGGGCCCTGATGCAATGGTGGACGGGTCATCTCCTGGCACGTCAGAAATTGCCAGCGTGACAACTTTTGCAGGGCTTGCCGCTGCTGCAAGTCTGCCACCTTTGATCTTTGACAGATGTTTTCTTACGATATTCATTTCGTGAATAGCCGCGCCTGATGCCAGCAAGGCTTTATTAATAAGCTGTTTATCATTCAATGTTAATTGACCACCGGGGCAGCTCAATAGAGAAGATCCGCCACCAGAAATAAGCACTATCACCAGGTCATCTTCAGTTAAGCCCGACACCATTTCCAGCATCTGATTTGAGGCGTTGACACCGGCCTGATCAGGAACAGGGTGGCTGGCTTCCACAAGCTTTATATGTTGTGTGGGTAGGGTGGCATTGTGTGGTACGACTACAAGGCCGGTATAGTCTCCTTTCCAGTGCTTCTCAAAACTGACCGCCATTGCCGCTGAGGCTTTACCCGCGCCGACCACCACAGTGCGCCCCTTCGGCGTTTTGGGTAAATAGTGTGGTAGTGTATTTTCAGGTTGCGCGGCTGCCACAGCGGAATCAAATAGCGTTAATAACAGTGCTTCTGCTGTGCCAGGTGCCATATCGACTATTTGTTTCCGTGGTTATTTATAATATCCTACCTCACTTTAGCCGACTAACAATCCAATGTGGTATCGCGTTCCCACTGAGATAAATGCTGACTGTATTTTTGCCAGTCATTTTGTTTTAGTTTGATAAAAGCGTCAGAAAACTCTGGCCCTAATGTTTTTTGCAGCGCTTTGTCTTTACTTAAGCAGCGAATCGCATCGAGTAAGTTCAAGGGTAACGTTTTGATGCCTTTCGCCTTATGCGATTCTGTGTACATATTAATATCCAGGCGTTTGCCTGGGTCCACGTTGCCATCAATACCCGCAAGGCCTGCGGCTAGCACAGCCGCTTGAAGCAGGTAAGGGTTTGCGGCTCCGTCTGCCAGCCTGAATTCAATGCGCCCTTCATCCGGAATTCTGACCATATGGGTGCGGTTGTTACCGCCATATGAAATAGAACTTGGTGACCAGGTGGCACCGGAGAGCGTTGCGGGGGCATTAATCCGCTTGTAAGAATTAACGCTGGGGTTGGTAATACAGGTAAGCCCTTCAGCATGTTTCATTAGGCCACCCAGAAATTGATAGCCGAGTTTGGAAACGCCGAGTTCGCCTTTTTTATCGTGAAATAGATTCTTTTTACCGGTTTTATTCCACATTGAAATATGCACATGGCAACCATTGCCTGTGAGGTTGGCAAAGGGTTTTGGCATAAAGGTAGCGCGAAGATCATGTTTCTCAGCAATAGACTTCACCATGAATTTAAAAAACGCATGTTGATCAGCGGTTGTCAGAGCATCATTGAAGTCCCAATTGATTTCAAACTGGCCATTAGCGTCTTCATGGTCATTCTGATACGGACCCCAACCAAGCTCAATCATGGTTGAGCAGATTTCTGCGATCACATCGAAGCGCCGCATAATGGCGGATTGGTCGTAGCACGGTTTTTCCTGTGTATCGCGCACATCAGAAATCGCTGTGCCATCGGCGCTAATAAGATGGAATTCGGGCTCTACTCCCGATTTCAATAACATGCCATCGGCGGCCGCCTGAGCCATCAGCTTTTTAAGTACATTGCGTGGAGCCTGTGCCACGGGTTCACCATCCATCCACGGGTCGCCCGCAAGCCAGGCGACTTCTGGCTTCCACGGAAGTTGGATTGCTGATGCATCATCGGGCATGACGAACATATCCGGGTGTGCCGGTGTCATATCGAGCCAGGTAGCAAAGCCTGCAAAACCGGCACCGGATTTTTGCATATCGGTTACCGCTTCGGCTGGAACGAGTTTAGCCCGCTGTGTGCCGAATAAATCGGTAAAGTTGAACAGAAAAAATCGAACACCTTTATCTTTTGCGAACTTTGCCAGATCAGTCATAGTCTGTTTGCCTCTCTTACGGCTGTGTGTGATGGTTGTTCAGGCAAGGGTTTATGCCTGACTCAATATTTCTTCTATATGTGTGCGCTCTAGTAGGCATGAACACAGGTGTTTTCCGATACAGTTGTGCTGGCGCGTGTTTGTTTCCGCATAGGGTACAAATCATTTGCCTTCTGCTATTTCTCCTGGCCAGGGATCCAGTTGGTGCCTGATAGCGGAACACCTGCCATGGCCGCCGCTTCAACACTCAAGGCGACCAGATCATCAGGTTCCAGATTATGCACATGGCTTTTACCGCAAGCCCGTGCGATAGTTTGTGCTTCCAGTGTCATCACCTTTAAGTAGTTAGCCAATCTTCGACCGGCGAGTTCAGGGTCCAGTCTGGATGCCAGTGCCGGGTCCTGGGTGTTAATGCCTGCCGGGTCCTGTCCTTCATGCCAATCATCATAAGCACCGGCGGTTGTGCCTAGCGCCTGATAGTCTTGCTCATAATTGGGGTGGTTGTCACCGAGCGCCACGAGTGCTGCAGTACCAATGGAAACCGCATCAGCACCCAATGCCAGCGCTTTGGCCACATCGGCGCCGTTGCGTACTCCACCAGAGACGATCAATTGTACCTTCCTGTGCATATCCAGATCTTGCAATGCCTGAACGGCGGGGCGAATGCAGGCCAGCGTTGGTTGTCCAACATGTTCGATAAACACCTCTTGCGTTGCCGCCGTACCGCCTTGCATGCCATCGACAACAACAACATCTGCGCCTGCTTTAACGGCCAGTGCCGTATCGTAGTAGGGGCGAGCGCCACCGACTTTTATGAAAATGGGTTTTTCCCATTGCGTTATTTCGCGTAATTCCAGAATCTTAATTTCAAGGTCGTCAGGGCCGGTCCAGTCTGGATGCCGGCAAGCTGAGCGTTGATCAATGCCCTCGGGCAGGGTGCGCATTTGAGCAACACGGCTGGAAATTTTCTGACCCATGAGCATGCCGCCGCCGCCAGGCTTAGCGCCTTGTCCAACCACTATTTCGATCGCATCGGCTTTTCTTAAATCATCGGGGTTCATGCCATAGCGTGATGGAAGATATTGGTAGACGAGTTGTTTCGAGTGGCCTCGCTCCTCAGGGGTCATTCCACCATCACCCGTGGTAGTTGATGTCCCGGCTGCATTTGCACCACGACCCAGCGCTTCTTTTGCCTGGCCTGATAAAGAACCGAAACTCATACCAGCGATGGTGATGGGAATGTCCAGCTGTAAAGGTACGCTCGCAAAACGATCACCTAATGTCACGTTAGTGCCACAGTGTTCACGATAACCCTCTAGCGGGTAGCGCGACATAGATGCACCAAGGAATAGCAAGTCATCAAAGTGGGGTAGTGCGCGTTTGGCTCCACCGCCGCGAATATCGTATACACCGGTTGTCGCCGCACGACGAATTTCGGATAAAGTATATTCATCAAACGTATTTGACTGTCGTGGAGTGGTTTTGGGTGTTGAATTATTCATAGGTCGCATTATCAACGGCAAAGTTATAGAGTTTGCGAGCAGATCCGTATCGAGTAAATTCAGTGGCATCAATCTCCATTTCGGCGGTTTTGAGCAATGCGCTTAACGTGTCGATATGCTCTTCGCGCATGGTTTTTTGTTCGCAGTCAGTACCCAGGCTTGCAACTTTTCCACGCACAAAAAGATTGGCTTCATAGATCGAATCACCTAGTGCCTCACCAGCGTCACCACACACCACAAGGTTCCCTGCCTGTGCCATAAAAGCTGACATATGCCCTACAGAACCACCGACAACAATGTCAATTCCCTTCATTGAAATACCGCAGCGTGAAGATGCATCACCTTCAATGATCAGAACGCCACCGTGTGCCGTAGCACCTGCTGCCTGACTGGCGTTACCTTTAACTCTCACGATCCCCGACATCATGTTCTCAGCAACCCCAACCCCTGCATGCCCATGTATTGTCACTGAAGCGTGCTGGTTCATACCCGCGCAATAAAAACCGGTATGTCCCTTGATTTGGATGTCCAAAGGGCTTTGTAATCCACAGGCAATTGCATGCTGACCTTTAGGGTTGATTATTTCGAACGCATCGCGCGTATCAGTCAGCGTATTGATACTGCCGTTTACCTCTCGCAGGCCCAAGTCTGTTAAATCAAGGGTTCTCATGCGGCTGCGCTCCGGGAATCGTCACCCCATGTATAAATCGTTTGTGGTTTGGGTTCCCAAATGTTCGCGTGTTCGGAGCCAGGCAGCGTATCAATGGAGCGATACTCGGTTGCCATGGCAACCCAATCATCGGTTTCAGCCAGCACGGCATGTTTGCAGGCGATGGGGTCGCGCAACACTGCAAAGCCATCACCTGTACCTATACAAAATGTGTAAAAGCCATCGAGATCAATGATGGCTTGTTCAAGGGCTTGATGCAGTGTGAGCCCTTGCCGTAATTTCCACGTCATATAGGCGGCTGCAACTTCGGTGTCATTCTCTGTTTGAAATACCAGCCCGGCTTTTTGCAGTTCTTCGCGTAAGCGGTTGTGATTTGAAAGCGATCCGTTGTGTACCAGACATAAATCGGCACCGGTTGCGAAAGGGTGTGAGCCTGCCGTGGTCACGGCGCTCTCGGTGGCCATGCGAGTGTGTCCGATCATGTGTGTGCCGGATGCATTTTGCAGATCAAACTGTTCATAGACATCGTCAGGTAAGCCAACCTCTTTGAAGATTTCAACGCTTTGCCCCGAGCCCACCACTCGAATGTGAGCGTGCGCTTGACTGAGCGCTTCCATAACCTGAGCTTCGCTGGCGTCGGTGACCATAATGGCGTGGGTTGATATCGCCTGTATCTTAACGTTTGCCTGCAATGTGGATTGCAATGCTGCCTCAACGAGAGACCAATCAAAATCGGATTCGTCCTGAGCAAGAGAGAATTTGATTTCTCCCGTGTCCGCGGGGTTACGATAAATGGCCACACCGGCTGAGTCCGGACCACGACTCCTCATTTCGGAGAGCATGGGTTGGAACAGTTTTCCAAGCTTTGGACGCCACTGTTTATTCTTTAAATATAAACCGACGATGCCGCACATATTGACCGTCTCAACTCATTGTTATTAACCAGAGTGGACGCTATCATGCACGGTAGGTGGGTTCAATCAAAATGTGTTTTTTGAATGGTGAGAACCAATTCCATACCTATTTTACACTACGCTTTTTGTCCGGCTCGTTTTAGCGTTTTCCTATGCGTCTTTTGCCGGCGTCAGGCAATCCCCGCATGCTTCCAATTGTGCCTTTGAAACGTTAATTCATGTCTGAGCTCTATATTGTTATCACACTGTTGGTGTACCTCTTGGCAGGACTTGTCAAAGGAAC
>CAYSZH010000090.1:0-17917 GCA_964435305.1 uncultured Granulosicoccaceae bacterium
AAACAAGTTGGCTCTGGTCTGGCTATTCGCTTACCTAACGGCGTACATGTAAGCGGTATCGATAACCACTCTGTTGATCTCGTCTCACGATTACTTGCGCAGCTGTGAAGCTACCAACTCTGCGCCCCAGTACACACTTACCAATCGTTTACGTCTACCGTGAGCCGGTAGACTTTCGCCGAGGACATCGTGGGCTGTCCATGTTAATCGAACATGAACTTGGCCATGATCCCTTTAGCGGTGTGCTCTATGTTTTCGGTAATCGCCAAAGAAACAAAATAAAGTGTCTTTTTTGGGAAGACAACGGGTTCGTGCTCTATTACAAGGCGTTAGCCGAAGAGCGCTTTCATTGGCCAGCCGACAATGACGAGTTAATCACGCTCAACGGCGAGCAATTTAATTGGTTGCTCGACGGTTATAACGTCAGCTTGATGCAGCCCCACCGTTCATTGCACTATGAGTCGGTTGGCTGATCCAATGTGTCGTTAACACAACACATTTTATAGGCTGCGTGTTACGCTTTTTACATGGCCGCCACCAACACAACGCAAACAGAAAATGATGCTTCAGTGCCTGAAGCTGATGAGCTATCGGCTGCGTATGTGGCACTTCGCAGTCAGTTGGAAAAACACCAAGAGCTGATTGATAAAAAAAGCGAAGTCATTCAAAACCAACAAGCTCGCATCAAAGTCCTTGAAGAGCAGCTTCGTTTAAAAGCGAGCGAACAGTTTGCTGCGAGCAGCGAAGCGAACCCTTTGCAGGCTCGCTTGTTCAACGACGTTGAGCAAGCTGCAGACCAAGCAGAAGCTGCCGAGACTGCACAAGCAAAGGAAAACAAGGCCACTCAACCTCGTCCTAAGCGTAAAGGGCTTAATGCTGATATCCCTCGCGTTCAGCAACGTGCGCTATTAACCGATGAACAGCGTGAAGGCGCTGTTGATACGTTTTTTGTTAAGGTCAAAGAAGAACTCGATATTACGCCAGCCAAAGTACAAGTCATTGAGCACATGCAAGAAAAGGCGGTGTACCTTGATAGCGATGGTAATCGGGCAATACGCGAGGCAGCACGGCCCGTACACCCGTTAGGGAAAAGCGTTGCCAGTGTCTCCTTATTAGCCTACTTAATCATCGCCAAATATTGCGATGGCCTTCCGCTCTACAGACTAGAGAACATCTTGAAGCGCTACGGCGGCTCAATCAATCGATCTACCATGGCCGGTTGGTTGATCAGACTCTCCATGCAACTGCAAAGCGTGGTAAATCTGATGCAGGAGGTGCAACTAAGCGCTGATTATTTACAAGGTGATGAAACACGCCAACAAGTGCTTAAAGAGCCTGGAACCGATCCAACCAGCGATAAATGGGTCTGGGTGATCAGAGGCGGCCCGCCAGATAAACCGGTGGTGTTTTTCCATTACGACAAATCCCGAGGCGGATCAGTCGCACAAGAACTGTTATCGGGTTTTACCGGCAGGTATTACCAGTGTGATGGCTATGCGGGCCAAAAGATAGCTGTGGGCGATCGAAACATAACCCTCATTGGGTGCATGGACCACGCACGCCGCAAATTTGTAAAAGCAGAAAAAGCAGAAAAAGCATTAAGCAAAAAAGCACTTAAAGGCGCGCCTGCCAAATGCACCATTGCTCGGGCCAAGATCGATGCCCTGTATCGAATAGAGCGGCAAATGCAGCAGTTAGATCTCAATGACGATGAGCGCTACGCTTACCGTCAGGAGCATGCAATGCCAAAGCTCAAAGCCTTGCATACTTGGCTACTCACCAATGAAGCCAAAGTGGCAAAAGACACGCTAACGCATAAATCAATCCAGTATGCATTAAATCAATGGGATCATCTTATTGCCTATTGTGACCATGGCCAACTGAACATCAGCAACGCGCTAGTGGAAAATGCCATCAGACCTTTTGCCGTTGGCCGAAGAGCCTGGTTGTTCAGTGATACACCCAAGGGTGCAAAAGCTGGCGCGGTTTTTTACACGCTAATAGAGACAGCAAAGGCCAATGAGTTGGATCCGTTTAAGTATGTCCTCCATCTTTGTCAAAACATCGCTGATGCGCAAACGGTTGATGACATAGAAGCGCTACTACCTTGGAATGTGAAAGAGCAGCTTAAATTAGTGTAAGTCAACTGACGGTTAATTCGCGAGCGCTTACAAACAAAGAATGGCTCACAATCTCACTTGCAGTAAATTTTTCTCCGGCTTTACCAAAATGCAATGTCAGAAGTTCGGTATGAACAATATCCAGTTTTTTAATTGGTCTTTGTAAGTCATCAAACGAAGATAAGAAACCCAGCCCCATCCTAACTGCAGGAAAAGCGGCATAGCATCCCATGTGATAACAATTGGTAACCAACGTATTCCATCCCTTAAGCGAAACCAATTTCTGTACAGCATTCGGGCTAGAGTAACCGGAGTTACTCACGTGAATAATATGGTCTGGCGAGTCAGAATCTTCATAGTAATCTAGCATCAGTTGATCAACGACTCGTTTGAAAATGTCCATTCGCTCGGCCATATTTAAAGACGATGTGTCAGGGAAATCAGGAAATAGAATGGGGCCTTGCGAATCCATACTGTTTATCTGTTCATCAGGAAGAATGTAGCATCTACGCTGCTTTACCTGGCTTTCAGATACGCCATAGGCATTTATTGCATCTGTTCTAAGTTTTAAAGCTTCCTCAGTTGGATTCGAATTTACACCCTCATTTTCATTATCTTCCAAATATGAAATGAGCCAAGCGAAAGATTTATTGATTTCACCTTGGGGCAAGGCTTCGCTTATCGTCATGGGTTGAATATCGCTTATAACTTTCATTTTGGAGTATTTATCCGTTACAAATTAAAATTGTTTGTTGAATAGAGACAGAGATATCATGTATGGCTGTGATCACACAAGCGTAGGTTTCCTCAACCCATTTGAGTTAATTCGGAAGTGTCGATGTTTGTTATTCAAAGGTATAATGGTGTGCACATGAAGAGAAATATTGAGAATATTAAGAAGTAGCATCTTGCTACCCCAAGTACAACAATTCTGTGTAAACACAAAGAGTGAGCAATGAAACTATCAGCACGAGCACAGGCAATGCACAACGGCGAATTTGGCCCTGCAAGACAATGGGCGGTTGAGCATCAGATCCAGGTCGGTAGGATGTTCGATGCAAAAGACATGGTTGAAGTGAGCCAAGCGCACATGATGGCTGACCCGGAATCAACTGGTGTGGCTGGCGTTGAACTGGTGGAGAAATTTGCTGAGCTCCCTGAAGAACAACGCAGAGTTGTGATCCCTATGATCACCGATCCTCGAGGCGTTGATCTTGACTATTATGATCCCTTAGGGCAAACCGAAGAAATGGCGAATCTTGAACGTCGCTTTATTATGGCCTGCCGTTCGATGGGTATTGTTATGACCAATACCTGCATCAATTATCAAACGGTCATGCCTCCAGTAAAAGGGGATCACGTTGCTTACGGTGATACAGGCGTAGTCATTTATTCGAACAGTTTTTGTGGAGCCCGCTCTAACTTTGAAGGTGGGCCTTCTGCTTTGGCGGCAGGTTTGACTGGCCTAACACCTAGGTATGGATTACACCTGGACGAGCAGCGTGTCGCTACACGACGTTTCGTTGTTGAGTCAACGCCGAAAGAACTAACCGAATGGGGAGTGCTGGGCGCTGTAATCGGTCGGCGTGCTGGTTCTTATTGGGAAGTCCCGGTTATTGAAGGCATTGATCGGGTGCCAACGTCTGATGAAGCCAAACACATGGGTGCTGCAATGGCCAGCTATGGATCAATTCCATTGTTTCACATTGTTGGCATCACACCCGAATGCAGTACCCTGGGAGACGTTAACGGAAACAATTTATCTGTTGAAAAAATCACAGCAGAAGATGTTGCAGAGCTTCGAGGGTCGTTTGGCGCGACAGGGGAAAAAGTAGATGTTGTCGTGTTCGCGGCGCCACAGCTGTCGCTTGTCGAGATGCAAAGCGTGGCAACGCTGTGCCGGGGACGAACTCGGCACACAGACACGGCAATGCTCGTTTGTACGCCGGCCAGTGTCTATGTGGATGCCAAAGCCGCTGGCTACATTGACGATATTGAAAATTTTGGTGCGCGTGTTTTACAAGGTACCTGCTTTTATCAACAATACGCGCGCGAAATCAGTGAAGCCAACGGATGGACACGACTACTTTCTAACTCAACTAAAATTGTGAACATATTGGGTGGGTACGGTTACAAGCCGGCATTAGCTTCCATGGAAAGCTGTATTGATGCCGCGGTTGCAGGAGAGATTCTCTGATGAGTGTGGTTTTCAAATGCCATGTTGGAATTGGCCCTCAAGTAGAAGGCGAAGCTCTAGTTGCTGACGATAATTTTTCGGCCCGATATGACCTTGATCGAATAAAGGGTATTTTCTCCAGGCCACAGCACGCGCTTGCAGGCCAAAGCTATGTGGACAAGGTGCTTGTTCTCAATACAGCTAAAGGCGGTGTTGCAACCGCGTGGATGCTGTATGAAATGGTTTCAAGAGGGCTCGCTCCTAAAGCCTTGTTGTTGAATAGCGCGAACACCATACTGGCCCAAGGTGCTGCACTCGCTGAGATGGCTTTGTGTGACCGGTTTGAAGATGGTGATATTACCTCGTTGATAAAAACAGGGGATTCAGTCAAAGTCGATCCGAGTAGCGGGCTGGTTTCGATAATTAAATGACTATCACGCGCATGCAGGTTGGAACCACGCGTGCTTGCGATATCCTTGTGACTCGGCGTACACTTTAATAACAATACCCCTAATTCAATTGGAGTACCAAGTTCATGGCTTTCAGCAAAGACACAAAAATAACCACCGTCAACAACAATCGTAGAAACTTATTAGTGGGGTCGGCGGCTGCCACCGCAGCGGCCGGGCTAGGTTTAGCGCCAGCGTCGTTAATGGCGCAGGGTTCAGCATCGCAGCCTAATGCCATCAAGCAAACGATGAATATTGGCAGCATGGAAGTGTCCACATTGTTGGCAGGCACTCGCACCGCACCTGATCCACAAAATATCTTTGGTATGAATGTGTCCGCTGACGAATTTTCCTCGGTCAGTGCAGAGAACTTTATTCCAGCTGATAAAAACCAATTCTTTTTTACCCCTACGGTAGTGCGCGCCGGTGATGATGTTGTTTTGTTCGACACGGGGCTGAACCCGGACGGTATCAAAGCGCCTTTGCAGGCGGCAGGTGTAGCGCCTACAGATGTCACCATTGTCGTGATAACCCACATGCACGGCGATCATATAGGCGGGCTAAGTGGGGACGATGGCACTCCCACTTTTCCGAACGCGCGTTATGTCACTGGCCAAACCGAATACGATACCTGGGCGAAACGAGGGTCGGATAACTTCGACGCAAAGGTAAAACCGCTGGCTGAAAAAATGACATTCATCGGTGACGGCGATTCCGTTGTCTCGGGTATTACCAGTGTGGCGGCAGCAGGCCATACACCAGGGCACATGACCTACATGCTTGAATCTGACGGTGAGCAGCTGCTACTGATTGCAGACACTGCAAACCACTACGTTTGGTCATTAGCCTACCCAGATTGGGAAGTTAAATTTGATATGGATAAAGCGGCCGCGGCGGCGACACGAAAGAAAATTTTTGGCATGTTGTCAGCCGATAAAATTCCGTTTGTGGGCTATCACATGCCGTTCCCGGCAGTGGCGTACGTTGCTCCGCGCGGTGAGGGTGGGTTTCAGTATGTGCCGGCCAGTTATCAGATGATGCTGGAAGGTTAAAAACGTTGCAAGAGCGCGGCGGTCGGATTCGATTGAGACACACTTCAATATCAACCGCCGCGTTTATACCAGTATGCTTACGTCGCTTACTGATTCAAAACGCGACCTTTCCAATTGCCTGCCGTGACTTCCTCAACCAGTAAGTCGTGCAAGGTATCATAAGTGGCCTTGGCCGCCAGTGACAACGGTCTGTTATTAGGCACAGCCAGTGACACAATCCGCGACAGCTGGGGTTCGACAATGCGGTGTGCGTCTATGTCACCGGACTCCCATAAAGACTGAATTGCTGGCCAACCAATAACAACCGACCCTACACCGGCTCTAACCAGGCTAAGTATCGTGAGCAGCGATTGCTGTTCATAGCGCACATTGAGTTTATGTCCGTAACGGTTTGCCATATCTTCCATATAACGACGCAGGTGTACGACACGACCCGGCATGACCAACTCACTAGCGGCAACCTCTTTTAGTGTGACAGTGCTCGACTGAGGTTTGCAGGCTTTGCGTTTAGAAACCAGATAGAGATGCTCTTCCAATACCGCTTGTGTGGTAGCGCCTACCAACAGGTCAGCACCCGTAACGATGCCCAGATTAGCCCGGCCACTTTCGATGGTATCGCCTGTTTGGTGGCTCAAGCCATCAACAATGGATACCTTGACCTCGTGATATTGGGCGGACATGCGTTGCACGAGTTTTGGGCCTATCAGTGCAGCGGTGCCAACCGACAGGGCCACGCGAACCTCACCGCTGGGGCTGTCGAGGCCAGTGCGTGCTTCGGTGGTAGCGTGCTCGAGATGATCGAGAATAGAGCGTGCGTGCGCGTAGAATAATTTGCCGGATGTAGTCGGTGTGGCACCCTTACGACCCCGTCGCAATACCGCGTTGCCTAACTCGGTTTCCAATAGACCAATTTGCCGACTCAGCGCTGGTTGCGCCACATCCAGTTCGCGCGCGGCCGCAACAAAACTACCGGTTTCTACGATGGCCGCAAAATACTCGAGTTGAACCAGTTTCATCGTTATTCACTAACCCTCATAAGCCCTAAAGGCTCGCATGGTATGTATACCAAAATCAGAATTATCAAACTACATATAACATCTTGATATATCAAGTATGAATATTTAAGTCTCGTTCTTTACCTGTGTACGTGGTAGCGTCGTTTTATCAAAAGCTGATGTTGAAGATGATGGGCGCTAATCAACTCCGTGGCGGTGCGTTGTTGGCTTATGCACTGAAAGAAAAGGGTGCTGAGAAGGTATTTACACTTTCTGGTGGCTTTTGTAATCCGGCGCTTGAAGGCTTTATGGCGTTGCAGTTACCGGTAGTGAATTGTCCGCACGAGCAGGTGGCAGGCCATTTGGCGGACGGACACACAAGAGTCAGCAGAAAGCCTTCGGTGTGCCTCGTCGGCCCCGAAGGGTTTGCCAACGCCGTGCCAGCCATGCTCGAAGCGGGTGGCGAACGCTCGCCGGTGATATTCGTAACGGGTTCATCAACGCTCAAACGCCAGGGATCTGGGGGTTTTAAAGAAATTGATGATGTGGCCATTGCCAAGCCATTGGTCAAGTATTCAGTTCAAATAACCGATGGCAACCGTATTCGCGAATTTGTTGATCGCGCATGGACAGCGGCAACCACAGGCTACCCTGGCCCTGTGCATATTAGCTTGCCGGTAGACATTATGTTCTCGTCATTTGCCGAGGAGGCAGGGCTTGCCGAACGGCCGTTTACCAATGTGGCTAGACCCGCTCCAAGAGCCTGGCCAGACCCATCCGCACTTGAGCCAGTGTTGCAGGCCATATCGGCTGCACAACGCCCGGTCATCATCGGTGGGCACGGTGTTTGGTGGTCGGGCGCCGAATCCCAGTTGGCGGAGGCGTCCACACGATTACGAATCCCGGTTTTTAACGTGCCGTATCACCAAAAGTTATTGCAAGAGGATTGCGAAACGTATATGGGCCTTGCAGATTTTCATCAGTACTCACCATCAAAGGCTGCCATTCAAGAAGCCGATGTTGTGATCATGATCGGTGGCCGCCTAGACAATCAAATGAACTTTGGTAATCCACCTTTTTTTCCGCGGTCGCAACAACTGATTTGCATTAATGGCAGTCATGAGGAGCTGGAGTTTAATCGCGCGGCTGATACTGTGTTGCTGTCAGACCCCGGTGCGTTTCTGCAGGCATTAGGTCGTTTAGAATCAGTTTGGGATACCTGGCTCGATCTACAAAAACAACGTCGCAAAGATTGGGTGCAGCAGTGGTTATCACACCTTGAAGAAGAGGCGCAGGCACATAAACAATTGCACCCGCTGCAATTGTCGCTGGATGTTCAATCGCAAATGAACAATGGTGATTGGCTGGTTTTCGATGGCGGCAATACGCATTTCTGGTCGGAGATCGGCGCGAACATCGCAGGCTTTCAGGGATTGATGTTATCTGGCATATTACACCCGGGCAGTTACAGTCTGCTGGGCGTCGGAGTATCGCTTGCAATTGCGGCAAAGGCCAATCATTCGGATAAAAACGTTGTGCTGATTTCAGGTGATGGTGCTTTTCTCTCTGGTGGGCTTTCAATTGAAGCCGCTTTCCAGGAAAACATTCCGCTGGTGGTCGTCATTGATAATAATGGCGGACTTGATTGCATATCGCAGCAACAAGAACGGCTCTTTGCGAATGGCAAACACTTCGCAACCGACTTTCGTGACATTCCATTCCATTCGATGTTTGAAGGTTTGGGTGGTTTCGGTGAACTGGTGGAAACACGAGAGCAATTAGCGCCTGCCATGCAGCGTGCAATAGCAAGCAGAAAAGTCGCGTGTTTAAATGTTAAATGCCGCGGTGTGATTAGCCCGATAGTCGCGGCCACATCAGATAAACGCGATAAGGCATCAATTGAGTAGCCCTTGTAGACGAAAGTGCTACGAGAAACAACGAAAAAAAGAGTACGACAGGTAAACATTATTTGAGAATAAACAACGCCACGACAGTGGTTAACATTATCTATAAGATTATTTATAAGAGAGGAGTCGTTATGCGAAAAATCTACAAAGCTCTGGCAGGGTTATTACTCTTGCCTACACTTGCGATGGCCGATGGGTATCCAACAAAGAATATTTCTTATCTGATTACTTTTAATCCAGGTGGTGGTTCTGATATTCGGGCACGTCAACAACAGCCTATGCTCGAAGAAGATCTTGGTGTGAAGATTCCCATTCAATATAAGCCCGGTGGCGGTGGCTCATTGGGTTGGGCAGAGCTTGTGAAGAAAAAACCGGATGGCTATTTTATGTCCGGCATAAATATCCCACATATTATTTTGCAGCCGCTGGCTAGAGACAACGCGGGCTACGAAACCGAACAGATTGAACCGGTTATTCTGTTTCAACAAATTCCGTTTGGCATATCGGTATTAGCCGATTCCCCCTTTAAGACTCTGGCAGAAATGATTGCCTATGCAAAAGAGAATCCGGGCGCTGTGACGATTGGTGGTTCGGGCACATGGGATGCCACTCATATTGCGCATTTGCAATTTGAGAAAATGGTTGGGGCCAAGTTTACCTATGTGCCGCATAAAGGCGGTAAACCAAAACAAACTGCGCTCTTAGGAGGCCATACCATGGCAAGCTGGTTTGGTGTCAGTGAATGGCTACCGTATGGAGATAAAGTTCGTAATCTGGCGGTAGCCACAAACGAACCTGTCGAAACGAACCCTGACCTACCTACGTTCAAATCGCTTGGTTATGACTTATTGTCCTCTGTTTACCATGGTGTGGGTGTTCCCGCTGGTACGCCGGCTGATGTCGTAGCACGTTTAGAAGAGTCGTTTACGGCTATTGCCAATGATCCTGAAGTTCGCGCCAGGAAACTAAAAGACGGCATACTGCCAATAGCGATGAGCGGCGCCGAAGCGAAAGCCTTAATCGCTGATCGCAAAACAATTTGGGCGCCAATTGTTGAGGAATTTACACAGTAATCTCAGCAACACACTTTGATTATATATTGCCATAGGACGCGTGATGTTTGATGGCTTGATCGCGGGTGCGGCACATCTGGCCGCACCCACCAATCTGTTATTTCTGTTTCTCGGAACGGCGCTGGGCATTGTGTTCGGTGCTATTCCCGGGCTCACGGCGACAATGGGCTTGGCTTTGCTCGTGCCATTTACGTTTTCAATGGAGCCAGCAACCGGTCTGTTGATGCTTGCCGGGATTTACATCGGTGCAATGTATGGCGACGCCATTCCGGCAATCCTGATTAACACACCTGGCACACCAGCGGCAATTGCCACCACGTTCGATGGCTACCCCTTATCGCAAAAAGGCATGGCACAACATGCACTGGTTGCGGCTGCGTTCGCATCCTGCTTTGGCAGCATCGTGGGTAACCTCGTGCTGGCGGGTGCGGCTGAACCATTAGCTCAGATGTCGTTAAAGTTTGGTCCGGCAGAATATTTTTGGCTAGGCATCTTTGGTTTAACCATTATTTCAGTGTTATCCACGGGTAATTTACTCAAAGGCTTTGTCACTGCAACACTTGGTATGCTGTTGTCATCAGTTGGCATGGCGACCTTGTCTGGTGAAGTAAGGCTGACGTTTGGTTTTCCCGAACTGCAGGGTGGTATAGGCTTGGCTGGTGCGTTGATCGGTTTCTTTTGCCTGCCGGAGATTTTGTCTAACTTTATCGGCAAGCGGCAAAACACCTATACCGGTGCGCAAGTTCAACCCTCGCTAAAGGTGATCTCCGAAACCGTGCGCGATTTAATCTCGCGCCCCATCCTGATGTTGCGTTCGTCTTTGATTGGCTTAGTGGTGGGTATTGCTCCGGGTGCCGGCGGCAATATTGCCAGCATGGTCTCCTATAGCGAGGCGACACGCTGGGAGAAAAATCCGGAAGAGTTTGGCACCGGCACCACGCGAGGCGTAGCCGCATCGGAAGCGGCTAACAGCGCGATGGCACCAGGTTCTTTAATACCACTGCTAACCTTGGGCATACCCGGCTCGCCTCCTGCGGCCGTCATACTCGGCGCGTTGATGCTGCACGGCATGCAGCCCGGTAACGACTTATTCGTTGTTTATTCGGATATTACCTACGCGTTTATAACTGGTTTACTGGTCGCGTCTATTGCTGTTTTGATTTTGGGTACTGCCGGATCATTTGTTTACGCGCGCATCATCAACGTGCCGTCACGAACTCTGGCGCCGTTGATTTTACTAATGACGGTGCTGGGCTCTTACGCAATTCGAAATAATCTACTGGATGTCTGGGTCATGCTGGCGTTTGGTATTATTGGTTTGATTTTGAATCGCTTACGATTCCAGCCGGCGCCGCTTGTGTTGGGCATCATATTAGGGCCGTACATTGAAAACGGTCTGGTGCAATCGATGATGATTGGCGGAGCATCAGGTAGTGTATTGTCTTATATGACATTGCGCCCGATCAGTCTGTTTCTCATTGCGCTGTGTGTACTCTCAGCGTTCGGCCCGTGGTTGATGTCTTTGCGTGCGCACAAACGTAACAACTTAAACAATACAGATAATCCAGACAATAGTACGGCTGGTGCACAGGCCGAAAACAGCCGTGGGATCAACGGTGACATCATCATGGGCGTGGTCTGTTTGTTTGTGGCGGCGGTGGTTTTGTACTCCACTGGTGGTTTAAGCAACTATGGTGGCGTGTTTATCCGTTTCTCCACTGGCCTGCTGGTGTTGTTTGGCATTGCGTCATTGATAAAAGGCATCAGGCGGCCAGAGACTATACAGTTTTTTGATTCTGCTGCCGAACGGGCTCGCATCAGTACAGGAGTACTATTGCTCGCCGGTTACCTTGTGCTCATACCGATAATCGGGTTTGTGTTTGCCAGCCTGCTATTTTATCTAATAATGTCGCTCACACTTAAAGATAAGCCCTTATCGGCCATGACCGTTTTGTCGAGCATAGTGCAAGCGGTGGTGGTAGTCGGTGTGCTTTATTCGTTGTTTTATTTTTTGTTGCAAGTGCCATTGCCTGCGGGTATGTGGGCGGATTGAACAATGGCTTGTTGGTTGATTGCTTACGGGGAGGAGCCATTTACCGGCATACGAGGTAGCCCGGGATGAACTCGTACAGAACACATAGCAAGCGGACAATAAGGTTCAACCGTGCCTGGATTTTATTAGCACCTTCACTGTTCATCATGACCCTATGTGCGGTTTTGCCGTTGGTCATTGTAATAAACTATTCTGTCCAGGACAGCTTTGCCGGTGATCAGTTTTATTGGGTTGGCCTGCGTTGGTTTGAAGAAATAATCCACTCCGAAGACTTTTGGGCGGCGGCGCTACGAACGCTGGTTTTTTCCGCCGTTGTCATCACAATTCAATTTGCTATTGGCGTTTTTGTAGCACGAAAACTTTTCTTTAAACACCAAAACCCCAACTTTTTTATCGTTCTCTTTAGCGTGCCCATGTTGACACCTTGGTTAGTCGTCGGCTTTCTTTGGCGGATAATGATGGATCCCGACATCGGTCCACTCTCCAATGCCATCCAGTTGTTGGGAACAACGCCAGACTTGAATTTGGTTGGCTGGGCATGGTTTACGATTATTGTTATGGACGTCTGGCATTGGACTGGCCTCATCATCGTTCTGACATTCGCTGGCTATATTTCTATCCCTGAAAGCCATTTTCAAGCTGCGCGCATTGATCAGGCCTCTGCATGGCAAACGTTTAAATATGTTGAGATGCCCAGAATGCGAAAAGTATTGATTATCGCCTTGCTATTGCGTTTCATGGACAGTTTTATGATTTACATTGAGCCGTTTATGGTCACAAGAGGTGGCCCTGATCGGGCGACGACGTTTATGTCCCTTGAGCTCATCCAAACCGCGTCTATCCAATTTGATCTTGGCAAAGCGGGTGCGATGAGCGTTTATTATATGATTGTGATGATAACTGTCTGTTGGATACTGTTTCGTGCAATGGGCTTGGGAGCTCCGTCAACAGGGCATTCAGCATGAAGTATTGGTCGAGAAAAAAGTGGTCGTTATCGGTTGTTTTATATGCGTGCTTCACCTTGTTTCCAATCTATTGGATGTTTGTTCTGAGCCTGCAACCGAACGCTTTGAACACCGCTGGGTTGAGCCTTTGGCCGTCATCAATCAGTTTTCAGAATTTTGCTGTCAGTTTCGTAAAAGCCGATTGGGCGCGCGGGTACTTAAACGCTACCGCATATGCGTGTTTGAATGTCGTGATCACATTGATCGTGGCCGTGCCGGCAGCCTTTGCATTCTCCAGATATCGGTTTATTGGTGACAGGAGTTTGTTCTTCTGGTTATTGGTTTGCCGCATGATACCGCCAGCAATTGTTATGTTGCCAATGGTGCAAATTGCGTCCATTTTCAATTTAGTGGACACGTACCTTGCCGTTGCCTTTGCTCATTGTTTGTTCAATGTTCCAATAGCCATATGGATCTTAGAAGGGTTTATCTCGTCAATACCGAAAGAACTTGATGAAACGGCTCAACTTGATGGTTATTCAACCCTAAGTTTCTGGCGCAAAATCCTCCTTCCGCAAATCGTTCCCGGGCTTGGGGTCACTGCATTCTTCTGTTTTATGTTTTCATGGGTTGAACTGACACTGGCAAATGCGCTTACCACCGTAGATGCAAAGCCAATCGGCGCAATACTCAAACTGGTGGCCTCACCACTTGGCGGAGTCCATATTGGTATTGCCGCTGCTGTCAGCATCTTAACGCTGATTCCAGGGGTGCTTGTGGCGTGGCTTATTCGTCGTCATATTGCGAGAGGGTTTTCGATGGGGCAAGTGAGGTGAAATCGTCATGTTAACTATCTTCACATAGGTAGAGTAGACAACTGCTCCGGTGGTTAAACCAGCCGCAAAGCGATAAAATGGTGTAATGAAAGATTACCTGAATCAACTGCTGCTGGACGGTGCCAAACGTTTTGTCCCGTTCAAAGACTGGATCGGCGAACTGAAAAACCCGGAAGTGTTGCGGGCCGATATATTTGCCGGCATTACCGTAGCCCTGGTACTCATACCTCAGGCAATGGCGAACGCCCAGTTGGCAGGGCTACCACCGCAAATTGGGCTGTATGCGGCTTTTCTGGTACCCATTGTGGCAGCGCTCTTTGGTTCTTCACGCCAGCTACAGAACGGGCCGGTAGCGATTATCTCGCTAATGACCGCAGCCGCTCTGATTCCGCTGAATTTATCACCAGAGCAATACATCGCCTATGCCGCGATGGTCGCGATTATGGCGGGCGTGATGCAGCTGATACTGGGGTTCCTGCGCTTAGGGATGATGGTAGATTTTTTGTCGCACCCGGTCGTCATTGGTTTTATCAATGCGGCGGCAATTGTCATTAGTAGCTTGCAGCTGAGTAAATTACTGGGGATAGAGAATGTGTCCGGTAGTCATTTGTATGAAACGCTCTGGAATCTACTGCTGGCCATTCCAGAACAGACGCATTTCCCTACATTGGCTATGGGTCTGTTTTCGATGGTGTTGCTCTATTGTTTCAAGAAGTTCGCACCGCATTTGCCTGGGATATTGTTTACTGTGGTCACGGCCACTGTTTTAGCCTGGTTGCTGGGTTTTGAAGACATGGGCGGAAAGGTGGTAGGCAAGATCGAAAGTGGCCTGCCGTCGTTCATCATGCCAACGATGGACCCACGCGATATTACGTCTCTTTTGATGCCCTCTTTTATGATTGCGCTGTTAAGTTTTGTGGAGGCCTTTTCCATTGCTAAGGCTGTGGCCTCCAAGACGCGACAGCATCTGTCGGCGAATCAGGAAATGGTGGGCAAGGGGCTTGCCAATGTGGTTGCCGGAGTCACCCAAGGTTATGCCGTCTCTGGTTCTTTCTCACGAACAGCGGTGGCTTTTGATGCTGGGGCAAGAACCGGCTTTACTGCCATTGTATCCGGCATCATTGTGGGTGTGACGCTCTTATTTTTAACACCCTTGCTCTATCACCTGCCAGTTGCAACCTTGGCTGCGGTGATTATTATGGCCGTGATTGGCATGATTCACTTCGAGCCATTCAAGCATGCGTGGAAGGTTAATCCACATGATGCCATTGTCGCGTTCGTTGTGTTTGCCGGTACCTTGATTTTTGCGCCACATCTGGAGTGGGGTATTTTCATGGGAGTGGTGCTGTCGCTGCTATTTTATATTTATAAGACGATGCGACCACACTTTGCCGAAGTTGCATTGGATGCAGACGGCACGTTCCGCGATGCCGAAATTTTTGGTATGGAAACCAGCCAGAACATGGCCATTTTCCGTTATGACGGTGATTTGTATTTTGCTAACGCGAGTTATCTTGAAAAGCAGCTGCTCAATGCCGTGGCGGATAAACCAAGCTTAAAGGTCCTGGTTCTGGATCTGGAAGCAGTGGATCAGATTGATGTAACCGGGGAAGAAATGCTAACGCTTTTGTCGGAACGGCTAGAAGAAGTGGGAATTGATTTTTATATCACCCGTGCAAAGTTCAAGGTAACCGACGCACTGAAACGTTCCGGGCTGTATGAGCGAATAGGGGAGGAGCACTTTTTTGGTAAACGTGTGTTTGCGATGGACGCGATTAAAGAAAAGTACGGTGATACGATAGATATGAGTCATCTGGAGGGGCATCGACCCAAAGTAAATCCAGATGACACGGACGAGTAAGTGCAAATAAATCGAAAACATTTGAAACACAACGCCTATTTTGACAATGCAGCGACGACTTGGCCAAAGCCTGAAGCGGTCTACCGTTTTACTGATCGCTTTTTCCGCTCGCATGGTGTGAACCCCGGTAGAAGTGGCAGTCTGCTTGCGCTTGAAGCAGAGCAGATGATCACTGCAACACGGCGAATGCTCTGTGATTTCTTTGGTTTTACTGGCGACCCGAATCGCTTGATTTTTACATTAAACGGCACAGATTCCCTTAATACGGCTATTAGCGGAATCATTGAGCCGAAGGACCATTTGGTCACAACTCGGCTTGAACACAACGCAGTACTAAGAGTTGTTAATCATCTTGAGAGAGACAAACAGGTGGCGGTAACTCAAGTGTCGCCTAACGTGGCAGGTTTTGTTGAACCTGCAGACATTAGAGCTGCATTACGACCCAATACACGCGCTATCGTTTTAAATCATGCGTCAAACGTGACGGGTGCGGTTCAGCCATTAAAAGAGATCGCGCTAATCGCAAAAGCGGCGGGTGTTGTGTTGATTGTCGATGCTGCCCAAACAGCGGGTGTTTTGCCAATAAACATGGATGAATTAGGGATAAGCGTACTCACTTTTACTGGGCACAAAGGTTTGTTTGGTCCTATGGGTGTGGGTGGAATGATCGTGGCAGAAGGGGTGAATGTGCGACCACTTCGCTTTGGCGGCACAGGCGTGAACTCTCAATCGCAGTATCAGCCTGAAGATTATCCCTATTGTTTGGAAGCGGGTACTGTGTCACTACCAGGTATTGCAGGTTTGCACGCAGCACAACTCTGGTTCAAGGAGTTGGGTGAGCAGTTGCAACAAAACTTGCCACACGCCAGTGAATCGGAGGCGCAGCCGAGCAACTTGTCAGACCATGGTAAGCAATGCCAACTTGCGCAAGCGCATATCCATCAAACAGAACTTGTTCACCTGGATCGAATAGAAGCTAAATTGCGGGAGTTTGAATCAGTGACAATGCTGGCATCCAACCTCAATGGCGCGTGTGTCAGTTCAAGCCCTGAATCACGGGTTGCGACATTGAGTTTCACTGTGAAAGATGTTCCCGCGCAAAGAATTGCGGATCAATTAGATGCTGATCACCACATTGTTGTGCGTGCCGGCCTGCAGTGTGCGCCTTTGGTGCATGTGGATGCTAACACCGTAGAGAGTGGAGGAACGGTACGTCTTTCGCCAGGCTACTTTACTGACGAAGAAGATATGAGTCAGTTACTTACAGCCCTGGATGATATTCTTGAGTGAAAAAATTCAAAATAAATCACGAATTCCTGAAGCAAATTAGGAGGCATTGACCGTGGATCTTGTTCAAGGTTACAAATTTTTCTCACCTGAAGAATGCGAAAAGATGCGCGCATACTGCGATAAGAAAGAAAAAAAGCTTGAAACTCTGCTTGAAAAACAGGCTAATTCATCTCCTTCAGAAGCTAAGGCGAGTATTCCGCTGACTCAACAGCATCACTATCTCTATAACTTCTTTGCTGAAAACAAAAAGTATCAGCCGCGACTAATCAAATGCGTTGCGCAACTATTGCCACATCTTGAATTTCCAATTGCTGTGCAATCGTGGGTCAACGTGTATCGTAATGGAGAAGGTATTAAATGGCACACGCACGGAGGCAAAAACGGCTACTCCTATTCTGCGAATATTTTTCTAGGTGGCCACACTGATCCGGGAATTTACTATTCCGTCGATCCTGAAAATCAGTTTAATGTAAAGAACGAAATGGGTGCGATGCACGTGTTTCCGCATAGCCTTAACCATATGGTGCCCGCCAGTGAGAAAAAAGCGAAGCGCTACACTGTAGGAATTACTATCCATGGATTTCAGGCGCTTGATAAATCCCTGATACAAGGGGTTGCGGCAAACAATGAATACCAGGAAACGATCTTTCTGAACAGCCTGAATTGACTGCCCTGCCGGTGAATTAGATCGGTATCGCCACCGCTCAAATTGATCAAACGTCAATAGTTTATATTTTGCCGATCGCTCCATTGTGAAATAGATCCTTGGCGATCTATGCTTAATACTTTGGGTACTGACCTTGTGCAATGGCGAGACCATAGGCCGTAAGTGTTAGCGCCAACATCACTGATCAGTATCCAGTCTCCCTCATTAATGCTCGGCAGCTTGATACCACGTGCAAGGTAGTCGCCTGCAAAACACAAGGGCCCGGCAATGTTGACTGTTCTTGCCAGTAAGTCAGTAGGGGTCGTTTTTGCCGTACCGTCAGGATTAAGCACTGTAATGTTCAGCGCTGTGGCTGCTGCGTAGACGTGCCTTGTAAACAGATCAGCGCCCAGGTGCACAAAAATGTTTGGTACGGTGCCATCGCCAACATACTCCACTCGCGTTAAAGCGTATCCCGCAGCACGGTGCGTCCACTGTCCGAATTCGGTTCTCAG
>CAYSZH010000091.1:0-17903 GCA_964435305.1 uncultured Granulosicoccaceae bacterium
CGAGTGGGATATCGCCAGCTGTACCTCGCAAAGGCGCATAGCCATTAAGCTTGGCTGCGATCGTAAAACCGTCGCAAGAAAACTGATTTTCTTGGCACAAGAGGCTCGCAAAAAACACACGGCCTGGATGGCCCAACAGAAAACCTTCGAACACGTTCAGTGGGATGAGCTCATCACCTTTGAACACTCAAGACTGAAGCCATTGTCCGTGGCAGTAATGGTATGCGTGAAAACTCGCTGCATCATCGGGTATGGAGTCGCGCAGATACCAGCATCGGGCAAAATCGCCAAGCAATCGCGTGAGAAATACGGACATCGTGTGGATAAAAGTCGATCCATGCGGCTCAACGTACTGAAAGAACAGGTACAGTATTTAGCGGATGACGTGACTTTCACGACCGATGAGCATTCACGCTATGCCAATGAAATCAAGCGCTACTACCCAAACGCCACCCATATACAACACCCATCTGTTCGTGGCTCTCTAAGCGGTCAAGGTGAGCTTAAACGAGGGGGATTTGATCCACTGTTTGCCATCAATCATTCTCTGGCAATGCTGCGTGACAACATCAAACGTCTATCCAGGCGTACCTGGTGCACGACAAAATGTGCAACGTCTTTGGATGATGTATTAGCGATTTATCAGCATTTTCACAATACAAGACTAATTAAAATGCCAATAGAAAAAGACGCGCCAGTGGACATCACAGATCCGGATTCAGGAGCTGAGTAATGAACTTCTAAGCTCCTTATCCACCAACACTCAAGTCGACCAGTTACATTGTTTGAGTGGGGCGTTCGCCCTGAATAGCCGCAGCCAAATGCTGCTCTATATTCGACTTGGTGCCACCCTTGTCTTCTTCGTCAAACTGCACACCAACACCCGGTGCTTTGTTTCCCTGGGCGCCAGGAGGTGTTACCCATACAACTTTGCCACTAACCGGATAAGGTGAATTGTCATCCATGATTTTGAGCAGCATAAAGACCTGGTCACCGAGTTCATAGTTGCGAGTGGTGGGTACAAATACAGCTCCGTTTTGCACAAACGACATATAGGAAGAATAAAGAGCGCCTCGATCAGTGATCGAGAAAGCGATAATGCCTTTGCGAGTTTCTGTGGTCATTGGACACCTTTAACCGTTAGTCATGATTCTGATATCGGCAAAGATCCCCTCTAGCACAGCCTGTGTTTTAAAGCTGGTGCTGTCTGAACGATGCAAAGACACTAATCGATCGTAAAGTGTGAACCACTGCTCACAATCGATGCAGTTCTGGACCTGCGATATAAGCTCATTTGTCGCAGGATCTGCGCCAACCGGCACTTTAAGCTGTGCTCTGGTGGCTAGAGATACCCAATGTGCGAACGCGGCCAAACAACGTGTTGTGGGTAAATCTTTTAGTGAATCAACAATTTTCCCCACTGAGGCGCGCATGAGAAATAGATCGAGCCAGGCTTTCTCTAATAAATGCTGATTAGCTTGCCACTCTTTTTCAGTGGTTTTTAGCAAGCTATACGGCGCTACCCTTGCCCGCATCACGGCATCCTGCGCGTGCTCAACGCCCTGCTCGTTTAACCATTTAGCGGCCGCTGGCTTATCATCAACATTCAATACGATTTGCTGGCAGCGACTACGAATGGTGGCGGGCAATGAGCCTGGTCGCGTCGCGGCCAGCAGCAACACACAGCGCTCGCCAGGTTCTTCGAGTGTTTTCAATAAGCTATTGGCCGCCGCATGATTCATGGCATCAGCCTGATCGATAATCGCAACACGATAACGCTCCGGTGGTGCGGATAACTGCAACCAGTTGACCAGATCACGAACGGTGTCCACCTTAATGTTCATGGCCGCACCTTCAGGATCAACAGCACGGAAATCGGGGTGAGCGCCGGCAAGGCGTTGCGCACAAGATTCGCAGCTACCGCAGGCTCCCAGGCTTGCGCTGGATTGTCGGCACAATAGCGCATCTGCAACAAAGCGCGTAAATGGCACTTTACCAATGCCATCTACACCTGCAAACAGTATGGCATGCGGCAATCGCCCCTCTTCATGACGCTGATGGAGTTGTTGCCAATACGTCAGCAACCATGGTGGGCATTGACCAATGGTGGCGGTATCACTCATGCGCTGGCTTGAAGTATAAAAGCACTTAACAGAGAGTGAATTTGAGCTTGCACTTGATCCAGTTCAACGGAGGCATCCACACACTTTACACGCTGCGGGTCAGCTTCTGCTCTGGCCAAATAGGCGCGCCGCGCACGTTCAAAAAAAGCCTGGGCTTCTTTTTCAATGCGATCGGGTTTACCACGCGCCGCCATCCGATCTAGTCCTGCGGCTACTGGCATATCTAATAAAAAAGTGAGATCAGGTTGCAGCTTGATGCCAGCCAGCGCATGTAAACTGGCGATTGTTTCTGCACCTAATTCACGCCCACCACCCTGGTAAGCAAAGCTTGCATCAGTAAAACGATCACATAAAACCCAGCGGCCAGATTGTAAAGCGGGTTCGATAATCTCCACGACGTGCTGCCGGCGAGAGGCGGCCATCATTAAGGCTTCCGCATGTATGTCCACGGGAGATTCGGTGTGCAGCAACAAGTTGCGAAGTGATTCACCCAGCGGTGTTCCGCCAGGTTCGCGCGTGACCAGTGCATCGATACTGGCTTTCTTAAGTTCGTGCTCGATGAATGTTCGATTAGTGGTTTTACCAACCCCTTCTAAACCTTCCAGTGTTATAAAGCGGCCGCGAGCACCCATGCTAGTCACCTTTTTAGCTGATACTTTCGTACCGCTGCATTGTGCTGTTCGACGGTGTCCGAAAACTGATGTGTGCCATCACCCTTTGCAACGAAATACAGTGCTGTGGTTTTTTCAGGATTCAGCACCGCATTTATAGCTTCACGCCCTACCATCGAGATGGGTGTTGGTGGCAGGCCAGCTCGAGTGTAAGTGTTATAGGGCGTGTCTGTGCGCAAATCCTTACGACGGATATTGCCATCATAGGCATCGCCTATTCCATAAATGACAGTCGGGTCTGTTTGTAATCGCATGCCGATATTAAGCCGTGACATAAACACACCTGCAATCAACGGCCTCTCTGCTGGCACTGCGGTTTCTTTTTCAACAATGGAGGCAAGAATTAAAGCTTCATAGGGCGATGCTAATGGCAAATCAGCTTGCCGCGCCGCCCACTCCTCTTCCAGCACCTTGTTAAGTAGTTCGTTAGCACGTTTTAAAAACTCTATGTCGGTGGTGTTTTTTGGAAAACTGTAGGTATCGGAAAAGAACAAACCTTCTGGGTGTTGGCCAGCAAGATCAAGCTGAGTCATTAACTCTTCCTGACTGATGTCAGTAATGGTTTGCTGCAGGTCAGCGTTTTCGGTTAATCGACTCAAGACCTGTTTAAAGGTCGTTCCTTCGATTATGTTGCCTTTGTACTGACGGGTTTTACCACCGACAAACAGGTCGAGCAATTCGGGAATGGTAGGCGAACCTTCTACGACGAATTCACCACTTTTTATGGCTGTGGCTTTTTTACTGATACGAGAATAAAGATAAAACCAATGCGGCTTGTCTATCACTTTTCGCTGTGCAAGCTCATTTGATACCCGTTTGGCAGACCAGCCTGACTCGATAGTAAACGAGCGCTGCTGATCACTGAATTGCACCGGTTTTTTTAAGGTGTCCGAGTAATCGGCAAACGCAATGCCCAGACCAACCAGAGCAATAACAAACAGAAACAACAAAAAACGCATCATAGGAAAAAACCGATCAGTTGCGCAAATGCGCTCAGGCGCTTATGTATTTAGAGCAAACACCACAGTACCATTAGTACCACCAAACCCAAACGAATTAGACATGGCTACCGACAGCATACTCTTGCGTGCCGTGCCTGCCACATAGTCAAGATCACAACCCTCACTGGGATTTTCCAGATTGATTGTCGGTGGTGCTACTTGATCACGCAATGCCAATACACAAAAAACCGCTTCGATACCGCCTGCAGCACCGAGTAAATGCCCTGTCATACTTTTGGTGGAGCTGACTAAAAGGGACTGAGCATGGCTGCCAAAAAGTGATTTCACAGCCTGCGTTTCAGCAATATCGCCAGCCGGTGTGGATGTACCGTGGGCATTGATATAGTCCACATCTTCAATACCAAGATCGGCGTTTTTCAATGCCGCCTTCATACAGCGTGCAGCCCCTTCGCCGTTTTCCGATGGCATGGTCATGTGATACGCATCTCCGCTCATACCGTACCCTGCCACTTCACAATAAATTTTTGCACCGCGCGCTTTTGCATGTTCAAGCTCTTCGAGCACCATCACACCGGCACCATCACCTAATACAAAACCATCCCGATCTTTATCCCATGGACGGCTTGCGGCAGCAGGATCATCGTTGCGGGTGGATAAGGCACGGGCGGCACCAAAACCTGCCAGCCCTAACGGACAAGTGGCCATCTCAGCGCCACCAGCCACCATCACATCGGCATCACCGTATTCGATCATTCTGGCAGCATCACCAATATTGTGCGTACCGGTTGTACAGGCTGTTACCACACACACGTTAGGCCCTTTATAGCCATACATGATAGAGAGGTTGCCGCTGATCATATTGATGATGGTGGATGGGACAAAAAACGGCGACACTTTGCGAGCACCGCCATTGATTAGTGCTGCATGTTGTACCTCGATATTGGGTAAGCCACCAATACCGGAACCGATAGCCACACCCACTCGCTCCAGATCGAGCCCTTCGGCATCGCTAAGCCCGGCATCGGCAATGGCCTGAGCACCGGCAGCCACACCAAAGTGGACAAACGTGTCCATTTTACGGGCTTCTTTTTTAGAAAAGTACTCGGCGTAATCGAAACCTTTTACGGATGCACTGAATTGTGTTGCATATTTTGCAACATCAAATGTGTCGATAGTGCTGACACCAGAAACACCGGCAACGATGTTGTCCCAGCTTTCATTGACAGTATTGCCTACGGGAGAAACAAGCCCTAAGCCAGTTACTGCTACGCGTCTGCGTGCCATAACTTGTACCTTGCGGAGATCAGTAGGAATGGATTAACGCTGAGTGCCGCAGCAGCACCGTAACGGCTGCATGCGGCGCTCACGAGTGATAGTACTAGATCTCGATTAGCCAACTTAAATTTAGCCGACTTAATTAGCCAATATGCGCATTAACGTAGTCAACGGCCTGCTGAACAGTCGTGATCTTTTCTGCTTCCTCATCAGGAATTTCGCACTCGAACTCTTCTTCCAGTGCCATAACCAGCTCAACCGTGTCGAGCGAATCGGCGCCGAGATCTTCGACGAACGAAGCCTTGTTTGTGACTTCCTCTTCTTTGACACCCAACTGTTCAACAACGATCTTTTTGACGCGCTCGTCGATACTGCTCATCTTGGAATTAACCTCCGAAAATTGGCGGCAAACGCCGCACGGATATTGTAATCAAGTCGAATAAGAGACGCTATCAATTCTGCGTCTCAAGATACAAAAAAAGCTCAAAAGAGCGATATTTCAACAGTTTATAGCTAGAAAACACTTTTTCAAGGGCTACCGATCAATAAAAAAGAATACCGCTCTACTGGCCGAAAAGCCTTGACAAAACCATCTATTGCATGAACATGCCACCGTTAACACTCAAGGTATGGCCCGTGATGTAACCCGCGCCATCGGATGCCAAAAACAGACAGGCATCTGCAATGTCATCGGGCATACCTAAACGCCCGAGGGCAATGTCTGTGGTAATGCGTGCTTTTTGCTCATCACTAAGCGCATTTGTCATATCAGATTCTATAAATCCTGGTGCAATGGTATTGACGGTAATGCCACGTGCGCCCAGCTCTCTTGCCAGGGATTTTGACAAGCCGATCATGCCAGCTTTTGCGGCTGCATAATTGGCCTGTCCCGCATTACCGGTTTGCCCAACAACCGATGCGATGTTAATGATGCGTCCAGTACGCGCCTTCATCATGGGTTTTATAGCAATTTTACAAAGCCTGTAGATGCTGCTCAAATTTGTATCGATAACCGTGTTCCAGTCATCCTCTTTCATACGCATGATGAGATTGTCGCGTGTGATACCTGCGTTGTTTACCAACACGGTTACCGCGCCAAATTGATCAGCGGTATCACTGAAGAGTTTTTCAGCACCACCTTCGTCACTTGCATTGAACTGCATGCCAATACCGTTTATACCAAGCTCTTTAAAACGCTCGCTTATGGCATTAGCACCGTCTTCTGATGTCGCGGTGCCAACGACGGTAGCACCCGCCTGACCCAATTTATTGGAAATAGCTTGGCCAATACCGCGGCTGGCGCCGGTAACCAATGCGATTTGATCTTTCATTTTAGTTAAGCCTCCGCATTGGATGTTGAAACGGCCTGTATCGCCGCTTCAAGAGTGTCTGGAGCATCGACGCACACCGTTGGCAATTTCTTATCGATACGCCGTCCCAGCCCTGCCAACACTTTACCCGGGCCCGACTCTATAACCT
The DNA here is from genome assembly GCA_964435305.1 of uncultured Granulosicoccaceae bacterium. Classification (GTDB taxonomy): domain Bacteria; phylum Pseudomonadota; class Gammaproteobacteria; order Granulosicoccales; family Granulosicoccaceae; genus Granulosicoccus. The sequence goes on from CAYSZH010000091.1 coordinate 6,511, forward strand.
GAGTCACCTTGTATTCATCTCTTAGGTGTTGCACCGTTTGCGTCCATTGCACTGGGCTATAAACATGCGCGCGCAACGAGCTTAGTAGTGCGTCCAAGTTGGCAGGCGCCGTGGCCTGGGCGTTTTGCACGACAGGGACAACTGGCTGCTGCCATTGAAGACTGTCGATTGTTTCAATTAGTTTTTCGCCGGCGCTGCGCATGAGTGAACTGTGATTCGGCACACTCACTGCCAGTATGATCGCCTTACGCGCACCGCGTTCACGTGCCAGTTCAACCGTTTTTTCCAAGGCATCTTTATGCCCGGAAATGGCCACCTGACCTGGGGCATTAAAATTGGCAGCTTCTGTTACACGCTCTGTTGGAGTATCAGCACAAACCGCTATAACCTCTTCATCGGACATGCCTAATAGGGCTGCCATGCCGCCTTCGCCTTCAGGTACCGCGGCGGCCATCAGTTGTGATCGATGACTCACAAGCTTTAATCCATCTGCAAAAGATAACGCCTCTGCCGCAACAAGTGCTGCGAATTCACCCAGGCTGTGCCCAGCAATGGCTGATGGTGAAGGTAAGCCGGCTGATCGCAATGCACGCCACACCGCCACTGCACTGGTAAACATCAGGGGTTGCGTAATACGCGTGTCCATCAGTTTTTCGTCAGGACCGTTTTGCGCAAGCGTCCATAAGTCCTGACTTAACACATCATTGGCTTCGGCGAAAGTGGTACCAACATCACTATGCTGTTCTGCCAGTGAGGCAAGCATGCCGGTGCTTTGAGATCCCTGACCAGGGAACACAACTGCAAAGTTCATGATGGCATCTCCGTGTGGTGTTAGCCGTTGTTGCGCGGAAAAGTTGAGCCTGAATATTTAGTTAGACTCGATTACTTCAAAACTTAATTACTTCAAACCAATTACTTCAAACCAACTACTTCAAACCAATTACTTCAAACCAATCACTTCAAACCAATTACTTCAAACCAATTACTTCAAACCAATTACTTCAAACCAATTACTTCAAACCAATCACTTCAAACCAATCACTTCAAACAAATTAACGCAAGCTAATTAACGCAAGCTAATTAATTCAGACCCAAGACGTGAGTCATATCGTACAGGCCGGGTGGTTGCTCGTTTAACCACACAGCCGCTCTGACAGCGCCTCGAGCAAAGGTCATACGATCGTTGGCTTTATGTGTGATTTCAAGACGTTCACCGTTACCCGCATAGAGCACGGTATGTTCACCAATAATATCACCCGCACGTACTGTGGCAAAACCAATGGTTTTCGGATCACGTGCCCCGGTTATACCTTCTCGTCCATAAATTGCGCATTGCTTTAAGTCTCGATTGAGCGCATTTGCAACTGATTCACCCATCGCTAGAGCAGTACCAGATGGAGCGTCCACTTTATGGTGATGATGTGCTTCGCTGATTTCGACGTCGTAGTCGTCACCGAGTGCCCTGGCCGCCTGCGCCAGTAGCGATAATGCCACTGTGACACCGATACTGTAGTTAGCCGCGAATACCACTGGCCGCTCGTTTGCAAACTCGTGTAGTTGTGCCAACTGTGCTTCGTTAAAGCCTGTGGTTCCAATCACCACTCGGCAATCGCTCCCTTTTAGGGAATCGAGTAAGGCAAGCGTTGCAGCTGGTGCAGAAAAATCGATAATTGTATTGGCAGTGGATCCGAGATTGCCGAGCGAGTCCTGCACCAGTACACCCGTGACGTCCCCTCCTGAAAGCACACTGCTGTCCACACCAATTGCAGCACTGCCTGGCATATCGATCGCACCCGCCACAGTGGCATCTGAGCGCTCAGCGATAGCACTGAGTAACTGGCGACCCATACGTCCCGCCGCGCCGTTAACTGCGAGTTTGACGCTTGTAGCAATGGGACTATTGGTTGAGTTTGCGGACATGTAAGCTTAAAACGGTTTGAACTGGTGCAAATGGATAAACCCAAACGCAGATTTTATCACAGCCACATGGTGTAAATTTCACTATTGTCCAAGCAAGGCTTTAAGTGCCGCTTCATCAAACACATCCACGCCCAGAGATTCGGCCTTGGTGACTTTGGAACCAGGCGAGGCACCGGCAATGACGGCCGTGGTTTTTTTGGACACACTGCCACTGACTTTGGCACCGAGCTGTTGCAACTTGGCCTTAGCCTCATCTCGTGTCATGTCGCTGAGCGTACCGGTTAGCACGTAGGTATTCCCTTCTAGTACAGGTTCAAGCTCAGTCTTTTCAGCGACTGGAAAATTCACGCCGTGCTGCACCAGGGCATCCACAACCAGAAGGTTATCGTCGTTGGAAAAAAAAGTCAGAATGCTACTTGATGCCACAGGCCCGATATCATCCACGGCAACCAATGCGTCCTCATCCGCACTGACTAACGCTTCGAGGGAACCAAAGTGTTGTGCAAGTGATGCTGCACTGGTTTCTCCAACCTCGCGAATGCCCAAGGCAAAAATAAAACGGGCAAGCGTTGTCTCTTTTGATGCCTGAAGCGATGTAACCAGGTTAGTGGCAGATTTCTCACCCATGCGTGGCAACGTCACTAGCTGCTCCACATCAAGTGCATATAAATCGGCCGCGTTTCGTATCAGCCCCGCATCGAATAGCTGCTCGACCAGTTTGTCACCCAAGCCATCAATATCCATCGCACGTCGTGCAGCAAAGTGTTTTATCCCTTCACGACGTTGTGCATCGCACACCATGCCACCTGAACAGCGTGCAACCACATCATCTTCTGTACGCACAATTGCAGAATCGCACACCGGGCAGGTTTTAGGCATCGCAACTTTACGCGCACCTTTTTTTCGTTTCGCCATAACCGTACGAGCCACTTCGGGAATGACATCGCCCGCTCGTCGCACAATGACGGTATCCCCAGGGCGCACATCTTTGCGTTCTATCTCATCCATATTATGCAATGTGGCATTGCTGACAGTGACGCCTCCAACAAAGACAGGTTCTAGCCTGGCAACAGGTGTCAGTGCTCCGGTGCGGCCAACTTGAAACTCAACGTCAATCAAGGTTGTTTCGGCCTCTTCTGCCGGAAATTTTTGCGCGATGGCCCAACGCGGTGCGCGAGAGACAAAGCCCAGCTCTTTCTGTTGTTGGTAGTCATTGACTTTGAACACAATGCCGTCGATGTCATAGCTAAGCTTGGCACGGCGTTTTAGGATAGCTTCGTAGTAGCGATAGCAGGCCGATGGGCCCTTGCAGATTTTAACTTCCGGGTTTACAGGAAAACCTAAGTCTGCCAGCCAACTGAATGTGGCCTCCTGACTTTCCGGCACCTCAGCACCTTGCAATGCCCCCAGTGCGTACACATAAATGGACAGACGTCGACGCGCTGTTTTTCGCGAATCCAGTTGGCGCAATGTGCCGGCGGCCGCATTACGCGGGTTAACAAACAACTTTTGGCCGGCTTTTTCCTGTGCTTTATTGACATCGTTAAACGAACGCGTGTCCATGAATATCTCACCACGCGCTTCCAATACAGCCGGTGGATTGTTAGTACGCAACCGCAGAGGGATCATGGAGATGGTGCGCAAGTTTTCCGTGACGTTTTCGCCCGTACTGCCATCGCCACGTGTAGCACCTTGTACAAACAAACCGTTTTCGTAGCGCAAACTGATGGCCAGACCATCGAGCTTGGGCTCGGCCATGTAACTCACAGTTGAGTCTTCGTCATACTCTAATCGATCGCGAACGCGTCGATCGAAATCCTTAAGTTCGTCAAAACTGAACGCATTGTTCAGCGAGAGCATCGCCACCTCATGTGTGACCTGTTCAAAGCCATCCAGAGGTGGTGCACCCACACGCAGTGTTGGGGAATCGCTGCGGGCTAAGTCAGGGTGTTGTTCTTCAAGACTTTGTAATTCACGAAACAGCGCATCGTACTGTGCATCGGCGATGCTTGGCTCATCAAGTACATGGTATTGATGGCTGTATTCATTAAGCCGATCGCAAAGCTCGGCTATCTTTTTTTCAATGGGCCGCTTACTCATTTGACATCCGAAACAGACTCTGACATCCGACACAGACTCACATCTGACTTACCAACTTCAATCTGCCACTAGAGCGAATACAACACACCGAAGCGCGGCTAAAGCGACACAAGGTTGCGTACGCTTAGGAGGGCACACTGTTGAAGTATTTTTGGCGATGCATAAATTCGTAAATACCTTCACGCATGTGCTGTATGGTTTGCTTACTTAATGTGCTTCTGTCGGCATCAAGCACATGTGCATCGAGTGCTTGAGCAAGCTCGTGCGCTTCGCTGAGCAACACTTCAAATGCAACGTCGGCAGGCACAGGCCCTGGCAATTGCAGTATCAAAGAGATACCAGGGGTTTGAAAACTGTCAACATCATCGATATCAAAAGTGCCGGGCACCACGATTTTGGCCACCGAGAATACGGTTTTTCCATCGTGCATCGAATGGAAGATATTCATATCGCCAAAATGGTAACTACGCTGCTCGAACTGCTCAAGCAATTGCGCACCGTTTAACAGCTGCCCTTCAGAGGCCACGACATGAACCGTGACAATTTTACTGTCGTAGCTTTTGGTTTTCTTCTTTTTGCCTTCACGCTGCTCACTGGCGGCAACACGATCGTGACGCCGTGGCGAGAGTTTTTTGCCGAACTGTTCGATTTTGGACGAGATACCACCAAAGCCACCCGCTGAAGATGCAGTTGACTGCGTACGCTTACGCTCCAGACCGCCTGCAGGACGTTGCAAGTTATCGTCATCGAACACGATGTCGTCTGGGTGATCTTGCCCGGGTTGAACATAATCACCGAAGTGTTGATCTTGCTGCACAGGTTGGGCGTGCCCAGGGTCCGGATCGAACGCATTGTCGCCATGCATCAGAGGGTCGGGGTAATCGACAGGCGCTTGCGGTGGAGCGTTGTTTGGATTTTGCCCGCGATCGCCGCGACCGTCGGTGCGATTTAAAGCATCAGATTGACGCCGTGCAGTACCACTCTGTCTGCCGGTTAAATACAGCAGTACCAATATAGCGACACCTGCGAAAATTAATATCCAACGGAGATTTTCCATCGTTTGAGGCCTTTGTTTGTACCCAGATTTGTACTGCTAAACCACATTGTACTGATAAAAAACGGCTTCGGACCGTTGCCGGCCAACAACTACCACTAAATGATCATGTTAACGCTTCATCAAGCAAAATAAAGTTACATCGTCGCGGCTGATTTTCAGTTTGCCACTCAACCATTTTAGAGCCGCTATGCATTTGCCATTTCAACAGCCTCATTAACATCCACTGTCACAAGCCTGGAGACACCCGGTTCGTTCATGGTGACACCCATGAGCTGCTCGGCCATTTCCATGGTGACTTTGTTGTGCGTTATGAAGATAAACTGCACACGCTGCGACATTTCCTTGACCAAGTCGCAAAAGCGCCCTACATTGGCATCATCGAGCGGTGCATCGACCTCATCTAACATACAGAACGGTGACGGGTTAAGTTCAAAAAAGGCAAACACCAAGGCAACCGCGGTGAGCGCTTTTTCACCACCAGACAACAACTGTATATTGCTAACACGTTTTCCTGGCGGTTGCGCCATCACACCCACACCGGTACTGAGCAAGTCGTCTCCGGTGAGTGTTAATGAACCTTTACCACCACCAAACAGACGTGGAAAGAATTCCTCAACCTTGGAGTTAACAAGATCGAAGGTATCTTTAAACCGTTGCCGTGTTTCGCGATCAATTTTGGCAATAGCGTGTTCGAGCGTGGCTAAGGCATCGGTGACATCCTGGTGTTGGGAATCAAGATACTCTTTACGCTCATTTTGCTCGGCCAGCTCATCAATGGCCGCCAGGTTAATTGGCCCTAAACGGCCAATTTTTTGTTCAAGTTTTTCAAGCGCCGTTTCCCATTCTTCAACCGCGGCTTCTTCTGGCATCTTTTGCACAAGCGATGCAAGATCGTACTCGTGCTCGGCCAGTTGCTCATCAATGGTTTTGAGGCGTACCACCACCTCTTGGCTTGCCATTTGTTCTTTTTGCAAGACCTCACGCATTTCTTGCGACTGACTATCATGACGCACACGGGACTGTTCATGTTCGCGCAGACGCTGCTCCACTGCATCGAGTTGCGAACGCGCTTGGGTAAGCGCTGTTTCAGCAGCCAAACGCGAGCCAAGATTATCTTTAAGTGCCGCTTCCAGGGCAATTAAGGGATCTTCGTCTTCGCTTGCCAATAACTCGTTAAGCGTACGTTGTCGGTCGTTAAGCTGAGCAATACGCGAAGACATGCGTTCCAGGTTTTGCTCGGTCGCCACCCTGGCACTGCGCATGGATTCCACTCGTATTGCCAGTTCCTGGCCGGCATCACGGTCATCGTTTGCACGCTCTTTCGCTTCTTCAAAAGCGGTTTGCAAGGTTTGCTCTTCGTCTTCGAGCTGTGCTTTTTCTTTTTCAAGCGACTGCAATTGCGCCATCGCATCTTTGCGCTTGGTTTTTGCCGCCTGCAATCGCTCTTCGTCCTGATGGCTAAGCTGCGACACTTCCGCAACCTCTTCATCCAGCTGTTTGGTTCTGAGTTGCAACTGCTCTTGTTGTTTTCGGGATGTTACCAATGTAGATCGCACATCGGACAAACCACGCACGGCATCGTTAAAGCTGTGCTGCAACGTTTCGCGTTGCGTTTCGTGCTCGGCAAGCTGCTCTGTGAGTTCGGCAAGTGATTTCTCGTCAGCCGCGACATCCGCTTCAAGGGATGTGAGGCTATCTCGCAACTCGTTAATTTCAGATTCGCGCAGCAGCACGCTATCTTGCGTATCGGCTCGCGACACACGAAGCCAACTGCGCCCCATCCAAAGCCCATCTTTTGTTACAACAGACTCGCCCTCTTTAAGGCTTTTCTGCAAGGCCATGGCATCAGCTAAGGTATCGGCCGCATAGACGCCGAGCATTTGATCGTTTAGTGCAACCTTGCCTTTAACCTTGCTGCGCAAACTGATTGCTGGTGCATCAGCTTCGGCAGCGCCTATATTAAGTAAGGTAAGTTGAGCCGCTGGCACATCCTGCAAGCAGCGCTCGATTAAATCAGCGCCATCCACACACACCGCTTCTAAGTGGCTGCCCAGCACCAATTCCACCGCCTTTTCCCAACCGGCATCAGTGGTAATTGATTGTGCCAGACGTGGCTGCTGATCAAGATTATTCATGTGTAACCAGGCATCGGCCGCGCTGCTATCGGGCTCTAGGGCTGCTTGCTGCAAGGCCTCCAGCGATGCCAAACGCCCCAGCCGTGTTTGCATGTCAGTGCGCTGCTCGTTCAGGGCAACCGTTGCACGACGAATGCTCTCGCGCAGCACCTGCTGCTTTTCAATACTCTGCGACAAGGACTGTTGCAAGCGAGCTTCTTCGGCAGCCGCGGACACCTCTTCTACAATAGTCTGCTCAATTAAGGTGGCAATCGCATCCTGATTCTGGCCCGTTTTTTCGCTTTTGAGCTTATCCAGTCGTTGTGTGGCGTTACCCAGATTACGTTCTAACTGATCGATGCTCGACAGTTGAACCTGAGCGATGCGCGATGCATCGGCAAAACGTTCGTTAAACGCCGTACGACGAGTCCGCCATTCATTCAAACTGGTTTCGGCACTGGTCAGTGTTTCGGCTGACAGCCGTTGCGATTCTTTGAGTTGATCGATTGCCGGTTGGTCTGTGGACAACACCTTTTCAATTTCTTCGATGCGCTTTTTATCGTCATCCACGTGCCGCTGTGCTTCGGAGAGTGAGCGATCAACTTCGGCTAACTCCTGGCTTTGCTGGTGCCGCGACTCTTTTGTGTGTTCGATACTTTGCTCAATACGAGACACTTCTGAACCGATCTGATAGAAACTGGCCTGCACGGTATTGAAATTGTCCGTGGCATCGGTTTGTTGTAAGCGCGCTTGCTCAATAGCGGTTTCCGCCGAACGCAACTGCGCAACAACCCCTTCTATTTCTTTTTCCTGACGGGCAATATTCGCCGCCTGCTCATTGCGCGAGTCGAGATAGCGTTGCCGGCGCAGTGCTAAGAGTTCTCCGCGCTTTTCACGCTCTTCTGTTTTAAGCACTTGGAAACGCTCTGCCGTATTGGCCTGGCGTTTAAGGTGAGCCAGCTGTTTATCCACCTCTTCGCGCAGATCGTCCAGGCGATCGAGGTTGTCACGGGTATGCCGAATACGTGTTTCGGTTTCTTTGCGGCGCTCTTTGTATTTGGAGATGCCTGCGGCTTCTTCTAAATACACGCGCAATTCTTCTGGCTTGGCTTCGATAAGCCTGGAGATCATGCCCTGCTCAATAATGGCGTAGCTGCGTGGGCCCAGGCCTGTGCCCAGAAATATATCGCGGATATCGCGGCGACGGCAACGAGTATGATTAAGGAGGTATTTGGACACCCCTTCGCGGGTAACTTCACGCTTAATGGAAATTTCGGCATACGTGGCGTACTCACCACCAAGCGATCCGTCAGCATTATCAAACACCAACTCGACTGAGGCCTGCCCAACGGGTTTACGCGATGATGACCCCGTGAAAATAACATCGTCCATGGATTCGCCACGCAGGTGCTTGGCGGACGATTCGCCCATAACCCAGCGAACAGCATCGATGGTGTTCGACTTTCCGCATCCATTCGGGCCCACAATTCCCACTAACGATGTGGGCAGTTTTAAATCTGTTGGATCAACAAATGATTTAAACCCGGCAAGCTTTATTCGAGTCAGGCGCATTTAGGCAAAGCAATTTCTATTGCGGAGTAACGACACAGGTGAATCTCATGACCATGCGAGTAATTTGCATGGGAGACTATTGTACTGCGTTTTGGCACTTACAACAGTGTTGACTTTACGACTATTATCAAACCATGCAAGAAATTGGCTTTATCGAGGCAAGCAGATACCTTGGACGGGGTTGGAAACTGGTGAGACAACCGGGTTTACGCCGCTTTGTTTTCGTGCCGCTTGTCATAAATATCCTTATTTTTGCGGGTTTGGGCTGGCTTTTCTATAGCTGGATTACCGAGTGGCTTTCTAACTGGGCACTTTTTGACCGATTCGAAGGTGTGTGGCTGCTCGGAAAGTTGCAAATAATTTTACAATTCCTAATTGGTACTGTGCTTTTTTTTGTCATGGGGTACGCTTTTACCCTGCTAGCAAATCTTATCGGTGCGCCGTTCAACAGCCTGTTAGCCGAACGTGTTGAACAGCATCTGACAAATGCCACCCCTAACACTGACCCTTCGCTGCTCTTTTTAATTAAAAGCATCCCTAAAACACTGGCATCCGAACTCACCAAGCTGCTGTATCTGGCTTTGTGGATGGCGCCATTGCTGCTGCTCAACTTTGTGCCATTTATGAATGTTATCGCACCGTTTCTGATTTTTGTCTTTGGCGCGTGGATGTTTGCTTTGGAATATGTGGATTACCCAATGGGCAATCATGGCTATGGTTTTAGAGCGATTAAAAAATCACTGAAACAACGCAAGCGTGCCGCACTGGGGTTTGGTTTTGCCGTGGCCGTATTCAGTGTTGTGCCGCTGCTGAACCTTTTTATCATGCCCATTGCGGTGGCTGGAGCCACAGCACTATACCTTGAACAGTTCCGTGAGCCTACATCATGACCATTCGGATTCAATCCCAGCGGCTTCGTATGCGATGCCCACTCGTATCTGGCAAGTCGCTTCTTAATCCACGTTGGGTAGGAATTTTACTGCTGATCATTGTCATAATCCCGACTATCAGCGTTGCCGCCACAAAACGTGTGGGCCCGTTTGAACAAAACAGCCGCCCTGGCGGTATTGCACTGGTTGCGCTTGGTGAGAGTACCGCCCCGGAACCGGCCGTTAAGTGGGATTCGAAAACCATTGCGGTTGTCGCCGATTCTGAACAATGGTGGGCTATTGTGGGCATACCGCTTGGCACCAAGGCCGGTAGTCACAGCTTGCAGATACGCTGGCCAGACGGTGATTCAAAAGACATCAAGTTCACTGTTAACGCCCACACTTATAAAGAACAACGTCTCATTATCAAAAATAAGCGCAAAGTGAATCCGGCACCTTTGGATATGAAACGCATTAACAAAGAGAACAGGCGCATTCGTGAAGTCAAAGCGTATCGCTACAAAAAATTGCTGACCAACGATTTTACTCTGCCACTGAAAGGGGTGCTGACAAGTCCCTTCGGATTGCGACGTTTTTACAATGAACAACCGCGACGACCACACGGTGGTATCGACATAGCCGCCAATACAGGCACACCGGTTTACGCGCCTGCCAAAGGGCTGGTCGTGGATACAGGCGATTATTTTTTTAATGGTAACAGTGTGTTCCTTGAACACGGGCTGGGTTTGCAAAGCTTTTACGCTCACTTAAGTAAAATTCATGTCAAGCCTGGCGACACGGTTCAAGCGGGTGACTTGTTAGGGGAAGTGGGTGCAACCGGACGCGTGACCGGGCCTCACTTGCATTGGTCGGTGGGTTTAAATGGCACATGGATTGATCCGGATCTTGTGATGTCCGGCACTATAGAATAAGTTGCGCGGTGCGTTTTACCTAACCTTGGATGAGCTTAAGGCCAGCATAGTCATCACGCTGATCTTTTATAAATGGTAGCTTCTCAACGATACGCTGACGAAAATCACTCGCCAGTGTGTATCGAACAAATTGCTCTTGTCGATCGAGCACCGCAACAGGCTGCTCGGCATCAGCAAAACCTGGACACCAGATAGAACCGCCCCACTCTTCACCCGCTCTATTCAAACCCAGCCACGCCATTGCATTTTCCATGGCCCTTGTGATCACAAACGGGTGCCAACTATAAAATGAGAGATCGCGTGCATAAGCACTGCACTGAAGCACAAGATCCACACCCGCTCTGGCAAGCGTCGCCGATAGTTCTGCAAAACGAATGTCGTAGCAAACAAGCAAACCGATTTTTATGCCTTTCATTTGAAAGGTAAATAGATGATTCCCCGGTGTGAATACATTCGCCTCACTTGATGCGCCAAACTGCGCAAGATGCAACTTATTATATGAACCAACTAACTGACCATCTGGATCCAATACGGCCTGACAAATGGTGACGCCGGCCTTTGTCCGCAATGGAAAACCAAATACAAGGTGTGTAGCCGTTTGCCTTGCCAGTTCTGCAAACACCTGAACGCTAGTACCATCCATTGATTCCGCTAATAAATCAATATGCGCAAATGCGGCATCGCTATACTCGATGGTAGAGAGCTCGGGCAAAACGATAAAAACTGCGCCAGTTGAGTGGGGTTGGACATCATTTTAGTTACTTTTCTACCCATCCATTTGCCCCTCGCCTTTGCAGTGTTTGCGGAGAAACAAACAACAGCTTTAATC